>NZ_JAXBLY010000002.1:0-326113 GCF_033963925.1 Rossellomorea sp. YZS02 | reverse complement strand
TTTTACTTTTTGTAAAATTTCACCGGCTTTTTCATTTCAGAGGAGGGTTTTGTCCCAGCCTCTTTATTTATAGAATCATCAACTTAACGTCTTCCATTGATGTTTTTTCATTTTGAAGGTCTTTGATTGTTCTCAGTCCATATTCAATATATGCAATCATATATTGATGTAACTCTTCATCATTCAGTGATCTTTCAGCTTCATTAATGATAAGGTGTTTAAACAAGATGAACTCTTTTTCTTTAATGATATTATCAGGAATCGTCCATTTATTGCCACCAGTTATTGCTTCTAGTGAAGGATTCGTACACGCTGCAATCCCTTTAGCTAAGGCAATCTTTATAGCATGAGGACGGTCAACCTCTAAATGGTTTACCACGTCATCTAGTATTTCTTTTCCTTCTTGAGATAAGGACATTCTTTTATTAGACATTTATTCATCACACCCTAACGAAATCGAAATAGCCATCTCTAATGACTGTATATTTTTTGCGCTCGTCGTAATCCAACATGTATTGTTTATACGAAGATTGCTCCATTAAGTTTACATACTCACTTGTAATCTCTGTATCAGTAGATAAGATGATCACTTGTTCACTTAAGTTTTTATAGTAATGATTAATTAAATGGTTCCTGTGATAACTATCCAGTCGTCCAAGTGGAGTGTCTATGACCATTGGTAGAGATAAGTCTGAGACTTTGGTTAACGCCCAAATGAGTGCAGAGGATATCATTTGCATTTCACCTGCAGAACGTTCTTGTATACTAATCTCTTGCATCCGATCGCTAAATAGTCGGACAGAGTAAGTGTTAATATCGAACTCGATCTTGCCAAATTCGTCTTGTTTTCTAAAGAGAACTTTTAACATACTTGAGAACTCATCTCTAATATGTTCTGCTTTCAACTTCGTTACTTCTGTTACATATTCTTTCATAGCGGCAATGGTATTCGTAACATTTTGAAGTCGTTCTTGAAGTTCTTCAGTGTTAGAGTCTTGATTGTTTAGACGAGTAAATTTATTCTTTAGTACCGTTCTCTGATCTAATAGATCTCGAAGCTTTTTGTTGATTAGTCTATGTTTAGAATCTAATTCTCCTACAATTTTAGTTAACCGATCAATTGTATCATTTTCTTCTTCTAGGTTTACCGCTTCTGGGGCATTTCTTATTTCTACCTCAAGCCCATTGTATTCCTGGGTTAATCTTTCAATATTATTAATATAATTGGTAACCTGGTTTTTATCTTTCATTGGTAATGAACTTAAGTAACTGAAGTCTTTATTAGATATATCATGTATTTCCTCAAAATCATCAGATACATCAATTCTGATATCATTTTCTTGTATCCAAATTTCTTTCCCTAATTCTTTTATTTGTTCAAGCTGAACTGGAGAAAGTGGAGGGTTTATGGATTGATTCAATAGTTTGTCCATAAAGTTCCGATAAGGATTAAGGGATGCGTTTTGCAAAATTCTATTTTGACTTATTTCTTTTTCTTTTTTAATTCTATTTTTTAATTTGCTAATTTTATTCCCTAAAATGATATATACCACATTATCTGAGTAATACGTGTTCAATTCTTTTTTAGCCATTTCTAACTGCGTTGCTACTCTGGTTTGTTTTTTTACGATCGTTTCACGAGACTTTGAGTTCTTACTCATTTTTTCATTTCGATCATTTTTAGCATCATCAACTGCAGCTTGCTGACTTCTTAATTTAATCCGGATTTTTTCTTTCTTAGCTTCAAAATTTGCGATAGAATCATCCAATGCAATTAGTTCAGTTTCTGCATTTTTTACTGAGGAATGACTAACAGAACGTGCTAGCTGTCTTTCAATTGATTGCTTAAGAGTGTGTAAATCCTCTAATAGCTGCTTGTAAGATTCCATCCCTGTAATTTTGTGAATAGCATCCTTCATTTCTTGACTATTTTGGCGAAGAATAATATCTTTAATCTCTTCTCCATCAAATATGAAAAATGGAGCTGCATGGTAAGGAATAATTTTATCGATGAATTTATTAAAAATATCAATATTATCTATTTGAACTGTACGTTTAAACTTCGAACCGGCACTTTTAACATCAAGAGATCTTTGTTCATGAGATAGGGTTTTATCACGATTAAAATACCATTTTATTTTTAGATTCCACTCTTCACCTTTATCCGTTTCCAGAGACAGTGAGACCTGGCACTCACGTCCACCTTCATCAAAAAAAGTGTTGTTAATAACGTTGGAGAACAATCTCTTATACTCGGTTTCTGTCATTCCACGTTTACCGAACAATATGTATAGAATCGCTTTCAAAATAGTTGTTTTTCCCGCACCATTTAACCCACCGAGTAGAATAATATTTTTGCCGTTCTCTTTTCTTTCATCTTCAGGGATATAAAGATCCACTTCTTGATGACCGTAATAGGTCTTATAATTAACAAATTCTAGTTTTTTCAATAGCATCTTCGTTCACCTCCATTGGTTAAGTCATTATTGATTTTCTTTAAAGTGAAAATCAATTAGAGATTGATATTCTTTAATCCTGGTCTGTTGACTATTATTTTCATAAGCTTCTCTTTCAGAAAGCTTTACTAGTAATCTTCCTAATTTAGGAGGGACATTGTTTCGTGTGCATACCTTAGACATTAATTCTGTTTCTCGTCTTTTCATATCTTTCATGAATTACCACCCAATACTATAATAGGATTGAAAAAGGGAATAGGTCCCTCTAATAATATTACTATAACATTACTCTTAGTTACATGTTTGTAATATAACAAATTATTCCTTATTGTAACTTGATACCTTAATGTTTTTTTGTGAGGGTATGAATTTAAAATAAGAGTATTACAATTATTTGAAGGAGATAATGATATGAAAAGTGTAGTAAATGTAATAGTGAAAGTGAAAATAGTTTAATAGAAACGGATGAATTTGGTGAATTAAAGGAAAGTGTATATTACTGTGAGAGTTGTTTTATTGAAAAGGTTAACGAAAGAGTTGGGAACTTTAAACCTGAGAAATGCACTCAGTGTAATGCTGAATTGAGTCCAAATAAGAAGGCATTTCCTCCTCAAGCTCCCCCTAACATAGAAAATGTTACCGTTCAAGGGGCAGACACTAATTTTTACAAAAAGTGAAACATCCACATATAGAAGAAAAAGACCGTCATTGAAACATTCACGACGGTCTTTTGTACCATCACTATGCGGAATACGTCACTTGTAAACCCAGTTGAAGCGTAGATTCAAACAGCGTACATCCTTAAAAAAAATTAATATTCGGGAAATTCTCTCGTTTTGTATGGTAAGGTATTATTTAGATATGAAAGGTTTGATCGATAATGCAGGTGTATGATGAATAGAGGATTAATTATCAGTGACAATGAGAAAAGAGTGAGATAATGCCTATACTATTAATCATATTATTTCTATTCCTTGTATGTTTTATCATTAGCTCCTCCTTAAATATTTTCCTGAAACTGACAGGAAAAAAGCATTGGGCCCTTTCATTTTTAATAAGTTTATTTTTTGCATTACTGATTACTGCCTTTATTTTTGCTATTTAATAGCGTTCTATTCAATAGGCTAAAAAAATAGGATATATTCATTCCATAGATATCATTCCAAATAACTAGTTTCCTAATAAGTATAAGAAAGGACCTCCGTTATATGAGAGGTCCTTTTGTGTTATTGATTTCATCTATTGAAGCGCGAGAACCGTCCCGGTGCTTCCGGAGAACCGTCCCCCTGTTTCCTCTCGGTCCACCTATAAAGAAGGGTTATGCCACTTTTCCGTGGAATACTAGATAGTAGAAAGCCTGACGAGCTTTACCTATTCACATCAAAACCTCTACATACTGCCTGAAACTGGAGCCCCTCCATATTGAACCAAGACCCAACCACATTCAACGTTTTTTATTACAAGGAGTTAGGGTATAAGATAAGTGCGGAAGATACAGACTTGATGTATTGGGAAAAAGCGCTGGCTCAAGGCCAGGCATACATTGAACGTGTCTTAGATAAACATACATACCCCAAACAAGATTTCCGAACAGGAGGAACGGAACCATTGAAAAAGAAAACAGTACTGATCATTGGAGGCGGGCTCGGCGGGGTGTCGGCGGCGATTACACTGGCCCAGGCGGGATACGATGTCTCTTTATATGAAAAAAACAATCACATTGGAGGAAAGTTGAACCGGCTCGAGCAAGACGGCTTTGGGTTTGATCTCGGTCCGTCCATTTTGACGATGCCGCAGATCTTTGAGAAATTGTTTGCGGCGAGCGGGAAATCGATGAAGGATTATGTCCAGATTGAGAGGCTGGATCATCAATGGCGTTCCTTCTTCCCTGATGGAAATGTCATAGACTTGTATGAAGATATGAACGACATGTTGGAGAAGAACGCCTCTCTCAGTGAAAAGGACATTCGTGAATATCAACGTCTGCTGGAGCATTCGAAGACCCATTACGATATGACGGATAAAACCTTATTTAAAGGTGCGGATACGGCAAGAGGAATCGTCAAGAAGGCGGGACTGTTCAGTGTCATGAAGAACATTGACCTGATGTCCACGGTGCATAAATCCCTAGATAAGCGGATCAGCCATGAGCAGTTTCGCGATATGCTCTCTTATTTTATCAAGTATGTCGGTTCGTCCCCTTACGATGCGCCGGCTGTGATGAATATGATGATCTACATGCAGCATGACCAGGGAGCATGGTACGTTCCCGGCGGATTGCACAAGCTCGCTGACGCCCTTGTGAAGCTGGCGGAAGAAGTGGGGGTGACCTTCCACCTTGGACGGCAGATCGTCAAGCTGGACAAGAAGGATGGCGATATTACCGGAGCCGTGTTGGATGACGGAACACGGGTGACGGCCGATCATTATGTGTCCAATATGGAAGTCATACCGGTGTACGAGCGATTGCTAGAGGAAGACAGCGATTATATTGAAAAATTAAAAATGAAATTCGAACCGGCGAGTTCCGGTCTTGTCATGCATCTCGGTGTGAAGAAGAGTTATCCGCAGCTTCGCCATCATAATTTCTTTTTCGCGGAAAATATGAAGGCACAAATGGAATCGATCTTTCACCGCCATGAACTGCCGGAGGATCCGGTCATTTATCTCGTCAATGTGAATAAGACCGATCCGACACAGGCCCCTCCAGGACATGAAAATATCAAGGTGCTCCCTCATATTCCGTTTATCCGGGATGAGAATCCGTATTCGCAAGAGGACTATGAACAATTCGCTGAGCGGGTCCTGATCAAGCTGGAGAAGATGGGTCTTGATGGCTTGCGTGAGAACATTGTCACGAGGGACATGTGGACGCCGGAAGATATCAGGCGTACATATGGTTCCGACCGCGGGGCGATTTATGGGACGGTGTCCGATAGTAAGAAGAATAAAGGGTTGAAGCATCCGAAGCAGAGTGAACGCTACGGTAACCTCTACTTTGTCGGTGGGACGGTGAACCCGGGAGGCGGAATGCCGATGGTGACGTTAAGCGGCCAGCTTGTTGGTGAGAAGATTCTGGAGAGGGATTCTGGATAACAAAGGGGTGGTGTCATGATTGTCTCACTGCCTGACCATTGGATCATCATCCTTGATGTGATTGCCTGGACGTTCTTTCATCTCGCCATTTCTGCCGTTTGCTTGAAACTTCCTTTGACGTGGTTTTTGGAAGACCGTTTCTGGTTTCGGACGTTCCCTTTTGAACAATCCGGGGCATTGTGGCAGCGTTTATTCCGGGTGAAAGCGTGGAAGGGTTTGATTCTGGATGGCACGATTTTTCTTAAAAAGGGATACAGTAAAAAGGGCTTGCATGGGACGAAGTCGAGGGATTTGAAGGTATTTGCCGCAGAAACAAAACGTGCGGAATTAACTCATTGGCTCTCCATTCTCCCTGCTCCGCTGTTCTTCATATGGAATCCTGTATGGGCAGGATGGTGGATGGTCCTGTATGCCCTTGTCTTCAACCTTCCGATTATCGTGGTTCAGCGGTACAATCGTGGGCGGATATCGGCGATTACGTCAGGTGTTGGGAAGAAATCAAGCAGACTACTGTAAGGAAATGCAGTTACATAAAGCACGATGGTGAGTTTTAGAGGAAGGAGGAGGGGTGCATGGCAGCTTCAGAAGTGATCAATCTCATCCTGGGTGTCCTTGGGGTGATTATTGGCATGATCGTGTTTTGGTCTTTACCGGTTCCGAGATTTACCTCCAGAAGTACGGCGGAGTTGCCGTTTGTGTCCATCATTATCCCTGCCAGGAATGAAGAGGGCAGGATCTCCCCGTTATTGAAGTCGTTGCAGGAGCAGCGATACAAGGGATTTGAGGTTCTGTTGGTGGATGACGATTCATCGGATCGAACCGTTGAGGTCGCAGAAAGCTACGGTGTCACGGTCCTGCAGAATAACGGGGCAGGGAAATCCTCTGCCTGCTGGCGGGGTGCCAAGGAGGCAAAAGGAGATTGGCTGCTGTTCCTGGATGCCGATACCCGATTCATGAATGTGGATGGATTACGTAATCTTCTGCATGTCTATCAGGGGAAAGGAGCGAGGGGAATCCTCGCCTTGCAGCCCTATCACACGGTGAAGCGTGTGTATGAGCATCTTTCCATTGTTTTTAATATCATCGTCGTGGTGGGGATGAATCTATTTACCATCTGGGGATCCCGGTTCAAAGCCGCAGGATCGTTCGGTCCATGTATTCTAAGTAATCGAGAAGATTATTTTTTATCCGGCGGGCATGAAAAGATTGAGGGGGCCATCATGGATGATCTGGCACTGGGAGAGGCCTTTTTGGATCAGAACCTTCCCGTTCGCTGCCTGGGTGGCAGGGGGATCATTTCGTTCCGCATGTATCCGGAAGGGGTGGGAAGCCTGATCGAAGGCTGGTGCAAAAGTTTTGCCGTCGGTTCAAAGTCCACTCATCCTGTTGTCATGCTGATGGTTATCTTATGGATTACGGGGAGTTTAACGAGCGCGTCTTCATTGATCTCTTCGATGATAGAGGGAAGTACTACAGCTATCCTCGTCTATGTGGTGTTGTATATCCTGTATGGCGTTCAAACAACACGGTTTGCCCGAAGAGTTGGGAATTTCAGGTGGGGGTATTTCCCTTTTTATCCTTTGTTCTTTTTATTCTTTGTGATGATTTTCCTTTATTCGTTTGTTCGGGTGAATGTGTTTCATTCGGTGCAGTGGAAGGGGCGGAAGATCAAGGTGTGAGAAGACCTCTTTTCTAGAGCGATAGACCGGGGGACCTTTCCCGTGGCCTTCCAGATAGTTGAATGAGTCGTGAAAAGAAAGTTGCCTGACCCCAGTAGGTCAGACATCTTTTTTGGTTTAGGATGGAATTGTCTACGAAAAGGTAAATCGAAGAAATGGAGTGTGGGTCATGGTGAGAGGGAACGAAGAGTAAACTTTTTTAGATAAATGACGATTACCTTTCAGCTCGATTCTCAAGGTTGAAAACCCGTTTATCAATATTGGTGATTCTTGTGTTCAGATAATGGAAGTCTGTTTCAGAACGTTGGTTTCCTACTTTTAACATAGCAATGACATCTTCTGTCTGCGACGTTTCAATTCGATTGACTGTTTCCTTTACTTCTTTCAAATCATTACCGAATTCCTTCAGATTACGATCGAACTCTTTCATGTTCTGTTGAATATCGGATAACATGTTCAGAATTTGCTTGTCCATTTTTTTCACCTCCTTTCTCCTATTATAGTGGAAATGCAGTGATGATTCTAGCCTGTTAGTGTGCGAACTGGTATGCCAAAGGGTCAGGTCCCTTGTTACTACATAAATAATTTAAGGTTCCCTTAAGCTTCCTTTAAGTTTCTTATTAGGTTGGTCATGTATCTTTCTTTTATGGACCCAATAGCGGATATCTTTTCATTGTTATTGAGGGATCTTACAAAGAGAGGAGAAGGGCTTGTGAAACGGATATGTGGAAACACAACAAACCCACTAACGAGAGAAGGATGATCATGATGGAGAAGCAAAAAGAAACCCTGACCTTCCTGGGATACTTTCTCATGTTCCCAATCCTGTTTATCGCGAGCTTTATCGTATGGGGAGCTGTGATTCAAGGCAATCGACTATGGTCCGTGTTAACAGACGCGTTGTCTATTATAGGAATCTATTACATCCTCACCAGTATGATGTTTGGTTTTATGATGAGGAAAAGGCCAGAAATGGATAGTCATAAAGGGGAATGAGCTGGTATTTTGGAGAGTTTGAAGGTGAATGGGGTGTTGGTAGAAAGATTGGGTAGGCTAATGAATGCTTCTGATAGATAAAAAAGAAGCACGAGAACCGTCCCTGTGCCTCAAACTAACTGTTGTTCATTTAAAAATGCTTCAAATAGCTCGGCGCCTTGTTCCACAGGTAAATCTTCGCTTTCGGTGGGATAAATGCCGATCAATAAACCGAAATTTTTGATAGCAGGATATCCTTCTTGGATATTGAGTTTATAATAATCATTATCAAAGAACATACACCAAATGTTTTGATCTTTGACTTTATAAAAAATGGCTTCTATGTCATTTTGATTTTTATAATACCCTACATGTAAATGATAACGATCATCGAAAATCAATTTGAAGATCAACTCCTGATAAATGTATAGACGCTACTCTTTTCTTTTATGTATGTAATTCGCTATTTGTTCAGTAGAATAAAAGATGATTAACCCCGCAGATAACATAACAGAAGAGCTGCTGATGAGCGGTTTGTTCGTTGTCGTCTCAAAGAGTGCATTGATAAGAAGGGCTACTCCCCAAAAGATGAATGTATTCTGAATGGCTGCATCTACACTTTTCTGATTAATCGATTCATCCTTTTTAAAAAACATCATTCAGTCCTCCATTGTC
Source organism: Rossellomorea sp. YZS02 (assembly GCF_033963925.1). Lineage (NCBI taxonomy): Bacteria > Bacillati > Bacillota > Bacilli > Caryophanales > Bacillaceae > Rossellomorea > Rossellomorea sp. YZS02. The sequence goes on along the minus strand of NZ_JAXBLY010000002.1, from coordinate 317,232 downwards.
TACTTCGTCACTTATTCCTGTTTTAAATGAACCTTAAATTGTAAGGATTGATTAAATAGAGATGGTACCTACTAGTAGGACCGTCCCTGTCACATCCTGGAGGCTTCAAAGTATTCTTCTGTTATCGAGGTCCGTCCCTCTAATTCTTCCATCTTATTGATTTCTTGAATTCATTCAATGCGTGCTTGGTGTAATCATCTCCATAGGTGATGGTGATTTCGTTTATGTTTTTTTGTTCTTGGAGGAGGATCGGATGCACTTCTGTTGTATTGGCTTTTGTATAGACGGCATGAAGAAAGTCTATCACTTCTCCAATTAAGAAGGCATTTTGCAACGTTGTAAACGCTTTAACGACGACTGGTATATAGTGAAAAGCCTCCTCAGAAGTCATGTTCTCGGTGATCTCTTCAAAAGATCGACTGAAATACCATTCATCCTGATCCAGATTCTCCTGCCAGTTGATCAATATTTCATGTAGTGAATTCATGGAATTTCTCCTTTACTTATCTTTAAACCATAGGAGGGAATCCTCACTCAGCCCCACCACATAGATAAAACAAATAGGGACCAAGTGGAAGTTAGCAGCATGGAAACCACCATCATGAACAAGTACAGATAGGCTTTCTCTTTATCAATCTTGTTCTTTATGATCAATGTAATGATGAATAATAGTGAAAATAAATATAGGATAATGCTGAAAATTGTAAGGAAGGTTAGGTAGTGTACTGGGAGAGTACAAGGAAAATGGTTATGTAAGAAATAGGCTATATCCTGAGCGAATATGCCTAATGCTGTTGCTATTAAGAACATGACACTGATAAAAACATGACTTTTCTTCATCCAGATTCTCCTTGTGCAAATGTGTTCAAGCTCTTCATTAATAGAATCGTTAAATCATCAAAGCGCATAAGCACTCGCCGGAGCATGAGGCAGTCACGCTTTTAGTCGGAAAAATTCCGCTTAATTCCTCCTTGTTACTAAAAAAGAGCTGAAATAGACGGAAGAATTCCGGCTATTGACTTACAAAATACGATAACGGATGCTTTTTCTTTGCATAAGCGGAAAAACTCCGCTTATGCAAAGAAAAACAAGCTCCATTCTGAATGTAACCGGAAAATCTCCGGTTATTTTACTTTTGCGGGTTCATCTATTAGATTATGATGAACCCGCAAAAGTATAGTGAAGCAAGATTGGAAGAAAGGACCTCCGGATATGAGGTCCTTTCTCAATTTTCATTACATCCATGAAGCACCGGAACCGTCCCCATGCTTCACTCTCTTATCCTATAAAATAAATATGCATCCACAAACCCAATGATCGCGACAAGTGCATAACCCAGTGCGCTCTCTACATCACTGCTTTTCATTGCGGCATAAGCAAAGATCAGTCCGATCACGACGAGAATGGAAGAAATGATTTTACTTCTCACACTCATCATCGTGGTTTGTACCTCCTATTCAACACTTCTTTTGCCGCTCGATGATCAGGGTCCAAAGACAGGATCCTTTTCGCTGTCTCGTATGCTTCCTTTTCTTCCACGACAGAATCCGGTATGGTATGTAAAAACAATAGATTCGAAAGATAGCCGACCTCTTTCCGGTCCGTCAATTCCACGCACCGCCTGGCATGATAGAGGGCGGCATAGTACGCACCGTCCAGGTAGCTTAGTGGATTCACCATTAAGCGAAACGCCATATCATGCAGCTCAACGGTCTCTTTCTCGACGAGTAAACTCATGATGAATGAGTAGTTCGCTATGCTTGAATCGCTGAAGGCGATATTCATTAGTTCTTCGTCCAGTTCTCTCTGGGAGAGTTCTTTCGCTCTTTGTTTGGCTTCTTCAAATTGTCCTTTTAATATGAATTCATCCAGTTGTTTGGTCATGTTTTTCTCACCTGCTCGACTCGTTTCGTTGAATTGGCCTATCTGACCACAATGTATTCATTGTACACAATTTTCTTCATCCCAATCTTAACGCAACCTTAAATGTCGTTTGATTCTCAAAAAACATCGGGGCTTTCATGGTAAAATAGGATGATATTTTATAAGACTGGGAGTAACGCTATGGCAGAGTTAATTTATATTGCAGAAGATGATGTGGAAATTAATGAATTGGTGACCCTTCATTTGCGGAATGAGGGGTATCGTGTGGAGCAGGCCTATGATGGGGAAGAGGTGATCCTGAAGTGCAGGGAGAAGCGCCCGACCCTTCTGATCCTGGACCTGATGATGCCGAAAGTGGACGGGTTTCAGGTGATCCAGGAAGTCCGGAAATGCTGTAAGGTGCCGATCATGCTCTTGACGGCGCGGGCGGATGATGCTGATAAAGTATTGGGATTCGGGCTCGGAGCTGATGATTATGTCGTGAAGCCCTTCAGTATGGTGGAGCTCGTGTCGAGGGTGAATGCCCAGATCCGGCGGTATACGGATTACAGTGTGGGGGAAGGAAACCGTTTGATTCGAAACGGATCCCTCGAATATGACCCCGTCAAACAAACAGTGACGAAGGACGGGGAGCGTCTACTGTTGACCCCGAAGGAGACAAAGATGCTGTCGATTTTCATGAAGAATGTGAACCGGTTGTATACGAAGGCCCAGCTGTATGAGCTTGTATGGAACACGGATTACATCGGTGACAGTAATACGATCATGGTCCATATCAGCCGGATCAGGGAGCAGATTGAAAGGGATCCGCGCTATCCTGCCTACATCACGACCGTGAAGGGCCTCGGCTACCGGATGGAGAACCATGAAGACTAATCCGATCCTCCTTAAAAAATCAATTTCTATCACGAAACAATTCTTTATCAATTATTCGCTACTGTTCATCATCCTCCTTGTAGTAGGGACGTTCACCCTCTTGGCGAACTACGTGTATGTGGAGACCGTCTATGAGGACCTGGATCAGGATTTCCTCCAGGGAGTGTATGAAGATGCGAAGAAAGACGGGATGAAAGAGGCTTTCACAAAGAATGAACTGCCGGATCATGCGTACCTGGAATTGGTCAGCACCGGGTATGAGGTGACCGACCAATTCAATAGTCCTCATAAAATCGGATTTGCTTATGGACTAGAGGAATTTCTGAAGCATACCGACACGTACGAAACAGATTTATTCATACCGGAAAAAGGGGACGAGTATCTATTACTATACTTCCCCGCAGATGACTACTTCCAATTGGATGACGTGTTCTTCTTCACCATCATCTTCTTCATGGTGTGTTTGATCTCGATTCTGTATTGGTATGTGAAGAGGACATCGGTCCAGCTCATTCAGCCGATTCAAAAGCTCCTGAAAGGAATAGATTCCATTTCTGCAGGAAACTACGGGGAGAAAATCGAGTTCGAGGCCAATCAGGAATTGAACGAGTTAAAGCAGAAGATCAACCAAATGGCCGAGACGATCGGGACGGAAATCAGTTTGAAGGAAAGGTCCGAACAACTGAGGAAGCAGCTCATCCTGGACATTTCCCATGATCTGAAGACTCCCTTGACCAATATCCAGGGCTATGCTGAAACGTTGAACAGCTTTACCCATCTGAGTCGAGAAGATCAGCAGAAATATACCGACATCATCATATCCAACAGCCAACGGGCGAACCGGTTGATTCATGATCTGTTCGACCTGTCTCACATGGATGTGGACTGCGGTTCCGTCTGCCGGAAGGAACAGGATATGGCTGAATGGCTCCGGACCCTGTTGTCTTCTTATGTGGAAGAGTTTGAAGAAAAGGGGATGGAGTACGAATTTGATATCACTGAGGCACCTATGATCGTGAAATTTGATCCCTCCAAACTAGAGAGGGCCATGACGAATATCCTTCAAAACGCTATGGCGTACAGTGATGGATATTTGTCGGTTTCCTTCTGGGAGAAGCAGAACGAGGCTGTCATGATCATCGAGGACCTGGGAACAGGGATCCCTCCCGACTACCATGAAAAGATATTCGAACCATTTGTGCGGATGGACGCCTCAAGAAATGGGGAAACCGGGGGAACGGGACTTGGACTCGCCATTGCAAAGAAAATCATCGAGCAAAATGGTGGGACGATAGAGTTGGATGGAGAATATGAAAAGGGATGCCGGTTTGTGGTGAGGTTTAGGAAGCATGAGGACGGTTCTGTTGCTTCTTTTTGACAGGATCCGTCCACGCATTTTTTTGAAAAGCCACGGGGGCAGTGAACCGTGGCTTTCTTTTTTAGTTAGAGCCTCTGCTAAATGTTAATCTCAAGTTTTGGAAAGTATTTATCATCAGCGAATTGGAGTCATAATGAACGGTATGATAATAAAAGGGAATTTAATTCCAAGTGTCAAACCTATGATACACTTAGGATAAACTAGCTTTGAGTTGTTATCTTGAATTAGCAGGAACTATACTATTATGTGTTCGGAGGAATCGCTTGAGAAAAATCACCTTATCAAATGGAGAAACAGTAGAAGTGGAATGTCTTAGTTGTGCATTAACAAGTGGAATGATTGAACCAGACGGCGGTGTGGTCATTGAAACAGAGCACTTTCATGCTCATCAAGATGTCGCATATCCTATTAGAGGATTAATAATTTTAGCTTCTAAAAGACACATCAAATGTTTGGATGAATTGACCGAACCAGAGAGGTTAGATTACATAAACATTCTATCAAAGATTAGAAAAGCGCAAAGAGAAGCTTTAGGTATTGAATATGTCTACTATTTCTACAATGAGGACACTACTCATCATTTTCATATTTGGATGGTTCCTAGATATGATTGGATGTATGAATTTGGACGTTCAGTTGAGTCGGTTCGACCAGTATTACTACACGCTAGAGATGAATTGAATGACAAAAAAAATGTTAAAGAAGTAATGGAAGCCATCAACATCCTTACCGAAGAGTTAAATAAATAATCTAAAGGAACTTCCTTAAAACGGAAGTTCCTTTTTTCTACTTATCAACATTTAACTTTAACAGAGCCTAGTTAGAAGAAGAACAAGCCAAGGGACCTGTCCCCATGGCCCTTCATAAATTCCGGTCCAACAAACTCCCCATCTGACTTGCCACAACCTCTGCGGGTTCAGAGAGCCCCCCGGTAATCCACGCTTCTACGATTTCAACGATGGCGGCTCCAAAGAACTTCAGCACGAGTTCTTTGCTCATTCCTTGATTGATTCCTTCGGTAACATCGACATCCGCCTCTAATTCTTCGATGACAAAGGCGAGGAAGCTGGTGCGGAATGTTGGTGCGCCTTTACTGGACAGGATGGTCGTGAAGAAGGCTTCATTCTGCTGGAAATAGTCGAACCAGATCATATTGCCTTCCTCGTAGCTCAGGTCGGCTGCATCTTGACACAGTTTCCGTAGCTCGTGGATGTGCTCTTCGATGAGGCGGTCCAGGATATCGAATTTGTCGAGATAGTGATCGTAGATGGTTCGGCGGCCGACGTTGGCCCGGTCGGAGATGTCCTGGATGGTGATATGGTCAAAGCCTTTCTCCGACATCAATTGGATGAATGCCCCTTTGATGGCTTCTAGTGTTTTCTGTACCCTGCGGTCGATCTTGGTCATGGGCAACTCCTTTATTGTTTTCGTACAATATGGTCTTCGTTGTGCGATAACGCACAAATCAAGGTGTTTTGATCATTGAAGATGTCTCTATGTCGTTTTATATTATACACAGATGTGCGGTATCGTATCAATATACGATTTCGTTTTTATAAAAGAAGGGAGACGATGATATGTTCAATGAAAAAAGCAAATTATCAAACGGAGTCGAGATTCCGATGCTTGGTCTCGGGACTTGGCTCTTGGATGACGAGCAAACATCGAAGGCTGTGCAGGAGGCGATTGCCATTGGGTATCGTCACATTGATACGGCCCAGGCGTATGGAAACGAAGCAGGAGTCGGCGAAGGAATCCGCTTGAGTGGCGTGGCGAGGGAAGAAATCTTCGTCACATCGAAGGTAGCGGGAGAGGCGAAAACGTATGAAGCGGTGGCGGAATCGATTGATGCGTCCTTAGAGAAGCTTGGAATGGACTATATCGATCTGATGATCGTCCATAGCCCGCAGCCGTGGGCGGAGTTCCGTGAAGAGAACCGTTATTTTGAAGAGAACAGAAATGTATGGAAGGCGCTGGAGGATGCGTATGAAGCCGGGAAGGTGAAGGCGATCGGCCTGTCCAACTTCCTTCAGGATGATGTCGAGAACATCCTCGAGCACTCGAAAGTCAAGCCGATGGTCAACCAGATCCTCGCTCACGTAAGCCATACGCCGACGGAGCTCATCGAATTCTGTCAGGAGAGCGGCATCCTCGTGGAAGCTTACTCTCCGATTGGCCACGGTGCCGTTCTAGAACATGAAGAAGTAAAGGCCATGGCAGAACAATACGGGGTGAGCGTGGCCCAGCTTTGCCTGCGCTATGACATCCAGCTTGGACTTGTGGTCATTCCAAAAACAGCGAATCCTGATCATATGAAGAATAATGCCGAGCTTGATTTCATCATCAGCGATTCAGACATGGAAGCATTGAAGCAGGTGAAAAGTCTTGAAAGCCACGGGGAGCACGACTTCTTCCCAGTCTTCAGCAAAAAATAATAGAAGGGGGATTGCCTTATGGCAAAGCATGAAGAATTGAAAGACGGGGGCTTGTTCCCTGTTGGAGATAAGAATGAAGCATTTGCCCAGTATTTTGTTGGGCAGAGTTATCTGAAGGGTCTGGTATTTGATCCCAAGGTGAGTGTCGTGGTCGGGAACGTCACGTTCGAACCCGGGTGCCGGAATAACTGGCACGTCCATCGCGATGGCTATCAGGTGCTGTTGGTCACCGGGGGAGAAGGATGGTATCAGGAAGAAGGAAAAGAAGCTCAGTTCTTGAAAGCCGGCGATGTCATTGTTACCCATGACGGCATCAAGCACTGGCACGGTGCGACGAAGGACAGCTGGTTCTCGCATGTCGCCATCACTGCGGGAAAGCCTGAGTGGCTGGAGCCGGTTTCGGATGAGTGGTATGAGGAACTGTAAGGATGAATAGAGCTTGTTCTGATGAAGGATAGGTTAAATAAGGGACGGATTTCCTGAATGTTATTTTGGATGCAGGAGAACCGTCCCTGCGTTTGAGCTTCACCCCATGTTTGGGAGTGGGGCTTTTTTGTATCTACTATTTTGACGTATGATAGAGGGGGGATTCTACTAAAAAAGGAAGCAAAAGAATCGGCCCCAGGCTTCATTCAAACGAAAAAGGGGAATTTACAACGGATGAAAAAGAAACTCATATTTATCGGAACAGTCATTGTCATCATTTTCTTATTATTATTCGGTACGTTTAAATTGATGAACGCCAGAACGTTTCAATTGTTTGGTGGGCTAACTGATAAGGTGGAAACCAATCACAAAGTGGTTGCTCTAACATTTGATGACGGTCCAACCAAGAATGTGGATGACATCATCGCATTGTTGAAAAAGTATAATATCAAAGCAACGTTCTTTCTGATCGGGAATGATATAGAAGAACATCCTGAAGAAGCGAAGAAGCTGATAGAAGAAGGTCATCAGATCGGAAATCATACGTATTCCCATCACCGGATGATTTTGAAATCACCTTCGTTCATTAAGGAAGAGATTGAAAAAACAGACGATCTGATTCGAGAAGCCGGCTATTCGGGGGAAATTGACTTTCGCCCGCCAAACGGGAAAAAAATCGTGGGATTGCCTTATTATTTATCCAAGCATGATCGAGACACGGTAATGTGGAATATTGAACCGGATACGTTTTATACGGTTTCTGCCGATAAAATAGAATACGTGAATGACAATGTCACACCGGGCTCGATTATTTTACTGCATGCGATGTATGACAGGACTGGTGAGGAATTGAAGACTCTTGAAGGGGTCATACAATCATTGGCAGAAGAAGGATATGAATTTGTAACGGTGAATGAGCTTCAGGGATTGGAGAGGGAATAGTGTTGGTGAATTGTACCACGGGAAGCAAGAGAACCGTCCCCCTGCTTCCCGTGGTACAATAGTGAAAAATGAGCCAAGGTACCTGTCCAGGTGGCTCTTTAAACCATAAAAGAGGTGGCCAATTTCATGAGCTGGAAAGTAAAGAGCTTTACAGATCTATCAACCCACGAGCTATACGAACTATTACAAGTAAGGACTGAGGTTTTCGTCGTGGAGCAGGAATGCGCCTACCTTGAAGTTGATGGGAAGGATCTGCATTCCTATCATCTTTATAAGGAAGAAAATGGTGAGGTTGTTGCCTATGCTAGGCTCTTGCCTGCAGGGGTATCGTATGAGCAACCGTCCATTGGGAGAGTCCTTGTAAAGGAAGGTTATCGCGGGAAAGGGTTGGCAAGCGAGTTAGTGAAAAGAGGGTTGGCATTCATTCATGAGGAGTGGGGGCAACAACCGGTGAAGATTCAGGCTCAGGAATATCTACGGGAGTTCTATGGATCATTTGGATTTAGGGCGATCACGGAAACCTATCTGGATGATGGGATTCCGCATATTGATATGATTTTGGAGTAGGCTTTAGTTTAATACCGTTGCAAGGAAAGCCATGGGGACAGGTCCCATGGCTTTCTGTTTTTTATTTGGAAAACAGGCCAAGGTCTGTCCCCCGGCTCCTTCTTGGGAAATCAAAATGAGTGTATAGACCTGGTCTATTTATACTGCGTATTCACTTTAAATGGAAATGTTGGAGAGGGTCGAAACGTGGGCCAAATGGTATATCTTGTGAATCAGCCCGGTTTCCGTTCCTGCCGTTACATCCTTCTGCCGTTTTTAAATCTTGAACCCGAATCTATATACCTACATGGATTTCCCAATAGGTTACAGGTGTGACCAATGCTATATTCAAAGTGTTAGAAAATTAAGACAAAGAGGATGGGATACGTAAATGAAGAAGAATAAAAAAATGCTAGTGTATGCATTAGGTACAGGCCTTTTGCTCGGTTCCGGGAATATTCCGGCAATCAATGTCCTGGCAGAAAAACCAACATCCATTGAATCCGTACTTTCAAACATGTCGCAACAGCAGCTGGAAAACTATAAGCAGCTACAGTCAGTGGAGAAGCAAGGACTATATTTAGATAAAACGGTTAACCTCAAGAGTGACAGTTCGGTGAAAGTCATCGTACAGCTCGACCACCCTCCTGAAAAAGTCGCTCGGTTGAAAGCGAAACTGGAAGGAAAGAGCATAGACGCTCGTGAAGCAAAGGCACATGTAGAAAAGGATCAAAAAGATTTCAAAAATGAATTAGCCAAAATGTTCAAGGGGAAAAGCAATAACGGTTACAAGGTAGGTCAGGTGTTTAAAAACGCCATGAACGGTGTTTCCTTGGAACTTCCAGCTAATAGAATTGAAGAATTAATCAATCTGGATGTGGTAAGAGCGGTCTACAGCGACGTCGATGTTAAAATTGATCCACCAGTTCCATCAGAGGATACGTCTAACACATCAGCGGAAGAATATATGATGGAAAGCCTTCCTTACTTAGGAGTCGATAAGCTACATAATGAAGGGTTTACCGGCAAAGGAATCAAAGTGGGGGTCCTTGATACAGGGATCGATTATCACCACCCTGACTTGGATGGTGTCTATAAAGGCGGTTATGACTTCGTGGACAATGACAATGATCCTATGGAAGCAACGTATCAAGAATGGAAAGAGTCCGGTTTACCGGAATTTTCGAATGGGAATTCCTATTATACTGAACATGGGACTCATGTGGCCGGTACGGTTGCCGGTGAAGGAGATAATGAAAGCGAGTACAGTATAAAAGGGGTTGCACCTGAAGCGGATCTATATAGCTACCGTGTCCTCGGACCTTATGGAAGAGGGTCGAGTGAAGGGGTCATTGCAGGGATTGATCGTGCCGTTGCGGACGGAATGGATGTCATCAACCTTTCTCTTGGGGCAGGTGTCAATGATCCCCTGTATCCGACTTCTGTAGCGGTGAATAACGCTGTCCTCAGCGGTGTGACGGCTGTCGTTTCGGCTGGTAATAGCGGAAGTGAATCCTTTACATTAGGCTCACCTGGAACCGCGGCCCTTGCCTTAACGGTTGGTGCAAGTGATGTCCCGATCGATATTGCAACATTCAAAGGTCAATATGGAGCAGAAAGCGTCAACCTTCAGCTGATGGCCAGAAATTATAGTGATCATCTCACAGATTTAGAGGATAGTAGTATGCAACTAGTAGATGTGGGTCTTGCTGCCAGTAACAATGATTTTATCGGTAAGCCGGTAGCCGGGAATATCGCATTGATCAGCCGTGGTGAGATTTCGTTTGTGGATAAGATTAAAGCGGCAGCCTCGCATGGAGCGAAAGCCGTCATGATTTACAACAATAACGATGAAGAAGGGCATATCCCTCATTACCTTGGAGAGGGAGTCGATTTCGTTCCTACATTCTCCCTGACAAAGGCAGAAGGAGAGGCGTTGAAGGCCGGCATCCAGAAAGGAGAAACCTTTACCTTTAGCGATATGCAAGCCATCACAACAGAGGGTGACCGCCTTGCCGATTTCAGCTCAAGGGGACCATCGAAAATGAATTATGATATCAAACCTGAAATTGTTGCCCCTGGTGTGGGAGTGTTATCAACGGTTCCATCCTATATCAACGATAAAGAAAACGGAACGTATGACTACGCCTATGCGAGATTATCGGGAACTTCCATGGCATCCCCACATGTAGCTGGTATGGCGGCACTATTATTACAATCCAATAATGACTTGGAACCGGCAGATGTGAAATCCATTTTCATGAACACCGCGGATTCTATGAACGGCGATTATAGTGTCTATGAAGTCGGCGCAGGCAGGGTGGACCCTTATGAAGCCATTCATTCAGATATGAATTTTCAGGTCATTGATGAAACAACCACTCTCATGAATGGAGAAGAAATGAACATTGATGAGCAGACCGGGGGGATGAGCTTCGGATTTCAATATATTGATAAAGCACTAAAAGATCAGCGTACCATTATGATTGAGAATTCCGGAGAAGAAACAAAATCGTTTCATGCTAGTGTGGAATTTACCAATCAGTCGCTTGACGCATCCAAAAACGGAATCAATCTAACCTTTGATGAAAACATTAAGGTGAAGGCCGGGAAGACAAAGAAAACGAACGTATCCTTAACGATCCCTAAAACAGCTGAAGAGGGTTACTATGAAGGGTATATCCGTTATGTGAATGAGGAAAATCCTTCTGAAGAATATCAAATCCCATTTGGTATCCGAATTTCCGAAGAAGGAATTGAATCAGTCAGAGCGTTCAACTTCTCGACGAAAGAGAATAATCAATTCGGAACCTTGTTCAATTATACCCCAATGGATTTCACGTTGAAGTCACCTATGGAACAGATCAGCGTCGTGTTGGTGGATGGGAAGACGAATAAAGAAATGGGACTGGTCGGGGTCATGAATACTTCAGGAATCAATGAGGGACAGATGATCATTATTAACTCGGCCTTTGCAGGTTACTATTATCCGTATGAAGGTAACCGTATATCAGTCAACCCTGCATTGGCACCGGAAGGCCATTACAAGCTAAGATTAGTGGGGACGAACAGTGAAGGTAAAACGTTTACGAAAGAAACGGATACATTCATTGATAATACAGCTCCAGAGTTTTCAAGTACATTGCCGACGGGTGTGTATGAGTATAAAGAAGGAGAAGAAACGGTTCCATTCTCCATGTCCCTTTTTGATAAGACCATTGAAGATATGAAGAAAGCGGGACTCGAAGCATCCCAATCCAATAATTACATTGTCTATCATTATGGATCACCATTCCCAACAGGGGCATTAAATACAGATGGTGAGGGGAACCTTTCGGATGAAATCTTGATGAACCCGATCCTCAGCCGGTATCCTGTTGGATTCTTCGCACACGATTCCGTCGGAAACTTCGCACAGGGTGGACCGATTATCAACAGCTTTGTAAAAGAAGGTACACAATATGCCACGGCTTCCATGGATAAAAAAGAAGTCATGGCTGGCGATAAGCTGAAGATGACACTGTCGTCCCATAATGTGAAGCAACTGAAAGAAGGATCTTTCTCAGTAGATTACGACAGCAATCAACTTGAGTTGACGGACGTGAAGGTCCATCCGAATTTCCTTGAGTATGGTGACTCTGACATTACGTATGAGGACAAGGAAAAAAGTAGTTCTACAAGACACCTTGATGTTCATCTGAATGTGGAGAATCCGGAAGTTGAAGTAAATGGAGATATTCCAATGGCAGAAGTGACGTTTGAAGCGAAGGATGCTAAATTCTACAGAATGAACTATGTGACGGCACCGACCTTCTCAAGCAAGTATACAGACGTAAATGGTCAAACGACTAGTTTAAAAGGATATTTTGAAGGACAATATCCGGAACTGCTGCGCAGCTATTCAGAGATAAGAGGGGACATTAAGGCCCAAGGATTCTTTGGTACCGACGGAGTATATGACAATAATATAGACTATTCAAACGCTCCCGTTTCCATCAAGGTCACCGATTGGGAAGGCAACGTACATGACGGGGAAATGGTCAGAAACAATGACTTCATAGCGAAGCTCCCAGTGACCGATAAGCCTTTCGAGATGGAAGTGACGATTCCAGGACACTTCCCGGTCAAATCCACGTTCACGATCTTTGATGAACGTGAAGATAAGATTGTCGGCACGTGGCATGGCTTACCTCTGCGTACGCAGGATGCCGGGGACATCAACCAGGACAGCGTGATTGATATCATGGATGCGGTCGAGTTGAAAAACAGCTGGGGAACGGATGATCAACATGCGGACCTGAATTTCGACGGAACGGTTGATGCAAAGGACTTCGAATTAGTCGAATACAACTTCCTTGAAGCAGATCCTGGCGTGGATTCTGCACCGAAACCAAAAGAAAAATATAAAGGTTCGTCCTTGGAAGATATCAAGAATGAATTAGGTATTGAATAGAAAGAGTTTGAGACAAAGGCATGCACTGCCTTTGTCTTTTTATTATAGAAGCACGAGAACCGTCCCCGTGCTCTTGGCCTGTTACTTAATAGGGCTACAAAGAAGGGGGTCTGTTCCCGTTCCACGTCCCCCATTTCATCCATACTTCAAATGACGTAATTGATACAAATCCAATAAGCTGAACCCAACTTTTGAAAAGATGGGCAAGATGACGAATAACAATGTATCCCCTGACTGTCCGGTGATTTCGAGCCCTGAAGGTCCAAGGAGCCATGCAATAGGATAGCTAATCCAGAAGAAGGTCAGATACCCACACATAATGAGGTACACTTTATAAACGCTTTGGTCCTGTTTCTTAGACATTTTTCTCAATGGTACCCAAATGATCCAAAGGATGACCAGGAATGCTGTCACACCTGCGAGATACCAGGTATACACCATGACACCCGATGAAAGGTCAGCGATAAATCCGGTGCTAATCATGATGACATCTGCTACGATCAAGCTTGCAATGATGATTGGATCCTTCTTCTTTACTTGATGCATACCGGTCAACGCGAGAGCAGTAAGCAATAAAGGTGTCGTCACGACCCAGTCTAGATAACGGGCGAAATAAACAAGTTGTCCTTCTACGAGAACAGCTCCCTGTCCCATGGCCATGGACATATAAGCTAGACCCGACCAAACCGGAATAAGGAAAGCAATGAAATACTCTACCCTGGGAACTCCTTTTCTTCTCATGCTCCATATGGCAAAGACGGCTGCTCCTGTAAACATAACTCCCACGTAAATCCATAAGAGTGTCACTTCAATATCACTCATAAACGCATACAAATGCTTCACGACCTCCGTAAATCCTTTTTTTATTAGGTATTAACCTATTGCTTCGGGAATATACCCTTGGTGTGTGACGCAAGGGAGTCTTGAAATTGCTGTCAGTTTCCTATAGTGGAAAAGAAGCACCGTTGCTTCTTCTGGAAGGCATTAGATGTTTATGAGGGGGAATAGTAAAGGAATCAGAAAAAGGAAGCATGAGAACCGTCCCTATGCAGCCAGGGGGACAGGTACCTTGGCTGGAGAAACGAAATGCATGGGAACCTTCCCAATTCATAATGTCCCATCACAAAAAAAGAGCACAGGAACAATCCCTGTGCTTCTTACAAAAATTTCTCCAACGCTATATGAAGACTCGAGGTCACAGGGATTCTGGAACTATCGATCCCAAGGTGAGTCATGGTCTGGGCAATTTCTGGTCTGATTCCGGATAGGATGGTTTTGATTCCAATCAGGGATAGGGCATCGACTACTTTGAAAATGCGGTCTGCCACCATCGTATCGATAATCGGAACGCCGGATAGATCGATCACTAAGTATTCCAGGGATAATTCATTCCCTTTGGAGAGGGCTTTATCCATCAGTTCTTGCGCTCTTTCGGTGTCAATGTCACCGATTAAAGGAAGTATGCCGACTTGATTGGTGATTTTGATCACCGGGATGGATAACTCGAGCGCTGTTGCTTCTGCCGCATTGATTCGTGTAAAGAATCTTCTTGTATACGACATGCTCAGCCAATGTACGGCTCTGTCCACCACTGCATCAAAGTCTGAGAGTAAGTCATAAAATTGATCAAATGACAAGTTGTAAGCGGACGCTTCCTCTTTGATGATGTGTCCGATTAAATTTCGGTAATCTCTTACTTCGTCCAAAGCAATCTCCAACGGCAAATTGAAATTCACCAGTGTATCGACGGCTTCTGAACCCCACTCCTGTAATTGCTGGAAGGCCGGTTCTAAGCCACTTTCAATTGATTTCGCATAAATGTCAATGATATTCTCACGCCAGCTCTGCAGCTGTGATTCTATGTTTCGATATTGGCTTAATCTCAGATTGTCTTTTTGAACGATAAGCTCTTGTTTTTGACTCATTATTTTTTCACAAATGGCTTTCGTGTATGTTTGTTTACCTTGATCGATCATGTGCGCACTAACTCTCCTTTACCGTAGTTTCCAAATATATTTTAACACACTGAAGAGTGAGAGGTGGAGAAGAAAAGCTTGACTGAGCCAAGGGAAAAGGTCCCGTGGCAGTACCTATGGTTGTTAAAATACATATTGACAAGTAAATTGGTAATATATAGAATGTTCTAAAAGATATAGGTAAACACATGGATTAGGATTAGTAAGGATACGTTATTGTGTAGAGAGCTGTCGTTAGGTGAAAGACAGTCAATGACCTCCCCAACTCGCCTAGGAGTGGATAGACTGACAGGTAGGTCTATACGGGTAACCTCCGTCATCGGGTCCTTGAGATGTTTTATTTCGATTGGAATGGAAACAAGAAGAGTGGTACCGCGATAGAGATCCTATCGTCTCTTTATGAGACGGTGGGATTTTTTGTTTTTACAATGGTAAAAGGGGGAAGGGCAATGGGGAAGGATTGCTTTATATGTGATAAGCACGCCGGGGATATTGAGACATCCGGGGTATGTATTTACGAAGATGACTATGTGTACGTGGGGCACATCGACCGAAACGGTAAACCCAATTATTTAGGTCATATCATGATTGATCTAAAGAGGCATGCTCCGTCCCTTGCGGATATGACGGAAGAGGAAGCGAAGAGGTTTGGGATCACGATGGCGAAAGTCAGTAAGGCTCTCAAGGAGTCGGAGCAGGCTGAGCATATCTATTCGCTTGTGTCGGGCAATTCCGTTCCACATCTTCATATGCATTTGGTCGCTCGATATCCGGGAACACCGGAGGAATTCTGGGGTCCCATGGAGGTGTACGACTGGGAAAGTGCTCCGATGGGGGGCAGCGAGGAAGTGGTACAGCTGTGCACCCGTTTGAAGGCCTATATGGAGAAAAACGCCCTATGACACGTTCCGTTTGTGAGTTCAGCTGGGTCGGAAGTCAAGACGGTTATGTCGATCAGATCATCATTGATCACATTAGCCACCTAACTCTGGGACGATTTGGCGGGAATTCAACGGCAGGACAATATAAAAATGAGGATGGATGCTTAATATGGGCGGATGAGACAGGGAGCTGGGAATTTGTTGTGATGCTCGATGCCCACTATTCCGCGGAAAGTGCTGAATTGGTGCTCCGCCAGTTTGCAAACTTTAAGGAAGAGATTTATGTCCTTTTAACCAAGCCGTTTGCTCAAGCTTTTAAAGGAATAGAAGAAACCATACTGGAAATGTTTCAGGAAAAGGAGTTTTTGTCTGAATGTCGGCGGGTCAAAGGGGAGACAGCTTGTATCATTCTTTTAAGGAAAAATAAGTACCTGTGGTGGTTCTCGATAGGGGATTGCCTTTCATACCTGTTTCATCCGGACCTCGCCCGACTGGGTCGGTCACGTCAACACCTTTGATCTAGACGTTCCCTGCTATAGCAGTGGAATACGGGAACTGAGAAAAGGCGTGAATTGGATTCTGGTGACGACAGATGGATTAGTGGAATGCCCCGGTGAACCTTACTCCGACCCTAAAGAGATCTACAACATCCTTCTTCAGCATCCAGGAGGAAGCGAAGGCATCATGGCTCTTCTCAACACCATTCGGGAATATCATGTGCGGGATAGTACCACCGTCGTTTTATGGGAGGTGGTAGTCTCAGAGGATGTACAGATGCCAAGTGATGGATAGAATCTGCGCGTGACAAATTGTCGCGTTCCTGGAAAAGGAATCCATGACTAACTTGTCCTTTCGTCCAAGCACTCCTGAGAAAACATACTATGACAGTAATAATGGTTTTTAGGGGTGATAATAGCCATTGGAACTTCTTTCGAAAGATTTGGTGAGTCTGACAGATGTGTCCGTTATGTGCGATGGTAAAATCGTGAATAAACCGATCAGCTTTAACCTGGAACAAGGAGATCGCGTCATCCTTGATGGGAAGAATGGAAGTGGGAAAAGTAGTGTTTTGAAACTGATCATAGGGGAGCCCCTTCAGTATAGAGGGACAATGAAGGTAGGTTCGGGTCTTGTTATTTCGTATGTCTCATTTATATCTGACTTTATTGACGAGCGCCTGATTGATGAGACGTTGTTTAAATCCATTCTACGGAAGATGAACTTTGACCGGATTCAGTTTGAAAAGGATATTTCCCATTATCTGGTGGACAAAAAAATTGCTTATAGCGAAAAGCTTATGTGAGAAAGCCCATTTGTACATTTGGGATGAGCCACTAAACTTTATTGATATTTATTCACGCATGCAGATTGAAGAGCTTATCCATAGCTTCAACCCAACCATGCTTATGGTGGAGCATGATCAGGCATTTCAACAAAATGTTGCTACGAAAAAAATATCCATGGAGTGAGGTACATTAGAAAAATAGATTTGGTTCTATATAAGTACGATGAAAAGCGGTGACCGGATTTCCCGGTCACCGTTTTTTGTGTGGAAGGAAGCAACAGAACCGTCCCCGTGCTTCCTGAATAAAATATCCATGATATGGATAAGTTGTTTTTAATGATGTATTTAGAGGAGCTTCCCTTATATGGATTCTATTTTAAAGGAAATCAAGGATGTGCTTGGTGGTAACGATGACTTTTTCATGCTGGAGCAAATCATTGATCATAAACACATTGTATTGCTTGGTCTGGATAGCCTCATCGATATGCCCAAAACGATACAAGCTCTCGAGAAACATTTTCATCTGAGTGGTGAAGGGGAGTTTTTACATCAAATTGAAGAGAAGAAAGAGCAAAGCGATCTTATTCAAACAATAGTAGAAGGCAAACTGCTTATTTATATAAAGAGTCAAAGTGCTCTGATTCCTTTTGTTGACACGGTTGGCAGGGAATTGAGCCGTGGAATCGAGCCACCTACGAATGACAATATGCTACAAGGCCCTTTACTTTCTTTCACTGAGGACCTGAATACAAATATCGGCGTAATCCGCAAAGAGATCAATTCCGTCAACTTGAATGTGACGGCCTATTCATTTGGGGAGGAGCAAAAGAAGAGCGTTTCGCTCCTATTTCGTACGGATAAAGTCAACGCGAAGCTGAAGGATGAAATCATTTCCAGAATGGAAAGGAATAAGCACTTAGAGCTAAACAACCTACAAGATATCTCGAATATGCTGGGATTTCCAAAAAGAAATGTGATCTCGAGTTTTAAAACGACTGAAATTCCTTTAGAGGTTTATAGAAGCCTGGAAAGAGGGAAGATTGTATTATTTTTAGACAGATTCCCATTCGCTCTAATCCTTCCCAATGTATTTTCAGATCTGTTTTTTCTGGAGAATGACCGAAATTATTCATATCCGATCATGTTCGCCATAAGACTGCTTAGAATAACGGGAGCTCTTATTGCCGTGATTCTTCCAGGATTATATGTAGCATTGGTTTCAGTGAATCCGGAAATGCTCAGGATCGAATTAGCATTATCTGTAGCGCAGTCTCGAGACGGGGTCCCGTATCCTGCATTTGTTGAGACGATGTTAATGCTCCTTATTCTTGAGTTAATATTGGAGGCGAGTGTAAGGCTTCCAAAAAGCGTTGGCCCGACGATTACCATGGTAGGAGGGATCATCTTGGGACAGGCGGTTGTAGAGGCAAGGTTAGTCAGTAATTTGCTCATCATTATTTTAGCTGCGACAACGATCGCCAATTCGACCATCATTGGTTTCGCCAATTCCCTATTTATTCGAATCTTTAAGTACATCCTATTAATCCTTTCCGCCATATTTGGTGTATTTGGATTATTTGCAGGTCTATTTTTTGTTTCTGCCTATCTAGCCGGTTTTAACACGTTAGGGATGCCTTATATTACGATGAAAGGAGAAAATAATAGTGGATAGAAGCCTGTATGTCAGTATACTGTACCTATTAACTCATGTGGGACTCATCCTTTTCTTGTATCCGGCCAATATAATAATGAGTACAACTCAAGGACACTGGATTCCGATTATGATTGGAGTCTCTATCCATTTCATCTTACTCTCTTTATTGTTGAAGGGGATCAGTCGTTTTCCTGACAAAGACATCATTACCATTTACAAGACCAAAGGGAAGGTTCTCACATTTATTTTTCTTGCGCCAACCTTTATTTACTTTCTAATGGCAAACATCATTTTTGTGCGAGCCTATTCCGAGATTGTTTCCATTGTATTCCTTTCAAAGACACCTTTATGGGCCATTATGGCACTTATCATGACGGTTGCATGCTACTTAGCACTGAAGGGGATAGAAGGGATAATCAGAACCAGCTACTTAATTTTCCTGCTATTGTTTCCTATCCTTTGTTTTATTATGATTGCCTCTTTTCAAAATGTGGATTGGCGCTATATCTATCCCCTATTTCCCCATGATTTCTCCTTCTTAACCAAAGCTTCTTATTTAAAAAGCTACTTTGCCATTGGTGGCTCTTTTCTGTTTCTGGGCTTTATTCACCCATTGGTTCCGTTCAAAGGAAGAAAGATTTTGTGGACAGGAATTGTTCTTATACCAATCTTTCTGTTATCTGTTTATGTACCTGTTCTTACTTTCGGACAAGCAACGACTTCCCATTTTATTTTTCCCTTTGTCATGACGGTAGACGCTATTCATTTGACCTGGATTATGTTTGATCGGTTAACGGTGTTCTTCTTACTTAGCATTGTCATTTTCACCCTCCTGTACATTTCATTAGTATTATGGATGCTTGAAAGAATCATTCGCATGTGTCTATGGCCAAGTGCCAAGTCGTCATTGCTTATTATTGGACTATCTATATTTATCTATTTGGTGTGCTTATGGATTGATAATTGGGAGGGTGTGGAGATGCTGTTCAAATGGAATACGACCATACGATTCATCGTCATACTAGGTGTCCCAATCTCAATCTATTTCCTTGGTGTGAAAGAAAGAAAGGGGGAGAATGTGTGAGCAAGAAGAACATAAAGAAGGGGATTGTACTTTTGTTATCCGTTGTATTATTAAGCGGATGCTGGGATAACAGGGATATTAACCATCGGGTCATGCCAGTTGTGCTGGGAGTTTCGAAAGAGATGGAAAAATATAAAGTCTACTTGCAAATCCCAGAACCTCAAAATGGCACGATTATTACCCGGGTGGTGATCGGGTATGGTGAAACAATCAATGAAGCAGTGGAGAAGATCAGTACCAATATAGAACAAGATGTTGATTTATTACATGTAAAGGTGATTGTATTGGAGAGAAGGTTAGCGGAAGAAGGGGTGGAAGATCTGATTTCTGGAATTATGAGATCAAGAGATATCTCTGCAAAAGCACTCGTTGCCATATGTGATGACAATATAGGGGACTTCTTTGCCAGCATGGAAAAGGATACTCCTCCCAGTGGCACCAATCTCTTCGGTTTTTTTGAGAAAAATGCTGGGTGGGATCCGGAAATTGCATTAACAAGGGTGTGGCAAATCTACAGGAGTATCCATTCCTATACAAGAGATGTTGCCGTACCTCTTCTTCGACGTGGAGAGACTACCCTGGTAGAGTACAAAGGGGCTGGGGTAATCAAAAACGGAAGAATGGTAGAAGAAATCAGTCCTGATGAAACGCTATTATATAATGCATTTAATGGGGAAAGTACTCAAGGGAAAGTAGAAGTAACCAATTTAGGAAGTGTATTAATTCTTGATGACTCGATGTCTCACAAGAGTACCTTCAGTCAAGATCGGCCATCTTTAGTAACCAACATGAACTTTGTTATCATGGTATTGGAAACAAAAGGAGAGCCTTCAGAAAAAGCAATAAAAGAGGATTTCGAAAAAATTGTGACGAACAGATTTGAACAGATGGTCACCAAACTACAAAAATCGGAAGCCGATATTTGGGGACTGGGTCAACTGTTTCGAAAAGAAATACCCCGACAAAACTTAAAAGACTGGCGTTCAAAGTATTATCCTGAATTAAATGCATCATTTATCATCAATGTAGAAATTCAAAACACAGGGAATTTGAAACTGACCAATAAATAGGGAAACATGGGGACGTTTCTTCTGCTTCGTTTTTGACCACTTGGAATGCCCTTGATAAAATAATGATGTTCTAATAATTGGAAGCAGGGGGATGGGGATGGACACATTCTTGGTTGGAAAATCTGTGTCTTTGCGTACTTTTCAAAAAGAGGATTATGCCTTGATTTTGAAAGCTTTGAGCAATCCGGAAATCAGAAAGATGACGGGTGCACAAAAAATGTTAACACCAGCGAAAATCGAAAAGGCTTACGATGCCTTTGCGCTGGATGATCATCGAATTGACCTGATCATCACGAAGAACGAAACGGAAGAACCTATTGGAGATCTTGCCTTAAACGAGATTGATTATTTGAATCGCCATGCGAATGTGCGAATTGCCCTCCATGATCCGAAGTATTTCGGGAAGGGTTTCGGTACGGAAGCATTGCGTCTGATCATGGAGTATGGATTCCAGCACCTCCATTTAAATCGCATCGCCTTATGTGTATATTCATATAATGCGAGGGGAATCAAAGCATACGGTAAGCTTGGGTTTAAGCAAGAGGGTGTGATCCGCAGTGAGCTATTCTACGATGGGGAATTCCATGACAACATTATCATGGGCGTGTTGCGGGACGAATTTTTTGAAGCTTTATCGGAACTGGATGGGGAACGAAAGAAAACTGTTTCATCTAGCCGGGAAGCATAGGAACGGTTCTGCTGCTTCTTTTTGATTTCAAGAAAGCAACAGAACCGTCCCCGCGCTTCACCTTGACATTCAACGCGAATTTTATTATCGTTATAACAAACCAAATAGGATTTCACATTCGTATAACTCCAATAATATGGTTTGGAGGTCTCTACCAGGAACCAAAAAATCCTGATTACGAAGAAGGTACTGTACTTTGTATTTTCTTCGTAATCAGGATTTTTTTTTATAGAAAAATTGAGGAGGTCCAACATGAACTATTCGACAATGCCTAAAATTGAACTTCACTGCCATCTGGATGGGAGTGTCAGACCCGAAACAATTATTGATTTAGCGAAGAAAGACGGAATTCAGCTTCCTTCTTTTGATCAAGATAAGATAAAAGAAGAGCTGATTGCCCCGTTAGACTGCGAATCATTGGATGAATATCTGGAGAAGTTCTCGATTCCGAATGACGTGATGCAGTCGAGAGAAAACCTAAAGAGAATCACCTTCGAACTGTATGAAGATGCGGCAGAGGAAAACGTGAAATATATGGAGGTTCGATTTGCCCCGCTCTTACACACGCGAAATGGACTGTCGGTGGAAGAAATCATCGAAAGTGTCATTGATGGGATGAAAGAAGCGGAAGAGCGATTTGATATCAAAGGGAATATCATTTTGTGCTGTATGAGAACGATGTCTCCGGAAAGCGCCTTTGAAGTGGTGGAAAAGGGGAAGGGGTTCCTTGGCAAAGGAGTCGTCGCCATCGATTTATGTGCGTCCGAAGAGGCGGGGTTCTGCGCGAAATTCGTTGAACCGATTGCTCTTGCGAGAGAGTATGGCTACAGAGTCACGATCCATGCCGGTGAAACAGGCGTCGGGAGAAATGTTCTCGAGGCCGTTGAATGGCTGGGGGCAGAGAGAATCGGGCACGGTGTTTATATTACAGATTGTCCGGAAGCGTATCAGGTGGTAAAGGATAAGGGGATCGTGCTTGAAATCTGTCCGACGAGCAATGTTCAGACAAAAGCCGTTCGGGAATTCCGAGATCACCCGCTTTACGAATTTCACAGAGACGGTATCAAGATCACCATCAATACAGACAACCGAACGGTCTCGGATACGACGATGACGAAGGAATGTGAATTGGTGTGGGGTGAATTTGCCATGAGTGAAGAGGATTATCGGGAGATCTATCTGAACAGTGTGGACGCGGCTTTTGCGAGTGATGAGGTGAAGGAAGAGTTGAAGCAGTATTTGTAGAGGAGCCAAGGAACGGAAAAGGAAGCGCAGGGAATTGCCCCGCGCTTCCTGGTTGTTACCAATTCTTTTTAAACGATTCCTTCGCATTTCCAACCTTCTCTTGCATCTTTCCTTTATCCTTGTCGCGTTCACCTTCTGCAATCATCGAATGGTCGTTTGTCAGTTTGCCTAGCCCTTTCTTCACTTCTCCCTTTGCCTGATTTGTCTTTCCTTTTACTTGATCATGATTTTCCCGCATGTTCTCACTACCTCATTTCTATGGTATGATTTCTTATTATTCAATATCCGATTCTAAAAAAAAATAAACAAAAGGAAGGCGGGAAATAGTGGGAATTTTTTAATCAGGTAAATGTGGGGAGGCCCGCTCCTCAAACCGCTTGAATCATTTCGACCCGATTTCCGAAGGGATCTCTGAACTCAAACCGTTCGAATCCGGGTATCGGTAATCCTTCAAGGATTTGAATGTTTTGCTTCTCCAATAGGTTTCTCCAAGTTGAAATATTATCGACCTGGTAAGCCAGATGGGCTTTCGTTTTGGAACGGTCGAACCCATCTTCCGTGCCTATGTGAACATCTCTGTCCCCAACCTTTAACCAGAATCCTCCGCGGCCTTTCAATGAGTCGGGTTTCTGGATTTCAGGTAACCCCAGAAGATCACAGTAAAATTCTTTTCCCTCTTTTTCAGTGCCTTTCGGAATGGTGATCTGGACGTGATGTAAACCGAGTATCATCTAAACTCATTCCTCCTCTATTGGGAATAAATTCTAACCTTAGTTTAATAGTATCTCGAGTATTTTAATAAGTAAATGATAATGATTTTATGATATGGTATAAGATTTACTTATTTTGGAGAGAAGGTTGCGATCTTAGAAACCTTTATATTGGAAGAAAGCTCCACTATAATAGCGGGTGAAGGAGCCGCTTTCCCTTTGCTTCTCGAAACTCATTAAAGGTTGTGTTCGAAATGGAAGAAATGATTGAACGAAAGATTAAGTATAATTTAGATACTGTGGATTATAAATGTAAGGTATTGGAACGGGAGGATCGAAGTATAACGTTATTTCATGTCATTGAAACTCCTTTTACCATAACGACTCCAGATGATGACATAACGATCCCACGAGGGAGTTATACCGTCGCATATTATTGGGAGGACAGACCGTATAATCTGTATTTTTGGAGAAGTCGGAATGGTGACTATTTGGGTGCGTATTTTAACATAGTGAAAAATACAAGAATTGTCCCCGGTATGGTATCGTTTGAAGATTTAATTGTGGACGTACTTGTATTTCCTGATGGAAGATATACCGTTTTAGATGAAGATGAATTGCCCATTTCTCTTGAGCTTTTTGAAGGAGGGGCAGTGAAGGAGTCGTTACAAGCATTGATTTCTGAAATAGACGTCATCATGGAAGAAGTGAAACGAGAAGCGTCTGGGGTCTATCGTCATGAGGCGTTTTCACCTTATTTGGTATAAAGTGTTGGAAACCGGAAAACCCAGAGCCAAGAAGAATCTGGGTTTTTACCGTTCTCTTTGAGGAACTAAATATGATCTGTTTCAATCCTTGGGGCCACAGGTTCAAGTGCTGCCGCTGCTTTGGCATTTTGATTGTGGCGATCCTGCTGATATTTATTGGCTGAGTCTCCGTCTTTGGATGGTTTCTTTTTGTCCGTCACACTACCACCTCCTATGGATAGTGTGCTCTATTTTCATGATTGTAGTGAACATGCTTGGGCGTCGACTTCATAAAAAAAGGAAGCATGAGAACCGTCCCTCTGCTTCCACAGGAAGAGCCAAGGGACCTGTCCCCTTGGCTCTTTCCCTTGGCTCTTTTGAAGAAAAAGTTAGAGAGAATGAAGGAGTATAGGATTCTCTGGAGAATACTACTATCGGTTACTTTTTTTAGAACGCAACAGATTCAGGCCATCACATCTTCACAATATGTACATTCAACCTATTGAGGAGGAACTGAAATGTCCAACAGCCATATGCTTTCGAGAGTGGAAGACAACCGGGTACTTATCTTGGAAAGGACCTTTGATGCCCCGCGTGATATTGTGTTCAAGATGTTTAAAGAGCCCGAGTATCTCAAACGCTGGTGGGGGCCAAGAGGTTGGGAGCTGCCTGTATGCCAAATGGATTTCCAGCCGGGAGGTGTCTGGCATTACTGTATGAAATGCGTGGATCAAGGCCAGGGGCCATTCTACGGAATGGAATCATGGGGAAAAGGGACGTATAGAGAAATCTGCGAACCGGAGAAAATCGTTTACGTCGATGTCTTCTCGGATGCGGAAGGCCATACGAATGAAGACATGCCGGCAACGGATGTGACGTTGGAATTCGTTGACATGGGAAGTAAGACGAAGGTCATCAACCGTTCTGTCTACACGTCAGCGGAGGCCCTCAAGACCGTGTTGGATATGGGAATGGAACAGGGAATTTCGGAAACGTGGGATCGCTTGGAAGAAGCACTTCAATCGCTGAAATAACATGTTAGAGGAGTGGGATAAACGTTGATCAATAAAGTCGGTCAAATTATGGTATATGTGGATAATCAGGATGCAGCAGTCCAGTTTTGGACGGAAAAAGTAGGGTTCACCGTGAAGGCTGAGGAAGATAACGGTCAAGGGATGAGATGGATTGAAGTGGCGCCGACGAAGGACGTCGAGACAAGCATTATTCTTCATAACAAAGAATTCGTGGCAAAGATGTCACCTGGACTCAATCTGGGTACGCCATCCTTGATGTTTTTCACCGATCGATTGGATGAATTTTATACGGATTTATCCAATAAGAACGTCACCGTTGGGGAAATCGTCGAGTTGCCAGGGGGCAGGGTGTTTAACTTTGCGGATGGTGAAGAGAATTATTTTGCCGTGATGGAGATGAAGTAAGATGGTGAGCCAAGGGGAGCCAAGGGGACAGGTCCTTTGGCTCTTTTTTTATGAAACGGGACCGGGGGACCTGTCCCCTTGGTTTTTTTATGGCCGTTCCAACACAGCTGCCAGCATGTTATGCACTACCTCATGATCCCGCACGTCGTGTAAGCGATAGGCATCCCCGGGAAGGGAATACCACTCTTCTGCCCCGACGTATGTGATCGATAGCGTTAGGGTACCATCCTCTTCACAAGTTGTCACGAGTTCGAGCTCCCCGCTGATCACCCCGACTTCAGCCGTCATGACCCCGTGGGTCGCAGTGAAAATAGTCGATTTCTTCTCCATATGTATGCCTCCAATTCTATGTTTGAATTTCAAAAAGGAAGCACGAGAACCGTCCCCGTGCTTCCCTGGAATCAATAGACGCAGCTGTTCAGCATGCCTTGAAGGGCGGTTTTTTCTGAAGATTGCAGGCTCAAGCCCCATTTATATTTTGTGCTGATCCACCATTTGGAGTAACCGCAGGCGGCACCCGAACGCGGTGGCTGCCATGTGGATGGGTCCTGGTCGCCTTTGGAACGGTTAGAGCTTGCGCTGACGGCGATCAGCTGGGGACCGCTCAAGTCATTGGCGAAGTCTTCACGCTTCTGTGTCGTCCAGCTGCTGGCACCGGAGCGCCATGCTTCTGCGAGGGGGACGACATGATCAATGTCAAGGTCGGACGGATCGGTGAACGTGATTCCGTCGTAATAACTGTACCATGAACCGGACGTTACGGGGCAGCTGCCGCTGTAGCTGTCGGCATCACGCTGGAGTACGAGCTGGCGGGTGTCACAGCCATTTCCCTGGCCGATCCAGTGG
The DNA here is from genome assembly GCF_033963925.1 of Rossellomorea sp. YZS02. NCBI lineage: Bacteria > Bacillati > Bacillota > Bacilli > Caryophanales > Bacillaceae > Rossellomorea > Rossellomorea sp. YZS02. The sequence goes on along the minus strand of NZ_JAXBLY010000002.1, from coordinate 290,668 downwards.
GGGAACTTATCCCGGGAATAGCCGGTCATGGTGCTTTCAGATTTCACAGTCAGGGCGTTCAGCTGAGATTGGGCAGTTGACTTGGACGGTGTGCCGGGCGGGAAAGCGAATGCGGACGGCAGGAATAAAGCGAACGAGAGAAGCAGGGCAACGACAAACAACAATGATTTCTTTAGCATGGGAATGCCTCCTGTATGTATTTTTTTATATCAACATGTCATTCCCTGAGAGAATGGCATGTTAATAGTAAAACAACGTAGTCAGGCAGTGAGAAATGAAATTTTCTTGAGGAATTGGCATCAGTTGTGTTCGCTTCTACTTGAAATGATAGGGGATGGAATAAGCTTCTAACAAGTTAATATTTTGTAAATCAGGGGTTACTTAGAAAGATGAATCTTTATGCCTGTACCTTCAGAATCATATGGTTATCAGGAGAGGGAGATTTGTGTGACGTAATGACTAGAGGGAGTCTGAAATAATTCGATAGTGGTACGGAAAGTTCAGCTTTTATTCAGTAGATATAGTTGGAGGTTGGATCATGATACGTATTTTGAAAGCAAACGAGAGTCATGTAAAAGGCATTAAGAAAGTCTGTTCAGAGGGGTATTGGGCAACGTATAAAGAGATTTATGCAAAAGAATATATTGAAAGAGTGATAGAAGAGTTTTATAACGAAGAGCGGATCCTGCAAGAAGTGACCACATCGGACCGGGATTGGGGAGGTTATTATGTTGCGGTTGAAAATGGTGAAGTTCTTGGTGCCGGTGGGGGCGGGATGATCGGGAAGACTGAGGGAGAGCTGTTTGTCTTGTACCTGGATCCTTCGAGGCGCAATGAAGGGATCGGGACACTCTTGTTAGAGGCCATCACCCAACAGCAGAAAGAAGAATTCCATGCGGGGAAGCAGTGGGTGTCTGTGCAAAAAGGGAATCAGAAGGGGATTCCTTTTTATGAAGCGAGAGGGTTCCTGTATGAAAGTGAGCAGCCTGTTTATGGGAATGAGGAGGGGGAGTATCGGTCGTTGAGGTATTCACGAACTATATAAGGGGAAGCATGGGGGCGGTTCTGTTGCAGCTTCTTGGATGAAAGAAAAAGCACGGGAACCGTCCCCGTGCTTCTACCCTTTACAATCGTCGAAGGTATTCCCTCGTCGTTATCACAGTGGCAAATTTATCGTGCACGGTGGCAAGAGAAACGGTATGGACGGTCTCGGCATCTATGAATGACCCTTTATAGTGGATTCCGAATGCAGCCGTTGCATCCTCGATTAGATACGTGGTGAATCCCAGATTTCCGCTCATCCTGGCGGTGGTGGAGACACAGTGGGGAGTCGTTAACCCTGTGATCACCACTTCTTTGATGCCTCTTTCGTGTAAGTGGCTTTCAAGTGAGGTGCCGATAAAAGCGCTATTTACGTCCTTTGTGATAACCGTTTCTGTTTCGAGAGGTTTCACGATTTCTTTAATCGCTGAACCTTCATGGTTTGGATGAAAGCCGGAGAGAGGATTCGTTGAAACATGTTTGATAAAGATGATTTCTTCCTCCTTTTTCCGAAATTCATCTAATAATTCCTTGATATTGTCCTCTGCAAACGGGTTATTCCTCTTTCCCCATTGAGGATGGGTGAACGTCTCTTGTACATCTATGATGACAAGTGCACGTTTCATGACCGGCCTCCTATTGGACAAGACGCAGCATGTTTCGGTCGTCTCACCAGTTCTCCATGACAATTTGGGCAAATGTTGGCCATTTCATTTGTACAAGAGGAACAAAACGTACATTCATGAACACAAATGTAAGCCTCCCCATGAACATCGTCTCCACATTTTTCGCATATTGACTTCATTTCTAATCCCATAACCAAACCCCTTTTCTCATTGATATACCATTATCTTATTGAAAAAAAGAATTTGTTTACATGCTATTTCTTAGGGGTTTTTACTGCTATTCTTAAATTATTAAGGAAATGATTGGTGTTTACATTACATTTGAAGGTGGAGAATCGTGGATACTATAAACCGGCATATATTGGACGTATTGCAAGTGAACGGCAGGATTTCGATGACTGAATTGGGAAAGGAAATCTCCCTTTCCGTTCCTGCCGTCACAGAGAGGGTTAGAAAGCTTGAGGAGCAGGGAGTCATAGAGGGGTACAAAGCTATTATTAATCCGGAAAAGGTGAATAAACCGGTTAAAGCATTTGTATTGATGAAAACCCATCGGTGTAAAGCCTTCAGAGCCTTTTGCAAGGAACATCCCCACGTTGTAGAATGTCACCGGCTTACTGGGGAATACAGTTATCTAGTGAAGGTTGTGACCGGAAACAATCAATTGTTGGAAGCATTTATTGATGCGTCTATGGAGTATGGAGAACCGTATACGATGATGAATCTTTCTTCACCGGTGAGCGGGAAGATTATTTGAACATGAAAAGGCAATGGCTGGATGTTGGCCCATTGCCCCTTTTAAAGGGTAAGCTCCGTTGTTCATGAAGTTATGGTGTGACGATGGGCACCCATAATTCATGGCGTGGCTTATGTCCCGGTCCATAATAACATTCAATACACGGTAAATTGGCCAGTTCATATCCTGAGGTAGGGACCCATTCAGTATATAACCGTTTCCAGGCTTCCCTGACATTCGGGAAGACGGCCCACGTACTCGGCGGAATCACCACAGTTTCCATTCCCTCGCGCGGCTCTCCGTCATAGCGGACTCCCATGAAATAGGTGAATTCTTCCTCCATGATGGCCGCTTCTTTTCCACAAACCCCTAATACGCCTTCCAATGTGCATTTCGGATTTTTCCACGACATATCAATTAATTCCTGCATGAAGCCGTTTTTCTTCCCTTTGCTCCAAAGAGTGGGAATGATTTTAAAGGCCCGGTTGGTGCTGACTGTTTCTCCTTTTCCTGCCAATGTGATTTCAAACTCCACATGCTCGATTCGATATTCCATTTCCGTGTCTCCCTTTATCGTCAATTGAAAGGATATTTTCGGAAAAGCTTTCAACGGCACCCCTTCATGACGGCATTCAGATGGTTTGATTCCATGCATTTTTTTAAAAGCCCGGGAAAACGAATCAGCAGACTCATACCCATACGTGTTCGCCACTTCTAAAATCCGGATATCGGTTCTCTGTAAATCGAAGGCCGCCCGGGTCAGTCTTCTGCGCCTGATATATTCTGATAATGAAATCCCCGATAGAGAGGCAAACATCCGGGAAAAGTGGAAATCCGAGCAGTATGCGATTTTCGCTAATTCTTTATAGTCTATCTCTTGATCAAGATGTTCTTCAATGTAATCCAACACCTGATTCATTCTCGTAAGCCAGTCCATCGAATCCTCCCTTTCATCATCCATTTTAATCAAAATCAGAGACGCCCTGCCCGACATTTTTTGCCTAAAAAAGCAGGATGCCTTTTCATCAAAAAAGGAAGCACGGAAACCGTCCCTATGCTTCCGTGCTTCATCCCTTAAATGTAAACAATTCTTCCGACCGCACAACCCGTTCTTTGGGTTTCTCCTCTGCTTTCACCTTTTGTTTCACCGGCAGATCACTGTCGATCAATGCTCTCTTTAGCGTGGAGCTGATGGAATTGATGGAAAGAATCAGGATCGAGAACAGAATCAACGGTACAACCACAAGTAACGGAGTCGAGAATACCTGCTGAATGTTCATACTGATCGTCGCAGCCCATTCATTCGTTTCTGAAAAATAGACAGGGTTACTCGGTTCAAAGGGACCGATGGCGAATTCCGCCACTTTCATTCCTCCAAGGGCCATCAGGATGATGCCGAGCTGAATGAGCAGGGAAAGGGCCTGTGATACCTGTTCGGAAAATAATACAATCGAGTGACGCAGGAATTGTGGCACCAGATGTTTCTTCACTAAATGAAAGCGGCTTGCCCCCATGCTCTTCGACACATCGACGAATTCCTGCTTCATAAAGAGCTTCATCTCTTCTCCCAGGTAAATGCCGAGAGAAGGGATGGTGATGGCGGCAATACCCACCAGCTGGATAAAGAAGTAGCGGCCGGATGGGAGGGCATCTCCCTGAAAAGCTCCCTCGAGCGGGGCCAAGAGTCCAAACACGACAATGGCAAGGGGGAGGTATTGGAACGCTTCTCCCAGTCCCTTTAATATACGGGTGAATGATCCCGGCAGAAAGGTGTAGAGAAGGGCGAACCCGAAGCCGAAGATCATCCTGAGTGCAGCGATGAAAAGGGCCGCAAAAATCGTAAATTTTGCTCCGGCTATCAGGAGCAAGAGAAAGTTCCGGCCGAGCCGGTCACTCCCCAAGAGCGGCATTTCTTCAGGCGTGAATGGCGGTGCAGCCGTCACCTTATTGTTTTCATCCATCATGTATTGCGTGATTTTATCATAGTCAGGATTCACCACTGGAATCAGGAAGCTTGTCGCAAGGAGGCCGACGATGATCAAGACAGGAAAAGTCATTCGTTTGATGAGCGATCTAGACATGGTATTCTCCTCCTTTCAGCCATTTCTTCAATAGTAGGGAACCGATCGTAAACACGATGTAGAATGGGACGAATATCAGAAGCATCCCAATAAAAAAGGCTGGTGATGACGACGTTGCCGTTCTGAGCAGGACTGTCATAAAGCCTTTGATATTGAATAAAATCTCGATGACAAGCAGATTCGAGAGCATGAGCAGAAAGATCGGCTTCAAATGCAGGAAGAAATGGATCCATACATTTCGGAACACATGGAACCAGATCGTATAACTCTTCTTGAACCCTTTTGAAAAGGAAAACTCTACATAGGGCTTACTTTCTTCTTCTTTGAGCTGGAATAAAAATTGTTTTACTAAAAACACCACGGGCAGAAACGAGAGGCAAATGACGGGCAGCATATAGATCTGTTCTTCCCCGGTCGTATAGATATCAAATAAGAGGAAGTCCGTTTTTTTGAACAGCCAGATGATGAACAGCTGGAATAACACGACGAGGAAGACATCGGGAATTCCGTCGAGAATGTTGACGACTTTTTCTGAAGCCCGGAATAGCTTTCTCGGCATAAGCATCATCAGGTAACTTACGACAACTGAAATCAGAATGGCGACCAAAAAGGAGATGAACAAAATGGTGAACGAATATGGGTAGGTAGTGAGAAATATGTCGAACATCCCGTATTGTTTATCTTCTGCGCCCCACAGGACGATGATGGAAGAAGGTGAGGCGAGTTCAAGCATCGTCTGCCACAGCCTGAGGCCATATGCTCCTACATTGATGACAAGCTCTGTATCATAATCCAATAAAGCGCTGATGCCGCTGAGTAGAAACAAACCGATGAACACAATGACAAAATGAAAGGGTGTGCGTACTGCTTTATTCATAAAAAAACTCCCCTGCCTAACTTTAGGAAAAATTACAAATTTTACAATATTCATGCTACAATAACGACATGCATTAGTAAACACAATTCAGAAAATAATGTCGAAGGTGATATGTAAATGTGTCGAAAGATAGTTCTACTTATTGTACTCCTTTCATCCTGTCTGTTCCTCTCAGCCTGTCGCGTGGTATTTAATCCATTCGCGCAGAACGCAGAGCAGAAGGAAGTCCAAAAAGAGTATCGGCAAACAGCGGATGTGCAGGAGCAGGAGGAAGTCGTGGAGGAGGAGCTTGAGGAACCTGCGTTTAAAATTGATGCGACTCTTACATTGGATGGGGAGAATATGGTGATATCAGGGGATACGGATCTTCCGCCTGACACAATTCTGGAAATTAAGTTAAAACCATATAAAGGAAATGCTACACCCGAAGAAATTGAAGAAGAAACTGCCGGGACCCTTAATGAAGTGCCTGCCAACACGGTAGGGATCGGCACTTCGGTGGAAGAAGATGGATCCATCCGGGAGAAGACTTACTTCAGACCGGATTTGTCGACCCGCTATCGATTTGAATTGACCTTCGAGCCGGAAGGGCAGGAAGAAGAAATCAAGCAACAATTAATCAATCAAGCTGGAAATCTGGATGAATTGGCCGGACTACAGGTGTTGAAGGAGGCTGATTCGTCGAATTCAATGACTCATGGGGATGAAGCAGTGAAGGGATATATTCAAACCGTCAACATCATGAAAGCCGATGAGAAGAATGGGGACGGCGTGACGTTGGAGTTTGAGCGAGCGCTTAGGTAACGGAGGAACGAAGATGATAGACCTGTACGATAGACTGGCCGCCCGTCATATGAGGGTCAAGGAAATGCCCGAATGGAGCAACTACCTGTTGAAGAAGTGGGAAGACGCGTTTGTGTCCCACTTAAGCGACGAAGAAAAGGAATCGATCTTTCTTCACAGTGACCGGTACTCCTGCGGATTTCTATGGCATGTGTTTAGTTGGGAGAAGACGGATCGTTTGGTTGGCAAGAAGGCGAAAGAGCTTTTTCAAAAGCAGCGAAAAAGAGAATGCTTTGTGTTTTATCAACTAAAAGAAGATGTTCTCCTCGTACAGAATGCCTCTAGGCTCGGAGTGGAGGACTTGCGGGATGAAGAAGATGTGTACATCGTCGATAAAAACTTCACCTGGACGTATGTCCAGACACATGATAATGAGGAATTCGGTCCTTATTTCACCTATAAGTCATGAACAAAAAAGGAATGCTATTCTTTCTCAGCATTCCTTTTTAGTTTCTCCGGTTTCTGGATCATGGCATACGCCACGTACCCGATCATCCCGATGAACACACCGTTCCCACCGAATATATAGATCATCGTGAAGATCTTGCCGAAAGGCGTTTGAGGTTCGAAGGTGGGATGCCCGATCGTGCTTAACGTGACCACGCAAAAATAAAGGGCGTCGATCACGGCCAGGCCTTCCTGCTTCACATAGAAAAATGTGCCTGAGAATAACATGACCAGGACCATGGTGAAAAGAACCTGGAAGTTTTTTAGCTTAAAAGCCTGCCAGAGGGCTTTGAGCAGTCGTTTTAGGGTGAGGAAGAATGAGATCATGGTGACTCCTTTGATAGATTTGAGATGTTGATAGCATAACAGATGGCGTGAGAGGTTGAGAAGAGCCAAGGGGACAGGTCCCTTGGTCCCCGTCCCCTGACTGTTATTTTAATGCTTGAAGGATGTCTTCGCATAATGCCATCGTCCCAACGTTTTCTCTCGCGTTGGAAAGTGGTGTCTTCTTTCCTTCGCAGCATGCGAGGAAGTGTGCCATTTCTCCTGTAAATCCTCTAAGATACAGGTCCCTCATGGTTCCTGACATAGGAGAGGCGGATGGTGTGAAGACTGTATCTCTTTCCTTTAATCCTTTCCAGGGAAGGTCTTCGAAGGTTTGGGAGGCGTGAATGCGCAGGGTTTCGATTTCCACAGCTTCTACAAAGCCGTGATCGAAGGTGACCTGCAGCCTTTCACTTTCTCGGGACCAGGCCGACATTCCGCTTAAAAAGACCGTTCCGACCACTCCGTTTTGAAACTCGAGGGTGAGACATTGTGAGATATGTGGTCCCTCACTATTCTTGAACCCTTTCACATTCCTTACTTCACCGAACAAATAACGGGTAAGGTCGACTAGGTGGATCGCCGCAAATTTCAGATACTCCTCATCGTTTTTACAAAACGGCGTGCTGTCGACGGCGAAGCGGGCGTCGAATGACCGAACCGACCCCAGCTCTTCTTCCTGGATAAGGGTATGAAGGGTTTCGTAGACCGGTGCATATCGTTTCATAAAGCCGACCATGACCTGAACCCCTGCTTCTTCTGCCGCATCTGCGATGACCTGAGCTTCGTCCTTTGTCATTCCCAGTGGTTTCTCTACAAACACGTGCTTTCGGAATTTGATGCAATCCATGACGAGTCGGGCTTGATCTTGGGGCTGAGCGACAACGATCACTCCATCGCACTCTTCTTCTTCAAGCATCGTGATGTGATGATCATAGGCATTCCCTGTACTGCCAAATCGAAGCAATGCTCTTTTGGAATTATCCTTGTTCCTGGTTGCTACAGCCTTGATGGTCGCGCCTGCTTCTATCAAAGATGGATATATATTGGTAGTGGCGTGAAATCCTGCTCCTATCATACAGATAGATGGTGGTGTCATCATGATCTCCTCTTTCATTCAGCAATGGTTTCTTCTTTCTTACGATACCCGTTTTTACGTTAGGAATTAAAGGACATATGTCCGATTCAGTTCACTCTATACCTCGGGCCGCACCCACAGCCTCGAAAAGTCCACATACCCAAAATGCTTGAATTCGATATTCATAATATCCGTCGAAAACGGGATGTAGCGTTTCTCATAATATAGAGGAATCATGATTGACTCTTCCATGAGCTTCTTCTCCAGGGTCATGTTTAGTTCGTTCCATTTTTCAAAAGGAGTATGGCAGTACTTGTCCAGGTATGCCTTCCAGGGGCTGCCTTTCTCAAAGAGTCCTTGAAGAGGTGAATATCCATTTTTCAAAAAGTGATAAAACGAAAAATCCTGGTTGGATTCAAAGATTTCCCCGTGAACGAAGAGATCCACATGAAAGGTCTCCGGCTGCCTTGTCAGCGTGTCGGCAAACGAAAACCACTGGACGTCGACGGGGATTTCCTCTTTTTTAAAGATCTCCACGAGCCACTCGGTGGTCTTCGCTGTATGGTTGGCGCAGCGGATCACGAGGGGTTCGGTGAACAGGGGACGGTCCACTTCGGTGATCGTCATGCCTTGATCCTGACCGACGATAATGCTTTTCCCATTCGGTGTCAGGCGGGGATCGAGGTCACGGAGGGTATGGCGGTATTTCGCAATGACCCAGTGCAGATAATCCCGGACTTCTTTTCGTTGAATCTGGGAGTCTCGTCCCGGAAGTGCATTCATGACGATAATCCCGAACCCTGAGTCACTCTCAACCTCAACGGAAGTAGATTGATTATCATCTATATGAGAATGATAGATTCCTTTGAAATCCTTTGGGACTTGGACAAATTCCACGGCATCAAGGAGTGGCCTCTCCTGAAAATGTTCCTTGAAGGCGGTGAGGGTCGTCTTTGAATCGGTATTTTCCTCAAGAGAGAAACAGCCTGTTCCGAAGGTCCGTCCCTTGGTTTCTTTATAGATGCTCGCACACATCATCGTGAGCATGGGAAGGATGTAACTGCAGCCCCCGGGATGGTGGATGTCGATGATGAGAGGGCCTTTGACCTCGATTTCTTCGATCGGTTCCCATAGCTCCTGATAGTGATGGCAGTTCTTTAGCTGTTCGAGACAGTGGACAACATCTCTGGCGGTCAGGATGGAGCCGTCGTGGAACCGGACATCCTTTTTTAAATAGAACCGAAGTTTACTTGTAGAAGAATCCCAGCTGTGAGCAAGTTCCGGTAAGATGTCCCCGTCTACTGTAATGGAAACGAGGCGGTTGAAGACGTTTGCCACCAGATGAGCGCTCATGACGTCGGCCGCCTCGAGTGGGTGGATGGAGAAAAAGGGATAGCGCTTCGGCACGATTAGCTTATCTTTGGACTCCTTCACGAACCCGAGCTTACTGTGGAAATGCGTCATGAGCCTCATCTTGCTGTCTGTAGACCAGTTGTACATGAGATACTTGCTGCTCTCGTCGATCGGATCTTCATCCATCCGCCTCACGACTTCTTCTTCGAACTCTTCCTCCACATCTTTCTTCCATTTCAGGGTCGATACATTCCCACGTCCGCGGCCTGGGGTGAAAGCGATCCAACCTTCTTCATTCCATTTTTTTAAGTAGCGGGAGGTCTGCTTATGGCTTAATTGCAGGGTTTCAGAGATTTCCTCGACGCGGATGCTGCCGGAGGGATAGTACCTCCAAAGGGTGAGTAATTTGTTCTCCATGCGGGTTCTCCTCCTAAAAGGGGACATCAATTTGAAAAGTGTCTATTTTTAAATTTTTCCGTCTAGTTTACTATACAGTAAATAGAGGAGGGGGAACAACATGAAGTGGAAGGAATTACCTCAAAATATTAAAGTACGGATGATCACGTCATTCTTCAATCGTGCCGTCTCATCCGCCGTCATGCCATTCATGGCGCTGTTCTTTGCACAGGAACTGAATAAAATCTGGGCAGGGATCTTCCTGATCGGGACTGTCGTGATCGGATTTTGCGTCAACCTAGTCGGGGGATACATATCAGACCGTTTTCCCCGGAAAAAAGTTTTGCTGACGACGTCGTGGCTGAATGCCTTGTTTTTCTTGGTGATGACGGCAAGTTTATTTCCAGAAGATAATCTGATCCTGCTGTTTGCAGGTGCTTATATCGGGTTCATCATCACGAGCAGCCTCGGCCGTCCTGCGATGCATGCGATCATTATCGACTCGACGACGCCGGAGAACCGGAAAGCCGTCTATGCTTTGGATTACTGGTTGATTAACTTGTCCATGGCGATCGGTGCCGCCCTTGGGGGACTGCTGTACCTGAACCATCAGACAGAGCTATTCATGATGCTGACCTTCACATCGACAACGATTCCCGTTGCGTATGGGATTTGGCTTCAGGACAACTTTAAGGACCAGCTTCAGAAAAAGCATGCGAATGTGTTCGTCGATCTTGTGAACAACTACAGGGTCGCCTTTAAGGATTCGGCCTTCGTGAAAGTGGTGGCAGGATCGACTTTCATCTTCGCGGCGGAATTTTCCTTGAACAGCTATATCGGGATCCGCCTGGCGGAAACGTTTGAGGCTGTGAGTATAGGGAGTTTCGAGATCGTCGGGGTGAGGATGCTCAGTATCTTGAACATCGAGAATATGCTCTTAGTTGTTTGTCTTACTTTTATCATCAATCGCTATACCGATACGTTGAATAAAAAGCATGCTTTGTTGATCGGGTTGATCCTGTATGGCATCGGCTATGCGACGGTCACATCCGCCAATACGTGGTATCTCCTGATCGCTTTCAACCTGATTGCGACGATGGGGGAACTGATTTACTCGCCGATCCGGAATGCAGAACAGGCGAATATGATTCCGAGCGACAAGCGTGGCTCATATTCTGCTTTTTCCAACCTGTCCTTCAGCGGAGCGGACCTCGTCGCACGATCAACGATCATCATTGGTGCCTTTTTGATGCCAACGATGATGAGCGTCTACATCGGTTTCATCGTCATGATCGGAACAGTCCTCGTCTATACCGGTTTATTCGGCCGTAGCTGGGTCAAGACGAAAGTGCTGGAAGTGAAGTGAGGGACGGACCTCCAAATGAAGCATACGTTTCATTGAAAGTGTGGTGTTGGAGGTCCGTCCCTCTCAAAAAGGGAAGCACGGGAGCGATCCCGTGCTTTTGATGTAAAGAAAATTCGATCAAACCGGATCAATTCCAAATCCACGCGGATATTCCGCGGCACCTCTCTCACCACCCCTCACATCTACTATCAAGCCAGGAACACTCCCCAGCTAAAATAGACAATCTACCGACTCTTTCCTGCGTGAAAAAAGGGAGGGACGGACCTCCAAATTCCCCCAGCCTCAAAATCAAAACGGGAAAATAAAGGTCCGTCCCTCTAATTCATTAAACTACCTTTGAGCCAGGCGCGCTGACGGGAGGGGCCGATGGGTAGTTGGATGAGGGTGGTTTGGTTTTCTGAGTTTAGTTTGTAGATGTGGTCGGTCCGTTTGGTGTCGAATCCAAGGAGTGGATGGCCGCCGAAGCCGAGGGCGGATGATGCGAGGAGGAGGCGCTGGACGAGCATGCCTGCTTCCATTTGCATGATCCGGTAGCCTCTGTATCCTAAGGTGTCCTGATAGGATTTTCGGTTCCCGGTGATATGAAGGCATAGTGGCACCTGAAGCAGGTTGACGTTGTCGAGTGAGAGCCCCTTCTGCAGCTCCAGGCGGAAATCCCCTGTCTGGATTTCCCGCAGGGCATGACGGCTGCTTTCATAGGCGTATGCTCCGTCAGGTACACCTTCTACGTTATAGAAACACCCGACAATCGAAACTCCGTCCCCATTATCATAAGGCACCTCGTCAAGATCACTCCGGTAAGAATAGCATTGAAGGGCTGTTTTCAATAATACCGAAAGCTTCTCCAGGCTGACCTTTCCCATGACAAAATCCATTTCCGGGGAATGGCGATTCCTGCACGCCTCCGCGAAATCATATGCAAAGGACTCCACTTCAGGTAAGAGGATTTCGGTTCCTCTGCTCTTATCATCACCGCACGGTTTTCCACGTTTATGAAATTCCCCGGTTGACCGGATTTGAGAAGCCTCATTCACCGCCAACAACTTGGGGAACTCTCTCACTCTTTCAGATTTTTCATAGACTTCGAGATCGACTAGGGGAAGCTCCCGACACAACTCTTGAGACATGACTACCCGATCGCTCCCGCTTCTCCCCACTGCCCAATTCGTTGCCCCAACCGAAAGGGGAATGACGGCATAGACACTTTCTTCTTCATCAGACACCCCGACCAAACGGTTGATGCTAGCATCCAGAAATTGAGCATACACCCCCGACTCGAATCCGAACTGTTTGGACGTTTCCAGCAGCTGCCCCATAAGGACGCCGGCATCGAGTCCCTGCAGCCGGTAGGAGAAATTATTGTATTTGAAATAATTTTTCCAAAATCTCGTTGAAATTAAGGCGGTGGCAAAGCAGGATGATATGTCACAGCGGTTGCCGAGTGCCCGTTCCACATAGGAATCGACATTGCCTTCCCGGAGGAGGACAAGCTGATGGTGGAGAGGATTATAATGATAGATTCCATGGGGCAGATCATCGAGCTTTAAGTAGATGTACAGCTCATTCGGATACAGGGCCCCTCCCGATGGAGCGAACCGCCGGCTGGAGTGGATGGGGGAGGATTCTTCGTCCCCGGTATCATCGGGATACAGCGACTCGCTCACCCCGCTGATGCCATACACATACCAGAGGAAGTGACCGATTCGTTCCAGGCTAACAGGTCCCGGTCTTCCAGAAAGCGACAAGGGTACTTCCAGGGACAGTGGGACAGCCGGCAATCCCCTATACAGCTTGTAGGGGAGAGGGGCATCCTCCCAGTCCACTTCAAAACCAGGAAGATTCGCCCGGTTGATATCAAATTGCAGATTGTGCAGAAAGGATTCGAGACTCATCCTTTTCACCTCTTCCTCCGTTAAGGAAACGGATGGGGTTTCTGGTTAAGCTCATCAAACGTCAGCGGCCGGTCGGCATATCCAAGTTCCGCCGGTACGTTCAGGACCCGATCCAGACCGGTCAGGCGGGTGAGATGGTGCCCGAACGTCATGGGGAGCATGCCGGGAATTAAGACTTTCACACAGTGCAGTCCGTTCTTGGTAAGTTCCGGTGCGGTCTGGTCGACGACGATCACATCAAGGTCACGATTCCGGAATGTATCGAGAATCTCCTCCAGATCCTCCGTTAGGTCGATATGGGCAGACGGCTCTTTGAAGGCATCTTGGAAACTCTGCAAGGGACGCTCCTCATTCTGTAAAAAACCGAATCGCTTCTCAGCCTGAGGCAGACCGTACAGCATGCCGTGGTCATCCATCTGCCTGACAAGGGAATCATCATCCAGCATTTTTTCATAATCAGCTTTGTTTTTCTCCAATTTTTCATCAAGATTCAGCATCATCCCGGCGAGCTCCTGGATCGCACTTTTCGCCGCTCTGACGGGATCCAGGTGGGCACCGGCCGCGAGGATCAGATTCAATCCCGTGTCTTTCCTGTTTTTCGCCATGGCAAAAATGCTTGGAATGCCGTGCTCCATCGTGGAGTTATACAAATACAGATCGTACCCGGCAACCGCCCTCATCCGCTCGATCATGAGCTGAAGCTCTTCATCCTCCGCCGTAACGGGGTCTAGACGCGGCAGACTGAGTTCGGCATACCAGGTCATGAGGAAGGAATCCCGTTCGACGACCTCCATGATGCCGTAGAAGATCGCTTCCTCCCGGCTGCCGCCGAGGGCACAGCCATTGGACGTTTCGTACACAAAACCGGATGAGCTGCAGCCTAGGCTGTAATAGGAAAGAAGCTCAGGGACGAGAATCGGTCGCTCATCGATGAGGGAATAGCCCCACACCCAGTCGATGGCACGGTCAGGATCAAACTTTTCAAAAGGAAAACCTTCCATCCTGTACTGTTCATCGCTGTGAACCCCGACCTTGAGGGGATTCAGGGCATGTTCCTCCACGTTCCGGTAGCTCTCACGGACGACGGTCCGTTTGCCGCGGGGCTGCAACCCACAGTGCCGCTCCAACCCTTCAAGGATGGCCGTCAGTTCACTATCCGAGTATACCTGTGTCCGGCCAGCCGTCCCTTCATCACCCGAGAGCATCGGCATGTTCACGCTCGCATCGGCAAAGGGGGTGACAAGGTCATACATTTTGTTGTTAAAAAGGCCGGTCCGGTTATCCAGGTAGTCGCTGACAAGGACCTGCTTCAACTCATCGAGGGGAGTGCACCGGAAACTGTCTGACCGGATCTTCCGACTGGGCTGAAGGGTGATTCGTGCGTGTTCCGGTGCATCGTCCGGGATCCCACTGCACACCGGACAGAGGGAATCGGGAACGAATGAGTGCCACGAGGTGTTCAATGTTTTTAAATCGGTGAAGCATACCCGTCCCTCGGCGGATGCCTTTTTCCCTTGGAGGATCCGGGAGGCTTCTGCTGACACGATATGAGTCAAGTGAAGGAAACCGATCCCGGATGCCCATGGATCTCTCGTCATACCGCCTTCTTCCGCGAGCTTTTCCTGAACCTGCCGCATCTCATGCCGTTCCTTGCCGCCAAGGAGACGCCTTAGATCGGCACATTGGGAGCAGCCTGGTTTGTCCGGCAGAACCAGTGGTCCGATGATTCCTTCTCCAAACGCCACGAAGCCTCTCAGCCATGGGATTGAAAGCTGCCTCATCACTTCTTCGGTCCGTTGGTGAACAGCCGGATTCCACGCGTCATCCAGGACGAGGGCCAACTCCGTATTGGCCGGGAATGTTGCTTCCACATTTTTTTGCCGGAAAACGGGGTAGCGGACCGATAATTCGGAGCAAACCGAGTCCGCCAGCATCCCGTCCCCGACGATTACGACGAAAGAGCTCATGTCGTTCCCTCCTCTCGCAGCATTACACCGAACACCCCTGTAAGCTCCTGTTTTAAAATGGGTTCGATATTCAGTTCATACATGACGAGTCTTAAGTCATTCCGTTTCAGGGTGTTGATTGCTTCTCTCACAGACTCGTCGCTCGGCGGTATGCTGATTCTCTCCGCATTTCCTTCTGCCAGAGTAACGGCAACAAGCTGTGTGTCGCGGGCATCATTTTGAAGCTGAAAGAGTGCATGCTGAAGAGCGTTCCTCAGGGCGAGGGTAACGTTTAACCCCGTATGGCCATACCAGCCATTTTTTCCACGAACATAAAGGACAGGGAAACCAGAAACCTCTTCCCCCAATCCGATTTCCGGGGGCTTTCCACCAAGTGTGGTCAAGGCCTTCAGATAAAATTGGCATTTCTCATCCTCGACATGATCAAGCTCAAGACGGCACACCTTATTGCTCCGAGCAGATTCCCTCTTTCTCAATCGATCCGTCAGGCACGTCTGAACACCGCGTCCGACACATTCTGAAAACGTCGCTCCGGCAGCAGTGGCCATGAATTCCCCGTTCTCATGGGGAACGAGTAATCTGCCGAGACCCGATGCATACATTTCAATGCCCCTTAACCCGGCTTCCCGTCGCGCCTCTTCATGAGTGAAGCCGCTGCAGATCACGTCATCGAGGAGCTCTGCTGGTCCAGGGGACATGACGTCCACCGCCTGGACGCGGCATTGGGCGAGGGGAAGCTGCTTCGTGTCTCCTTCTTCCCAAACATGAAGAATCCCCGTTTCTTTTGACGAGAGGCGTGTAAAGAGATACAGCACTTTTTCTGGATCGGTTCTTTCAGATGTTTGTTCCAGACGCGCTTCCGGACTGTGAATCGCTTCGGCTTCCATCAATCCCGTTTCAAGGGGATGGGGGAGGAAGGTATGCCAGCTGCCTTCAAGGGTTTCGGTATCGAGCAGATAGATTCGATTTCTCTGTGTGGATGTTGAAACGCCTGTTAGCTCCTTGAACAACTCAAAGACAATCATGTTCGCAAGCATAGCTCCAGGAACCGCCGATTCAACCTGCGTATGGTGCTCGTTCCGCAACGCAGAGGAATGGAGCCGTCTCCATGCAGATTCCCATCCGGCCTCAGAGTCAGCATGGATGATGGGTCCAGCGATTCCTTTCTCCCGGTGGCAAAGTGCCGGAATAAGCAGCTTCTTATCTGTTCTGCACAGGGCATGGATGAGGTCGAGTTCTTCCTGGTCTTTCTTTTGACTGACATACAAAATTGAATCGAATGGTTTCAGTGTCTCTCGCCATCCCCCTTGGCTGAAGGGGATTTCGAGGAGGTCGACGTCTGGATCTGATTTACGGGCATGTTTCACAAGCTCTGTCAGCCGGCGTCTATTCGTCGGACATTCATCGGTTATCAGCACCTGTACCTTCGGGATCCCCGATTCCAACAGGGAGGAAACAAGAGAAGTCAGGAATGGGCCGGATCCGACTGCAAGGGCATTGGCCCCGCGGTACGCTTCGAATCGTGAAGCACCTGAGCCCGCCAGACTGTCGACAAACTCGATTTGTGAAGCAAACTTCTGCACAATATGGGGAGGCAGCTCATGAGGCTGATCCCGGCTTACGTCCCGAACAAATCCGTTCTCGAGCAACACCTCCGCGATTTCCATGACTCTATTTTGATAAGGCTCGGGCAGTCCGTTGGTTAAATACTCAAGAGAATATTCTCCGTTGAACATCGGCAGCAGCTTCTCCACCCACTGATCAATCCCGCTTCCCTGCATCCGGAAAGAGCATTGGTTATTCCTGAAGTAAACACCGCTGTTTGGTTCAGGGAGGTAAAACGTGTCCCTTTTCACTTTTAACATCATAGAAGGGTCCAATTTCGTCATAGTGCTCCTCCTTACCTCCACAAATGTGACTATCATTATCATCGTATGACAGCCAATTTGTCCCTTATGTATAAAGAAAGACCCCTGCATGGACTCATGCAGGGATCTCTTTGAAGTATTAACCACTGACTAACGACCGCAGCGTCCGCATCTGCCGCATCCGCCACATCGGCCACAGCCACCACATCTGCCGCACCCTCCGCAACGGAAGCATCCACCACAGCCACCGCATCCGAAACAGCTGAAGAAGCAAGCAAACCCAAATCCGAAACAGCCCCCAAATCCAAGGAATAGCCGCTCATCATTCGGGTCATACATATTCTGATCCCAGGAAACCGGCTGTGTCGCCTGGAAATCACCTATATTCAGACTTTGAAGTTCATTATGAAAATTATTCATTCTCTCCATTACCTCCCACGCAAAATACCCAATGGCTCTCAACACAAAAGCAATACAAAACTAGGTAAATGCACCAAAAACGTGAACACTCATCATCAACTTATGTCACGAGAGTGGGGAGTGTGAATGATAAATGAGAGGGACGGACCTCCAAATCAGGAAATCAAACTATTAAAAACGGGATGCAGGAGGTCCGTCCCTCTAAGTTGGGTTGAAAAATATGGGGAATGAGTTTATTCCGTTCAACAAAGGGAATGGGAAGGTAAATGAGGTGGAAGAGGGTGGAGGATATGAACACGAGTCCTTCGTTATGGATGACTTTAATGATGACGATCTTCATGTTTGCTCTTTGCGTATATGGAGTATTCAATCCCCGTAATCAGGGGAAATACAAAGAGGTGATTCATTTTCTCTTTGTGTTGGCATCTATATCCTCGTTACTTCCTATTGGCGTTCTCGTCTTCATCATTGTGACGACAAAAAATTAACCGTGCATAATTCCCTTCTAGAGGAGCAGCCGATCAGTAGACACAAAAGGATGGATAGAATGAATAGTACGTTTTTCATGCGTAGAGGTCTTCCTTTCCTTTTCCACTAGTTCCAATCCTTCGCCATAATCACAAAACGATACTCCTGCCCCCTGATTTCATTCATAAATTCGTCCCTCACCCGGAATCCCTCTTTCTCATACGTCCGGATTGCCCGCTCATTGAAATCCGCGACGGCGAGTTCCAGATGAGTGAATTTCAGCCGTTCCCGACCCTGCTCGATGATGGCTTTCTCAAAGGCCGATCCATGTCCTTTGCCTGTCAGGGAAGGCTTCATTTGGACCCCGAGGACCAGGATATCTTTCCCGTCTTCTTCCACATCATAAAACTCACAGTTTCCGATCAGACTCCCGTTTTCGTCCACGACGGAAAAGGCTCTTTCCAGATGAACGCTCTGTTTTAGTCCTTCGATCTTTTCTATTTGACTATTATTATCGTAAAACGAATAGATTCCGTCATACGTCCAGGTAAGAAATTCATTGATATCCTCTTCGGTTCTTCTTCTAATGGTCAGTTGCATGCTGGTTTCTCCTTTTATAGGTGTTATAGACTTTTTTCTAGTTTATCATATGAATTTCTTTATTTTTCCTTTTTTTACAATTTGATCTGTGGTATCTTCCAGTAGAGTACCAGAAAAAGGGGAGAACACGGATGAACGTCGTGTCACTGAAAGAAATACGGAAAGAGAATTTGATTGCATTTTTCCAAGAGCATTGGGGAAGTCCTGAGATGGTCATTTCAAGCGGAATCTATAACTGTACTACTCTAGACGGTTTTGCCGTTTTAAATGAAGATACCGTGATCACAGGTTTGATTACATATGTACGTAAAGACGAGGGATGCGAGATCATTTCTCTTGATAGTTTAGAAGAAAAAAAGGGAATCGGCACGGCCCTCATCAAAGAAGTAGAGAAAATGGCTGCAAGGTCGGGCTGCAGACGAATCACGCTGATCACCACCAACGACAATCTGGCGGCACTGAAATTTTACCAAAAGAGGGGATTCGTGATGACGGCGATTCACCGGAATGCCGTGGAGAATGCGAGAAAGATCAAGCCGGAGATTCCATTGATCGGGAATGATGGGATTCCGATCAGGGACGAGATCCAATTGGAGAAGGTGGTGACAGGTGATGGAAAGTAGAGATTGGCCGAAGTGGGCGGTGGAATCGATTGAGATTGTGGCACCAGATCCAGGATGGCATGAAGCGGGATGTGTGGAAGTAACGAGACTCTTAGACTCTTTACGTTCATTCGGTGTACATGAAGTAGAGCATGTAGGTAGCACGTCGATCCACGACCTTCCAGCAAAACCGATCATTGACGTCATGGCGAAGATTCCATCCTTTGATGCCATGGACGAAATGGCCCTGAAACTTGAAGAGGATGGATGGCATTTCGTTCCGGTTGAGCTGGATGACCGGCCGTGGCGGAGATTCTTCATCAAGGTTGAGGACGATAGGCGTGTCGCCCATCTGCACCTTATGCTTGAAGGGGAACCCCGTTGGGACGAGCAGCGATTATTCAGGGACCGGTTGAACGGAAACCCTTCATTAAAAGAAGAATATGCCGAGCTGAAGATTCGTCTGGCGGACCAGTTCTCTGACGATCGGGAAGCGTATTCGAAAGGGAAGGAATCATTTATTAGGAAAGTATTGGGGGATGGGGAATGAAGAAACGATTGTTATATATCATGATACTCGCCATCGGTTTTCTGCTGATGGCGTGCAGCGGTGGAAAACAGGAAGTGGTGGAACAGGCCCAGCCCGAAGAGGTAAGTGAAAGTAGTGATAGCGGGGAAGATGCATCTGGAGAAACGGATGAAGAAGTGGATTCGGTAGATTTACAAGAAGCGACGTCCGAAGAACAATCGGACACAGAGGAAGACCCTCTTTCTTCCTACCCCTCAGATAAAATTGAATATGCACGCGTCTGGCTGCAGGTGACCGGGAATCAGGACGTAGGAGAGCTGAACGTGGAGCATATTTCAGCAGGGGAGAAGCTGAATCCTTATGATGAGGAAAGCGTCGCGTATCCGGAAGACGTCATCGTGCTAAGCGGCAAAGCCATGGCTGATGGCACCGTCATCTACAGCGGCAATGGGGACGGGACGATCAATGTGTACGATGTTCCGTCGCACTGGCCGAGTAGTGAGCAGATCGAGGAATCGATGGAGGAGTATACGAAGAAGATTGTGGATGGGACGGAGAATGTTTCGGTTGATGCTGGGGATGATGAAGCGGTTGTGGCGTTGATTGAGAAGATTAGTGGGTAGAGGTGAGAATGAACTTGAAGAAGGGATTCATTTTTTTAGGTCTGTTGATACTTACCGGGTTTGGGACAAGCTTTCTCATTCGTTTTCTCCGTGATGGTGAAGTTTACCCGGTTGAATTAGTCACGAGTTTTGTGGGAGTAGTTATGATTGGTTTTGGTTATTTTCTACAAGAAGGCGATAGGGACGGTTCCTAACATACAAAAGAATATATATATAACGAGGTCAAAAGAATGATTCTAGTGAATGGAAATGTCATCATAATCCCGGCGGTTATCCTGTATATGACGATACGGGGCATTGTAGTTGGGAGGAAATATAAGAACCATGTTCCAATCCAATGGCTAAAGGAAATGATCCACTTGCTTTTTATTGTATATATCGGATTTGTCGTATCGGTGACGTTATTTCCTTTCCCAATCGGATTTCCAACACAATCCCATCACCTATTATTTTCGATTAATATAGTTCCCCTGCTATCAGTAGTCCATGATATTAGTCAAATTGGAACCGCTTATAGTGGAGACGTATTCTTCATGATTAAACTCATTGTTCGAAACGTGGGAGGGAATATTTTAATGTTTATGCCGTTAGGGTTTTTGGTTCCTTTATTATGGGAAAAAGCAAAATCCCTAAAGGTGGTTATCCAAATTGGACTTGTTATGTCAGTCACGATTGAATGCTTACAGCTACTCGAATCCTTCAGTGGTGGATGGGGACGGGTCACAGACATTGATGATGTCATTTTTAATGTGTTGGGTAGCATATTGGGGTACATGGTGTACGTTCTGATTATGAGAATCGGAGGTAGGAATCAGATTTAATTGATGAAAATGAAGCCGCGGGGACAGGTCCCCTGGCCCCATTTCAGTAATAGAGCCGAGGGATCTGTCCCCATGGTTCCGGATAGGAGGATCGTATGAAGAGTGAAACGAAAGAAACGAAAAGGAATCTCTTGCGGATCGTCCCTCTTGTGATCATTCTCCTTATATCTTTAAGGTATTTATTTGATGAAGATCCTTTCAATGACAATGTTGGCTGGTTAATGATGATCCTGTTTTGGATGTATAAGGGTTTGTTCGATCTGTTTGAGGATAAAAGAAATGGGAATACGAAGTCGATGGTTGGGAATATCATCTTTGTCGTCGCTGGATTTGGAATTTTGCTTTGGAAGGGTGTTACATCCTTTTCCTAATAAAGTGAAGCGCACCTTTGCTTATTCGGTGTATTCTTCTTGTGGTTCAATGGATGATCCATTGGTATGATAGAATGAAAGGTTCAGTTGGAAAAACTGCATCTAAAGGAGCGAGTGCAAAATGGCCATCATCACCTTTCTACTCATCGCATGGATCCTCACTTGGTTTAAGTTCCAGCATTTATTCATCCAAGCCTTCAAAGAACTCTTTAAACTGGACATCACGAATGCGAGCTATTATTTTGTTTTCTTTTGTATCGGTTCATTCGGAGATCTTATTTTATTCATTCAAGGTTCTTATGAAGTGATTTTGCTTAATGGATGATTCTCAGATAGATGGGGAATTCTTCTTAATAGGAATTCAAATAGGAGTGGACGTATGGAATTAGATGGAAGGAAGTTAAAAGACAAAGCCTGGGCCGCTATGAGTAAGTTGAAGGATAATGTGAAGGGGACGTACTATTCGATGGCAGATATCCCCTCATCGTCTGTTCAGGAGTTGGCGTTTTTTATCCAGCTGCACCCGGAGTCCCAAGCAACGAAAAAGGATCTCCTGGGGAACTCATTTTCCTTTTTTAGATTGAATCTAAATCAGTATGATTTCTATCTGGAAACGAGGGCCGGTCGTATACTCCATCTGGATGGATCGAAAGATGGAAAGCGATTTGTTTCGTATCGGTCCTACCGGGATGCCGGAAAGTTACATTCTCCAGTGAAATTGAGTTGAGAATCGGAAGGACCCTCTTATGTAAAGAGGGTCCTTTTTTAGAGCAGAAGCAACAGAACCGTCCCCATGCTTCCCCCATGCTTCCGTATAAAAGAAGCTCCCTATGGTAATAAAGGTTAGGGACGTCTTATTCTGCAGGTGATCTATGCAAAATTACTCGAACGATAATACTGCCCGATGGTACCGGGCCCATGTAAGTCTTCTGGGTACCACTCAGATTCATCTCAGAAGTCCTTATATCGTTGCCTGGTGGAGTGCGGCTTTTCCAGGTTTCGGTCATCTTCTGCTATCAAAATATCTCAGGGGATTTGTTTTGGTCGTGTGGGAGGTTATCGTCAACATTCAATCAAATGTGAATCTGGCCATGATCTATTCATTCCAAGGAGAAATCGATAAGGCAAAGGATATACTGGATACGCAATGGCTATTGATTTATATCCCGGTGTATATTTTTGGCATCTGGGATAGCTACCGGACGACTGTTGATCTGAATAATGTGTTTATCCTTGCCGATCGTGAAGAACACCGGTTTAACACCTTTAGTATCGGGGCTTTAGAGATTAATTATCTGGATAAACGGAATCCGGTGATGGCAGTGATTTGGTCACTGTTTATTCCGGGTTTGGGACAGCTGTATATTCATAGGATTGTGACGGCTTTCTTTGTCATTGTGTGGGCGGTTGTGTTTTTTTACTATTCTCACGGCCTGGAGGCGATATCCTTATTGTTCTTGGGGGATATCAGTGGAGCTACAGCAGTGATCCACCCTGAATGGCTGTTGTTTTTCCCATCGTTGTACGGTTTTTCCATTTATGATTCATACGTTAACACGGTTGAAAACAATAAATTGTATGAAAAAGATCAGCGTAAGTATTTTTTGGAGAATTACCAATCCCCATCGTTTAACGTATTAAAAGGACAGAAGGTGAAGTGAACGATGCAGCTCTTTTCAACATTCGAGCACACGATACATATCGAGTTGGTGGTTGCCACGCTGGAGAAAAAAGGCATCCCGCAGGAAAACATCTTTGTTGTGCCCCTTGATAACATGATGGAAGAACGGAAAGTATTCGACACGGTGCAGCGATCAGATGGAACGTCATTAATTGACATTGGAGCCGCATTGTCGACGGCCTTTGCTGTCATCGGAGCTAGCATCGGGTTTGAGCTGACATGGGGTCCCATTTACTGGGGGCTGGTCGGGGCAGCAGTCGGATTTCTTGTAGGGTTCGCCATCCGCCTCTTTACAGAATTCGTGTTGAAGAAGAGAAGAAGGGTACTCAAAGGCTTTCACTCCGAACTGATCATGATTGTCGAATGCAAAGAGGATGAAGGCGAGTTGGTTGAAAACATCCTGTTCCGCCACTTTGCCATGGGCGTGGCGAAAGTAAAGCAAGTCGACGGTTCGGCTTCCGCGGGGCAGGGGTGAATTCGTTTTAAGCTCAATAAAAAAATGGATCCTGTCCCTCTTTGTGTGTTATCAAAGGAAGGACAGGCTCTTTTATATGGACGTCCTGGGATGCAAGAGAACCTTCCCTCTGAATCCCGTCAAGAAAACGTCATATACGCCATCATCACCCAACAGATGGAAAATAGGATGCCGATGAAACTGAATACAACTCCTGCAATGGCGATATTCCTTCCCTCCTGGTTTGTACCCTTCACTTCATGTCGGGCAATCAACCCCAATATGACACCCACCAACCCCAGAACCGCACCTATCAAAGGAATGATCACAATCACAATGGATACGATACCCAATATGAATGACGCCACCGCTTTTCCATTCAAGCCCTTCCTTTCAAGCTCGTTACCAGCATTCATTCGTTTCTCCCCCCTCTAAAGAAAAGTATATGACTCCACCCTATTGAAACATGAGGGACGGACCTTCACCTTTTTTTTTATGTCGAAATCATTCCTTTGACTAACTCACCAGAAAGGAATAAACTAAGATAGTTCCATTATGAACAGTTAACTATATTAATAATTAGAAGTGAGGGCATATAGATGGAAAATGGAAGGATCACTCCAGCGCAGCAATTATTGCGTTCCTTTTCACGGGTGAATAAGACCATGATGCGGTTTGTCCAGAAGACGGCAGCAGACAATGACTTATCCGTCCCACAATATACGATTTTAGTGACGATTGCCCCAGTGAAAGAGATGACTCAAAAGGAAGTGGGAGAGAAGACGTTTCTCCCGAAAAGCACGTTGAGTCAAGCCGTCGAAGGCCTCGTTCAGGCAGGGTATCTGGAGCGGCAGCAGGTGGAGGATAATCGCCGGGAAATGCTTCTTTCCCTGAGCCATGAGGGGGAGACGATGTTAAAAGGCATTCACAAACAGGAAGGAAGCATCCATCAGCTGACGGCAGGGGCTGTCGGGACGCTTTCGGAAGAAGAGTTTGCCGGTTTGTTGCGTGCACATGAGCAGATTGCCGACTTCTTTGATGAGAAAGCGAAAGAGGAGGATGCCACATGATCAAGCTCTTGAAACACTTATCTGCGTATAAATGGATGGTTGCGGGGATTTTCGCGCTGATCTTCATTCAATCCATGTCGACCCTTTATTTACCGACGCTTATGTCTGACATCATCGACAAGGGTGTCGTTGTCGGGGACATCCCTTATATATGGAAGATTGGCGGATTCATGCTCGTCGTGTCCGCTCTCGGTGCAGTGGCTTCCATTGTGGCGAGTTACTACTCGTCTAAAGCGGCCATCGGGTTGGGACGTGACGTCCGTCGAAAGCTCTTTTATCATATTGAAAAATTCTCGCTTCAGGAATTTGATGAAGTCGGGACGGCTTCCCTGATTACGAGAACAACGAACGATATCACACAGGTGCAGCAGGTCGTGATCATGATGCTCAGGATGATCATCAGTGCGCCAATCATGCTCGTCGGCGGGATCATCATGGCGGTGTTGATGGATGCGAAGCTATCACTGGTCATTATCCTGACGATGCCGGTGTTAGTCGGATCGATCCTGCTGATTTTATATAAAGGGATTCCGTTGTTCCAGACCGTTCAGAAAAAGCTCGATCAATTGAACCTCGTGCTTCGTGAAAACTTGACGGGTATTCGCGTCATCCGCGCCTTTAACCGTGAACCGGAAGAAAAGGAGCGCCTGAAGCACACGAACAAGGAACTGACGGATGTGTCGATCAAGGTCAATAAAATCATGGCCTTCATGATGCCGGTCATGATGCTTGTCATGAACATGACCGTCGTCGCCGTCATCTGGTTCGGGGGGGTCCGCATCGATAACGGCGGGATGCAGATCGGGGATTTGATGGCCTTTATTCAATACGTCATGCAAATCATGTTTGCCCTCGTGATGGCGTCCATGATGTTCGTCATGGTGCCACGTGCCGATGTATCGGCGAAACGGATCAATAAAGTACTTGAAATGAAGCCTTCTTTTGAAGATAAAGGAACAAAACAAGCAGATGTGAAACAGGGAACGTTGGAATTCGATTCGGTAACGTTCCATTATCCTGGTGCCGAGGAACCAGCTCTCTCAGATATCAGCTTTACTGCGAATCCGGGTGAAACGACAGCCATCATAGGCGGTACCGGTTCTGGGAAAACGACGCTCATCAACCTGATTCCGCGCTTTTATGAAGTGGCGAGTGGAACCATCCGGGTGAACGGCGTGGATATCAGAGATGCTTCCCAGGAGGAGGTTAGATCGAAGCTCGGACTCGTACCACAGAAAGCGACTCTCTTTACCGGGACGATTGCCGAAAACATCCGTTTCGGAAAAGAAGATGCGAGTGATGAGGAGATAGAAGAAGCTGTTCGGATCGCCCAGGCGGAAGAATTCGTCAGCCGCATGGATGGAGGCTACGGTGCCGAAATCGAGCAGGGCGGATCCAATCTCTCCGGAGGTCAGAAACAAAGGCTTTCGATTGCACGGGCACTGGTCCGGAAGCCGGATATCTATCTCTTTGACGACAGCTTCTCGGCCCTGGATTACAAAACCGATTCCAGGCTCCGTGCCACGTTGAAAAAAGAAACCGGGGACGCAACGGTGCTCATCGTCGCCCAACGGGTCAGCACGGTGGTTGATGCCGATCGGATCATTGTTCTGGAAAAAGGAAGAGTAGCGGGGATCGGTACCCACCAGGAGCTGCTTGCCACCAATGAAGTGTATCAGGAAATCGTCTCATCACAGCTTTCAGAGGAGGAATCTGCATGAGTAAGGAACGAAAACCTCAAAGAGGCGGAGGTCACGGCGGATTCGGTCCTGGCGGTGGAAACATGATGATGATGGGGCAGAAGCCGAAGAATTTCAAGGCAACGCTTAGGCGTCTCATCGGTTATCTAAAGCCTCGCCGCGGACAATTGATTGCCGTTTTATTTGCTGCTATCCTGAGCACCGTCTTTGCCATCATCGGTCCGAAGATCATGGGGAACGCCATCACAGAGTTATTCGAAGGCGCCTATGCAAAGTTTAAAGGAGTGCCCGGTGCCGGGATCGACTTTGGCAGAATCGGTGAAATCCTGCTGTTGCTTGCAGGACTTTATGTGTTCAGCAGCATCTTCAATTTTATCCAACAATATATCATGTCAAGCGTTGCCCAGCTGACGGCGTATGACTTAAGGGAAGATGTGAATCAGAAGATTGAAAAGCTACCCCTGAAGTATTATGACGGCCGTCCGAACGGAGAGACCTTGAGCCGGATGACGAATGATATCGATACGATCTCAAGTACGCTTCAGCAAAGTCTGACCCAGTTCATCACGTCGATTGTGACGATTGTCGGGATCATCATCATGATGCTCTCCATCAGTCCATTGTTGACGCTCATTTCTGTGGTAAGCTTACCGGTTTCCGTGTTCGCGATCCGTCCGATTTTGAAACGGTCACAAAAACACTTCGCCGATCAACAGCGAACGCTTGGTCAACTGAATGGGCATATTGAAGAAATGTTCACAGGTCATCAAGTGGTGAAAGCGTTCGGCCATGAAAAGAAAGCTGGTGCCGAGTTCGATTCGGTGAATGATGAATTATATGAAGCAGGAAGCAAAGCACAGTTCATTTCCGGTATCATCATGCCGATCATGATGTTCATCGGAAACATCAGCTATGTGCTCATCAGTGTCGTCGGGGGGATCCTCGTCACGAATCGGGCGATTTCCATCGGGGATATCCAGGCGTTCATCACGTACACGCGCCAGTTCACCCAGCCGATCACCCAGACGGCGAACATCGCGAACATCATCCAATCAACGGTGGCAGCGGCTGAACGGGTATTTGAACTGCTCGATGAGGAAGAAGAAGTGAAAGAAGAAACCGTCGCACACCTTTCCCGTCCGAAAGGCGAGGTTGTGTTTGAACAGGTCGACTTCGGGTATGGCGAAAATCTGTTGATCAACGATATGAACATCCATGTGAAGCCTGGCCAGACGGTTGCCATCGTCGGACCGACCGGAGCGGGTAAAACGACTCTCATTAATCTATTGATGCGATTCTACGAACTGAATGATGGAAAAATCAAGATCGATGGCATTGATACGAGGTCCGTCCCTCGAAGTGAACTGAGAAAAAGCTTCGGGATGGTGCTGCAGGATACGTGGCTCTTTAAGGGGACGATCAAGGAGAATATTGCTTATGGTAAGACGGGGGCAACGGAAGAGGAGATTATGCGGGCGTCCGAGATGGCTCATGCCGATCATTTCATCCGTACGCTTCCGGAAGGCTATGATACGGTCCTGAATGAGGAAGCATCAAATATCTCACAAGGTCAGAAGCAGCTGATCACCATCGCGCGGGCGATACTGGCTGATCCGCCAATCATGATTCTGGATGAGGCTACGTCAAGCGTCGATACCCGTACCGAGCTACTAATCCAGCAAGCCATGAACCGGTTGATGGAAGGCAGAACAAGTTTCGTCATCGCGCACAGGCTTTCGACGATTAAGGATGCCGACCTGATCCTCGTCATGGATCAAGGATCTGTCATTGAACAGGGAACGCATGCAGAACTTCTTCGGGAGAACGGTTTTTATGCGGATCTGTATAATAGTCAGTTTGGTGAAGTGGCTGGATAAGGAAGCACGGGGACGGTTCTCCTGCTTCCAAGAAGCAAAGAATGAATTGAATAGTTTGGTGCCTGGCTTTCGGTAGCGATATCGAGGATCAGGCACCTTTTTTTGTTCTTGGAACTAAAGAGAATTCGACACGGCGGCATGATTATGGGGATACTCGCATTATTCCTCTGGATCTCGCACGATTATTCTGAGAGTGGCATGATTTTTCCGAAATCCACATGATTATGTTCTATTTCGGCATGAATCCCTGGCTATATTCCTAGTTCGAGACAGGAGTGGTGGATTGAAAGGTGTTATGAGAGCAAGTTTTAAAAATAATGAAACGAAATACCGAGTGAATCGTATATGGATATAGACAAATATTTCAATTTTTATCCTTTTAGTGAAATAAAGTCCAGAGGGGGCGGTACAAACGAAAAAAGAGACTCTTCAGTGGACACTTCCCATTATCTCAACGACCATTCTCATCTATCATGCTTTTCATTTATTTTCTCTTTGGCCCGAGATTCCAGCTACCATCGCAATCCATTTTAGTCATGGAGAACCCGATTACTGGGGCTCAAAATACATTCTGTTCCTGATGCCGATTGTGAGCCTCTTAATCTGGTTCCTTATTGGGTTTTTAGTCAGAAACCCGGAGAAGTTGAACTACATTCATTTAACAGAGGAAAACGAAAATATCCAATATGAACAAGCTGAGAGAGTATTGGTACTTATTCAATACCTTGGTTCTCTTACCTTTGTTTTCTCTAATGAAGCATTATTACATGAGGCAGTTGGAATGGAATCAAGTTGGCCATTTTCCATCGCCATCGTATTATTGGGGATCTGTTTTGTGACACCTATTTATCATTTATTCTGGGCGGCAACATTGAAAAAATAGAAGAGGAAAAGAAAGGACGGTACAATGAATCTATTAAAAAGAGGGCTCATCAGAGGAAGTATCCCATTTATGATCCTGACCATCATTTCGATCTTGCTTACCTTTCAAGAGTCAACTGCTCCCGCGAACGATTACTTTAGCTTAGGTGTTATCGCTTTTTTCCTGGGATTCACAAGTGTCATCTATGAGATTCAACAGTGGCGATTCCTGAAACAGATCATCGTTCATTATCTGGTCATGCTGGTGACGGTTTTCCCTACGCTGCTTTTGAGCGGGATGTATTCCATTGATTCCTTTGAAGAAGTGATAAGCGTTTATGTCCTGTTTAATAAGGTTGGATTATTTTTGTTTTTGATCACTTATTTAATTTCTAAATGGCGTAATCGAGTATATATGAGAGCCCACAACCAATAGGATTTGGTTTTTTTTACTGTGAAAGGGAAGAGCGGAAACCTCTCTTCTCCTTCCATCAAAAGTCTTAGAAAACTTCAACCCAATCTCTGAGGCATCTCCCAAGTGATCAATGTACGATAGATCCAAGGAGGTCGATGACATGATCAAAGGACTATATGAAGCCCATTTACCCGTAAGGAACATGCAGAATACTCTCCATTTTTATCAAAAGCTCGGGTTGGAAGTCGCCCATGAATGCGAGAAGGTTTCATTTGTCTGGATTGAAAAAGGGAAGAGCTGGCTTGGTTTGTGGGAAGCTGATCAAGTGAACATCCCGTAACATCCGTCCATTAGGCATATTGCCTTTCGGGTTGAAGCGGAAGATATCATCGCTACGAAGGAGTGGTTAAAGGAAAGAGGGATAGAGGTGAGGGAAGCGTTTGCTTTCTCGCCTGATCGTCAACCTCTTGCGCTGCCAAATCATCCACAGGCCCATGCTTGTCTTTATTTTCAGGATCCAGATGGAAATTCCCTGGAGTTTATTGCTCCTCTGAGGTTAGATGATGAAGAAGAGTTTTCAATGATGTCGCTGGAGGAATGGTGTAGCAGGAAAAAATTATAGGGACAGGTATCTCGGACTCTGAGGTACCTGTCCCTGTGGTTTCATTCTATGCAACGGAAGCATGGGGACGGTTCTCTTGCTTCTAAAAAAGAATATCTTCTCTGCACTTCCCTCGAATTCTATCATCTGCCTCTTACTCATTTAAATGATAAGATAAGAATGAGATTTTTTACCGATTTAATATAGAAAGAAACCGAAGTTTAGCAGAAGAAAGGGATAGGACAAAATGAATCAAGAAACCAAACAAAAGTCTGTTGTCTTTGCTTTATTAATTGCCACGTTTCTCACGGCTATTGAAGGAACGATCGTCAGTACAGCGATGCCGAAGATTGTTGAGGATCTCGGAGGAAGTGAGCTGTATACCTGGGTCATCTCTGTTTATCTGCTCGCCATTGTGATCAGTACGCCTGTCTTTGGGAAGCTGGCTGATTTATTCGGAAGGAAGATTATGTTTACCATCGGTGTGAGTATTTTTCTAGCTGGTTCCATGCTTTCGGGATTATCGCAATCCATGGAGCAGCTGGTTCTGTTCCGCTTGATCCAAGGGATTGGAGCAGGGGCGCTCACTACCCTTCCGTTTACCATCATCGGTGATGTGTTTACATTTGAAATGCGGGCCAAAATGCAGGGATGGATGAGCAGCGTGTGGGGGATCGCCGGAATAACGGGTCCCCTCGCAGGCGGTTTTATTGTCGATACGATTTCATGGCACTGGATCTTCTATATGAATCTGCCGTTTGGAATTGTATCCCTCTTCCTGTTATGGACGTCGTTAAAGGAAAATATAGAAAAGAAGAAACACAGAATAGATTATAGCGGGATCTTCACGTTTGCCGTCAGCATAACCGCTTTTCTGTATGCGTTAACGTTATTGAAGGAACAGAAGCAGGTGACAGGAGGAATACTCACGTTACTGATTATAGCTGCCATTGGAATCAGTTTATTTCTTTGGATTGAATCCAAGGCGGAGGAACCAATGCTACCACTGACGCTGTTTAAAAATCGTTTTATTACGATTTCGACGATTGCCGGGTTTATGCTTGGCTTCATTCTGGTAGCCGTTACGTTCTATATCCCATTATGGGTTCAGGGTGTCACCGGTTTAAATGCAACCATGTCCGGTGTGACGATGCTTCCGATGTCGATTACCTGGCCGTTTGCTGCGGTGCTGTCGGGAAGATTAATGGCCAAAACCTCCATCGGAAGAATTACCGTTATGGGGATTTCCGTCATTACGGCAGGATGTCTGGGATTAGTCTTATTGACTGAACATACGCCCGTTCCTATGATGATGGTTGTCACGGCCTTCATCGGATTTGGATTTGGATTGTCCCTCACTGCCTTCACAGTGGCGGTTCAGTCCTCTGTTGAATGGAAGGTGCGCGGAGCTGCCATGGGGACGTTCAACCTTATGAGGAACCTCGGACAGTCCATCGGGATTGCGGTTTCCGGCCTGTGGCTGAGCGATCAGTTAAGCGGCCATGTCTTAGAGGCAAGTCTGCACACCGTCTTTATGATTCTGGTGGCATTAGGACTGTGCGCAATCGTGACAGCAGGTATGCTGCTCGGTGAGAAGGGGAGACAGCTTTCATTGAATTAGGAGGGAGCATAGGGATGGTTTGTACGATTCTCCTGCTCCAGGGTCTATCAGTGCCGGATCTCAACATAGAGATCCGGCACTTTTTTTATGATCACAATTGAAGAATGTTCGGCAAAACGGTAGGATTGAATTCTTACATTTCTCTAAAACTTCTAATTAGACCGCATTCTGCATAATTTGTAATCCTATCGCTTTCTAGTAGTGGATCACGGTTGAAAGTGTATAGCTGCTTTAGAGCTTTCAAGAACTGTCCAGTATCATTTTTCAACATTTCCCATCAAATCTGTAAATCTGAGGCGAATGTATTCTTATACAAAGGAAGCACCAGAACCGTCCCCTTGCTTCTTTTGCTTCTTATTGTCGAATTATCACAAGAAATGGGAGGTATTTCCCAGGAAAGTGTCGAAGGTTAGAGGTAAAGTTGCTTTTTTCATAAAGGAGATCCCATATGGTAGAGAATGTCCATCATTTAGTTTTACATGTTGTATTTATCCTGTTTGCTATTCTTGTTTCTCACATGTTCATGGATGAATCGGACAGGGGGACAAGAGGGTTCACCTTTACGTTTATTATGATGAATAGTGTTGTGTTACTATTTACGATGGCCTTTCCGTTGGTGTTTTCAAGCGGTTATGTATACGATTTCAAAGTGATTCCGTTCATCCTTGCCTTTCTCTATGGCGGAAAGAGAGTGGGGATTGGAACGTTTATCGCCATGCTTATTATCGGCTTCCTTACGGATCATGTCTTGGTTTTCTTACTTGTCAATTATGCTATTTATGGTTTACTGCTTATTCCTTTGTCGTATAGGTATCGTCGTATGACCTGGAAAAGCAAGCTGATTCTGATTTCGCTTTTTTATTTATTCGTGCCAGTTACACGATCTCTTTATTTGGTTCAGAAAAATGAATGGGAGCAGCTTCCCCTTGTAGTCAGCTCCACGGCTATTGTATGGGTGACGCTGATCTTGTCTATCTACCTGATTGAAAATCGGCTTGAGCAAGTCAGGGTCAAAAAAGAGCTTATCAAAGCTGAGAAGTTCAACGTCGTCAGTGAGCTTGCAGCCTCTGTTGCACATGAAATCCGAAATCCAATGACGACGGTAAGAGGGTTTATGCAGCTATTGCAAAAAGA
This sequence comes from Rossellomorea sp. YZS02, assembly GCF_033963925.1. Classification (NCBI taxonomy): domain Bacteria; kingdom Bacillati; phylum Bacillota; class Bacilli; order Caryophanales; family Bacillaceae; genus Rossellomorea; species Rossellomorea sp. YZS02. The sequence continues at coordinate 257,925 of NZ_JAXBLY010000002.1, read as the reverse complement.
GACACTGACAGAGCAACAAAAGAGCTTCATCGATATTTCCATACAGGAACTCGATCATGCCCAGGGCGTCATTAATGAGTATCTTTCCCTGGCGAAGCCTCAGACGGAGGAATACGAGGTGTTCAGCCTGACCGATACGATGAATGAATCCGTCGATGTCATGTCTACGTATGCTGTGATGAACAGCATTTCAATCCATAAGCATATTGAAAATGATTTGATGATCAAAGGGATGAAGATTGAGGTAAAGCAGGTCTTACTTAATCTTCTCAAAAATGCCATTGAGGCTATAAAAGAAAATGGGGAAATCACGGCGTCAGCAACCCGTCATCGCGATGGACGGATGATGGTCATGATTCAAGATAATGGATCCGGCATGTCTCCGGAGCAGCTCAGGTTAATCGGCAGACCTTATTATTCCACTAAGGAAAAAGGGACGGGACTTGGGTTGTCGGTTTGTTATCAAATAGTGAAACGAATGAAGGGGGAAATAAAGGTAGAGAGTGAGGTTAAAGGTGGGACGACATTTAGAATTTTCTTCCCAGAGGGGAGGTGAAGCAACTCTGACAATCAATCAGAGTCGTGCTCCAACGAATTCCCTGCCGGTTTATTTTAGTCGCTCGTTGATCCTGTTCAATTTATTGATCATCACGGCACTGAATAAAGAGGATAATACCGTACTGACAATCAGCATCCAAAGTACGAGGGGACTATTGGGCTTCATGGGTTTCACACTCCATTCCATTTTTTGTTAGTATGTGTGTGGAAAGTGAAATTATCCTTACAAATATTTACAAATATAATTAATGGCTAAACCCGGCATAATCATGCCGGGTTCTTTTATATTGATCAAATGGGTTTGCAGGCTACCTAATGGTATATTTTAATCCTGATCAGACCATGATGGTAATACTACTTCATGGGAGGGGCTACGTATGTTTTTCAGCAAGAAACAAAGAAGTCCCGAGGAAAACAGCGGGGATACAGAATCAAAGGTAGACATTCCTGTCTCAAGCTCTGGTGAATCGTTTACGAGAGATATCAAGGACATCTTTCATGAAAGTGCCGACCTTATCATGATGAGTCCAAGGCAAGGTGTGAGCTTCGTCTATTTCGATATGTTAATTGATAAATCGATGCTGAACCGTGACATCATCAGTCAGCTGGGCGGCGACGAGTGTACACCAGACCTCTTGGAAGAGAAGATCAATGTAGGGAATATAGAGCAGTATGTCACGGTGAATCCGTGTGTTAGTGCTCTTCTCAGCGGTGCTGTATTGATTCATCTTGAGGGCTATTCAAGCGTGTTGGTTGTCAATATCCGTTCCGGGGACAGCCGCTCCCTATCGAAGCCTGAAAATGAATCGATTGTTATCGGGCCACAGCTGGGATTCAATGAGAGTTTATCTACGAATATTTCTCTAATCCGGAGATATTTGGTGAATCCGAACCTATGCAATAAGTCCATTACAATGGGAAAGCAAACACGTACGGCTGTATCACTGTTATACATAGAAGGTGTTGCGTCGGAACAAATGGTACAGACCGTCACCCAACGAATCTCCAATATCAAGATAGACGGGGTGTTGGATAGTTCCCTTTTAATGCAATTGATTGAGGATAATGGTTTGAGCATATTTCCTCAATTGATCTTAACGGAGCGCCCGGACCGGGCCTGTTCATGGCTCTTGAATGGGAAGATCGTCATTCTTGTGGATGGAAGTTCCCTTGTGATTGGGTCTCCCCAATCATTTGTTGAGTTCTTTCAGAGTATGGAGGATCAGAATGTAAAGTGGCAGGTGGCCTCCTTCTTAAGAATGCTTCGGTTCATAGCGATGTTACTTTCTGTATTCTTTACAGCCATCTATGTTGCCTCTCTGACATTCCATTATGAAATCATTCCACAGCCTCTTTTGATTCCCTTAAGTGAATCCCGTTCAAGGGTCCCCTTTCCTCCCATCATTGAGGCACTGTTATTGGAATTCATTATTGAATTGCTGAGGGAGGCAGGGGCTCGGCTGCCGACGAAAGTGGGACAGACAATGGGTATCGTAGGAGGTATCGTAATCGGGACGGCAGCGGTGCAGGCGGGATTCACCAGTAACATCTTGATCATCATCGTCGCTCTCGGGGCTTTGGCCTCCTTCACCACACCTAGCTTCATGATGGGGAATGTCATTCGTATTCTTCGTTTCCCCATCATCATCTTAGCGGGGTTTTGGGGGTTTTATGGAACGATGTTTGCCTTCTGTTTTTTACTGATTCATCTCTTAAGGCAAACAAGCCTTGGTAGCCCGTTTCTGGCACCCTTTTATCCTATTCGCATAAAAGATTGGGCGGATAGCATTATCAGGCTGCCGCTTAAATACACATCAAAACGTCCTTATCAAGCGAGACCAATGGACTCGGATAAATACAAGGTAGACGATTAAGTCCCGCTAAGGAGAAGGGAGGGTGCTATGAAGATACAAGTTCATCCACAGCCACAATCACTCCTCAATGCTTTCATGGTGATGTTCATCATCCATTCGGTTCAATTGGGTGTGGGGGTGCAGGGGTTTCAACGGATCATCTATGTGGATGCAGGGCATGATGCCTGGATATCGGTGATTCTTTCCGGTGTTGTGACCTGTGTTGTCGGCTTTGTAATGGTTAAAACCCTTAACTACTATGAAAGTTCGGATATATACGGTATCCAGGAAGATGTGTACGGAAAATGGTTAGGCACATGCATGAACGCACTTTACGTCATATATTCTATGGGTGCCTTTCTGGTGGTTTTACGAAATTACATCGAAGTGCTGCAGGCATGGGTGTTTCCAGAAGTTCCTACCTGGTTCATCAGTCTGACAATTCTAATGCTGGTGCTTTATGGAGTACTCGGAGGATTTCGAATCATTGCCGGCGTATCGTTCTTCAGTGTGTTCCTGTCGTTTTGGCTCTTGAGCTTACTGGGATATCCGGTTCAATTCAGTCATTGGTCAAACCTCCTTCCCATCCTGGAGGCGAAAGCAACCGAGATCCTTAAAGGTGCTTATTCAATGACGTTCACCGTCATCGGATTTGAACTCATTTATTCGTTTTATCCTTTTATTAAAGAGAAAAGGAACGTTCAAAAGTATATGCAGATTGGACTGCTATACACGACCCTTTTATATGTAGCGGTGATGATCATTTCACTCAGCTACTTTAGCGGTGGCCAATTGGAACGGACCATTTGGGGGTCACTCTCCCTGTTTAAAATCGTCCGACTGCCATTTATCGAACGATTTGAGTATGTCGCCATTACCTTCTGGTTGCTCATCATCCTGCCGAACCTGATGCTGTACTTATGGTCAGCTTCCAGAGGATTGGCCCGGATATTTGGAAAGAAAAAGACAAAGGGAATGACATGGGGATTAGCTCTTATCTTGTTTGGTTCCATCCAAATATTTGTGACTAGACAGCAAATAAACCAATTGAATAATTATTTTGCCCAAATCGCCTTTATAGTTGTTTATTGTTATCCACTCTTATTGTTCCTATTGGTATGGATAAAGAGAAAAATCTTTCGGAAAGAGGAGGTGAAATCATGAAGCGATTCTTCCTCGTGACACCATTCTTCTTCTCCCTTCTCATCCTCTCCTCTTGTGCGGAAACCAGTACGCTTGAGAAAATCGGGATGATCACGACGGTGGGATATGATAAAGGAGAAGACGAAAAGATTGATACGACGACATTGATACTCGAAACAGACCCACAGTCCATGGACAGTACAAATGTCATTTCAAGCCGTTCCCTCACAAGCAAAGGAGCGAGGATCGAAAGTAATTTGAAATCGCCCAAGAAGTTGGCATCAGGTCAGCTTCGTGTGGCCCTATATGGAGAGGACTTGGCGAAAGACGGATTGATCAACCTCGCCGATACGCTTTCCCGAGATCATTCCATCAGTGATTTAACCTTTTTGGCTATAGTGGAGGGGAGCGCAGGTGATCTCCTGAAGCATAAATATTCCCAGTTCTCTGATGCCGGGCAATATGTGTACAAGGAAATAGAGCAAAATATAAAAGGAGAAGTCATTCCTTCACCCACCCTTCATGAAACGCTCCATGATTATTATTCGATTGGGGTGGACCCTTTATTGCCTTTACTAAAATTAGAGGATGACATGATTAATATCACGGGCATGGCGATACTTAAGGGAGATAAGATGGTGGGAAGGATATCCCCAAGCGACAGCTTTTATGTAAAACTGGTGAGCGATCGATTTAAAGCGGGGAACTTCGAAATTACCTTCAAAAATGGGGAGAAAGAAGCACTCATGCCTTCCCTTCCTGCTTCAACTGACATTGCGATTGCGTTGGATACGATCAAAAGTAAAAGCAAGATCGAACTAAAGGATCAAAACTCTTTGGCATTCAACCTGAATATTCATATCAATGCCCGCTTGCAGGAAATCAACCGGGACATTGACTTAAAGAACAATGAAAATCTAGAGTTGATTGAAAAGAAGCTGAGAAAAAAAATCACAAAAGAAATTGAGGATCTCATTGCTTACTCACAGTCTAAATCATCCGATGTGTTTGGATTTGGTGAAGAGTATCGAACGAAGGCCATTCATTCCAATCTGACCGATGATGAGTGGCATGATATGTTCAAAGACATCAAAGTGAAGGTCAACACGGATTTCGTCATTATCCGGACGGGTGTGGTGGAGTAGAGAATGCCCGGGGATTGGCATACCCGGGTGTTTTCCTTTGTTAAATCCGTATGACCAGAAAATCACCATTTGTCATCTGAACCACGTCTGCTTTTAACCCCTTCGCAATATCAACCGTCATCTGCTTTAATTCATCCAGATCAGAACTGTATAAAAGCAGTGGTCCCCCGTTTATGACTCTGTCGCGGTTGGACGTTAAGTAAGCGAGTATCTCGTAAGGTGGCTTCATCGAACCTTCCCTTCCCATCTTTCATCACCCTTTCAAGTTGGTTTTCATCACGGAATGGGATTTTTTCGTGCTTTCGAGCAACGGACATTTCTTAACGGCCTCAATGAAGGCATCTATATCCTTCTTAATGGGGACAAGCGCAATCATGACTTTCCCATCCTCATAATCCTTCCTCGTAAATTGATATCGCTTAACCCCCAATGCCCGGCATGCTTCAAACAGTGCAGCCTGTCGCTGACCGAAATGATCCAGGTTGATCCGGAAGTGATTCTCCTTCGGGAAGATGACGACGGCCATTCCTTCCTCTGTAAACAGCTTCTCGGCGTTATCTGTTCCAAGGAGATTGCTGACGTACATATCATCCACATATAAGGAAGAATCCTTGACTGCTACCTTACCTTCTTTAACCTCTGCAATATCCCCGATTGTCTTGCCTTTTGTGAACCGCTGTAAATAATATAGAAGGCCAAACCCAACCAGTGCACCTCCTGCGATACATAAAGGGAGATTTTCTACTTTGAGGGCATTTTGAAGAACGGAAATCGTGAGAGAAGTGGTGAGTGCCACGATGAAAGCAAGGTAATTCCTTGCTTCAAAGGTTTTGGCAATGCCATCTATGTATGCCTTCCCGCGGTAGGTGAATTCCGTTTCCTCCAAGTCGCTCAAACTCTCTTTCTCCATTTTACGAACATCCCTGAACTGCTGGAGGGCAAGAGTAAGGAACGTCACGGCAACGAAGTTTTTACTTAATAAAGCCGGGATGGCCACTGCGCCAAGGGCTGCAGCTACGAATCCCGTGATGATCTGAATCAGGTAGCCATTCGGATAGCTGGGATATTGTCTAAAATCCTCTTTAATGGTAATGAGTCTTGCCAATGTTCCGAGTACGATAGCGCTTATGATGGTGATTAATTCGTTTGATGTCAATTCGGTAGGATCCATGGAGCGGTTTCACCTCTTTGTCCATTTTCCTTAGTGTAAGGAATAGAGATGATCATTATTCTTTCTTTCTCAAACAGGTTACCTGCTGTAAGGTTGCTTTGCACGGTTAATGTGCCACTTATTGGGTCATATTCAAGATATTCATAAGGATAACTAGCTTCCTGCAACCCAATACTTATAAAATAGTACTTTTTTAAAAGGATGGATAATTTGAAACAACAAGGTGAGAAAGTAAGAAATTCGTGTGTGGTAAGACTACCCTATACTACCTCGGAAGGACACGTGGGAATTCTTTGTTGGTCCCTGTCCTGCTAAAGGTTCATAAGAAAAAGAAACCTGTAGCATGGACTGAATTCATTCAGAAGACGAAAAAGATTTTCAAACATGAAGGAAATGGATCTTTATTGTTTGATGAAGTGGCAATGCCGCATTAAAGAAAGGAAAGGAGCGGAAGTTATTATGGATTTTGATTGGATTTGGAAAGCCATCCTTATTGTATTGGCTGGAACACTTTTATTAAGAATCGCTGGGAGGAAATCAATCTCCCAGATGACCCTGGCACAAACGGTTATCATGATCGGTATCGGGTCATTGCTCATTCAACCTGTTGCCGGGAAGAACATTTGGACGACAATCGGTGTAGGTCTCATCCTTGTCTTCACCCTCATGATCATGGAGTATCTCCAGGTGAAATCAGATCGAGTGGAACAATTTATTACCGGAAAAGCTAAGATTTTAATTGAAAACGGCACCATACAGGAAAAGAATTTCAAAAAGCTCCGCATGACCGTCGATCAGCTTGAGATGAAGTTAAGACAGCAGGGAGTCAGCAAAATTTCGGATGTGAAGTGGGCGACGCTTGAACCGAATGGTCAGGTGGGAGTGGAATTGATGCCTCAAGCAAAGCCTGTGACCATACAGGATCTTAACCAGCTTCAGGCAAAGGTAGATCGATTGATCAATATGCTCAACGTTGCCCCGGCGGCGACGAGGCCGGTGAGTCAGAAAACAGGCGGGGAAGATATCTTTAAAGAAATTCAGCAGAGTGGCTCCGTCAACCCTCCGCCGAAACATCTTCAATAAACTGAAGGAGGATCATCATGAAAGCTGTCACGTACCAAGGAAAGAATACTATTGCCGTTAAGAAAGTAGAAGATCCCCGGATTCAAGACACACAGGATGTCATCATCAAAATTACCTCCACTGCCATTTGCGGATCTGATCTCCATTTGTATAAGGGTAACTTCCCGCTGCCGATTGGGTATGTCATCGGTCATGAGCCCATGGGCATCGTAGAGGAAGTAGGGAAGGATGTCACCAAAGTGAAGAAGGGAGACCGCGTCATCATCCCGTTTACCGTCGCATGCGGGACATGCCCGTATTGTCACAATCACCTAGAGAGTCAATGTGACAACTCCAATCCCCACTACGACTCGGGGGGTCTCCTTGGCTATTCGGAAAAATTCGGGAATTATCCGGGAGGACAAGCGGAATATCTGCGTGTCCCATTTGGGAACTATACCCCTTTTCTTGTACCTGAGAATTGTGAACTGGAGGATGAAGACATTCTTCTGTTATCCGATGTCCTTCCTACCGCCTACTGGAGTGTGGAAAATGCAGGTGTTAAAAAAGGAGATACGGTTATAGTCCTGGGCTGTGGCCCTGTAGGATTGATGACCCAGCAGTTTGCCTGGAAAAAGGGGGCGAAAAGAGTCATTGCCGTGGATTATTTCGATTACCGCCTCCGCCACTCCAAGAAGATGAATCAGACGGAAACGTTTGATTTCACTCATTACGATGACATGGGGGAGACACTGAAAGAGTTGACCAAGGGTGGCGCCGATGTCGTCATTGATTGTGTCGGGATGGACGGGAAAAAGTCCCCACTTGAATACATGGAGCAAAAATTAAAGTTGCAAGGAGGGACCCTCGGACCGATCCAGATTGCCACAAAAGCCGTTCGGAAATGTGGAACTGTTCAACTGACCGGCGTATATGGCGGCCTTTACAATATGTTCCCGCTTGGAGCCTTCTTTGCCCGTAATATCACGCTGAAGATGGGGCAATCTCACGCTCGTGCCTATATGGAGCCCCTTTATGACCAAATCGTCAAAGGGGAAATCGACTCCACTTCCATCATCACCCACAAACTGAAACTTGATGAGGCGGCGAAAGGGTATCAACTATTTAACGACAAAGATGATGACTGTATCAAAGTGATATTGAAGCCATAAAGAAGAAGGTTCGTTCCAAAGGACGGACCTTCTTCTTTATATATAAAATGCATGGTGAAACAAAAAAATTCTCAGGCTGATTAAATGGTTAAACAACCTGAGAATTCTCCTAAATAGATACCAAATTACTCACAATGTTCATTCTTGTTTTTGTGAAGGGGCGGAGGGATCAACCATCCCTTTTCTTTGTTCAATTTGAGTACTTTCGCTCCCATTTGGGCTTTTTGCATATGGAATTGCCCGAACATCATGGCCACATCTTCACGGATGCTTTGTCCCATAATCGTGCTGCATGCAACTAAGCCTGATGCTATATCCGCAGAAAGAGCAGCGGCAATAGCCGGATCGGGCATGCGTGCACCGGTCGGGATATCATCCAGGCAAGCATGGGGTGGCTCTGGAGGAGTAGGCGGGAGGCCGATCCCATTTTCTTTCAATAGTTTCTCCACCTGCTTGATTTCCTCTTGACCGTCTTCAACTGAATCTTTCAATAACTTCTTTAGGTCATCATCTCCAGCGTGATTTAACTGCATCTGATAACCCGCCACAGCAGCTTTTGCTGTTAACAAATAACTCCAGCTTCCAAATACCTCTCCAAAATGCAACGGTTCTTCTTGTGGGTTACCACTTAAAATTCCCATGATCATCCTCCTGAGTGTCATATTGTGCCCGCCTTTCATGAACTGGAATAAGCACATTGATTACTCTTCCCGTAGCCAATCAGATTATGTAGGGTATCTCCTTTAATAGGTGTGAATGGTTGGGATATTTCATATGTAGAGTGGAGACGCTATGCCTGAGTCTGGCAAGACTTCAGAAAATCCCTGAGCTCTTTTGATTTGAGGGTTTTCATCTAACGGAATTTTTTTCAAAACATAAACAAGCACTGGTGAATGCTTGTTTTTTTGTTTTCTTCAGTCTATCTTCTCGTACTCATCTCTTTTTGAAAGCCAATCGGCTACCAGGAAAATCACTATATAGATTGGTAAAGAGTATAAGTGCCTTCAGTTGGAAGGGTTATAGACTTTAATCCATTAGAAGAAAGTCTCCCCTATATAGGACAACAACAATCCGAATATGATTGATTTCACCCATAAAAAGACATGAGTTCTAAATTGAAACAATCCTATGACGACCACATGCATAAGAGCAAGGTTATTAGGTAAGTACGCCAGAATGAAGGGCAATACTTCAAATCCGTAAGACCATAATCCCAACTGAACACCGATTGAGCATCCCCACGTGATAAGAGAGGGGCACACACCAATTTGCTGCACTAATATTTGATCGATTCTGTGTATGGTTTTCACGGTTGGACTCCTTTCCTATCCAGTGAGATATATGTAAAAAAAACATGCCCGATTATCAGACATGTTTCCAATGGGTACAAGAGTTAGAGTTAGACCAGCAATCGAATTTCTGACCATCCCTCATAGTATGGAGAGTTATATAGAGTTTCTACCCATCAATGGACACCTATGACGATAAGCTCAGAGACTGTCATCGATCTTCCTCTTCATGGTCCTGCTTATAAGGGTGCACGTTTGACGATCGATTATGATTAAAAAACGAATATGAATGTTTCACGTGCTTCCTTCATACCTATAAAAAGATATGGCCAAAAACTGGAGGGAGTCTCTTGCAACAACATCAAAATTATAAAGTGTATTATCCGTATGTTAGTCCCTTTGATCCGTGTCCGCCCATTAAGAAGAAAGTGTACTCCACACCACCTAATTTATATATGGGGTTTCAACCTCCAAATCTGGAGCAATTTTCACCAAAGGAAGCCTTAAAGGCGGGAACGCTTTGGAAAGCATTCTATGATCCTTATTACAGTCCGTATGAATTAAAGGATGGTGATTCATCATGAAGCAGCTTCCCGCTCATTATTATGAGATCATGGAAGAACTTCAGACCGTCGATTTCGTCATTGTTGAACTCACCTTGTATTTGGATACCCATCCGGAGGATTATGAGGCCATTAAGCAGTACAACGAATATACCCGGATGAGGAAGCAGATCAAGAAGAAATTCGAGAAGGAGTTCGGGCCGTTGACCGGATTTGGTTACAGCTACTCAAATTATCCCTGGGACTGGAAAGACGCCCCGTGGCCATGGCAAGTTTAATGTAGAACAAAGGAGCGAATAGATAATATGTGGGTTTATGAGAAGAAACTACAATATCCCGTTAGGGTCAGCACCTGTAATCCGAAACTGGCTAAATTTCTGATCGAACAATACGGCGGTGCCGATGGGGAGCTTGCAGCGGCTCTCAGATACCTTAACCAACGCTACACGATCCCTGATAAAGTCATTGGCCTTCTGACGGATATCGGTACGGAAGAGTTCGCACATTTAGAGATGATTGCGACGATGGTCTATAAACTGATCAAAGACGCGACACCGCAGCAAATGAAAGATGCGGGACTTGATCCTCATTACGTGAACCACGATAATGCCATCTTTTATCATAACGCTGCTGGTGTCCCCTTCACGGCCTCCTATATCCAGGCAAAGGGGGATCCGATTGCCGATCTGTATGAAGACATCGCCGCAGAAGAGAAAGCCAGAGCCACGTATCAATGGATCATCAATATGAGTGACGACCCTGATCTGAATGACGGTCTCCGCTTCCTGAGAGAAAGAGAAATCATCCACTCCCAACGCTTCCGGGAAGCAGTCGAAATCCTGAAAGACGAACGAGATAAAAAAATCATATTTTAAATACCGAAAAAACGAGGTTCGCCCCTTTTAGAGGGACGGACCTCGTTTTTTCATATATTTGATTTCTTGAGGAACACTATGCGGGAACAGATATGCCATCAACATAAGGGGGACCATCTATGAATATTTGGGAATATATCTACAGTCCGATCATCATCTTCATTGCTTCCTATATATTGCTCCGGTTTGCAGGGAAGAAGGCAGTCTCTGAGATGAATAGCTTTGATCTCTTGTTTATTGTCGTATTAGGGACGATTGTGAGTGAACCATTGGTGGATAAAGGGATTCCGTCAGCCCTAAGCTATGGACTGGTGTTTACATTGGTGTATATCCTGTTCTCGATCCTTACCCTTAATAATAAGCTGCGCTGGCTCCTGATTACTACTCCCACCGTTCTGGTACGCAATGGCGATATTGATGAGAAAGGCTTACGGAAAGCCAGGATCACAACCGATGAGCTTCTAGGTACCTTAAGAGAAAAAGGGTATGCCACGGTGAAGGATATTGAAATGGCCACGATGGAAAATATGGGGAAGGTTAGCGTCATCCCGAAATCGTATGCAAGACCTGTACAGCCGTCTGACTTGAACCTGTTCCCCGGGGCTGCGTTCATTCCGATCCCCCTCGTTATGAACGGTCAGATCCTCATGCACAATATGAAATACTTGAAATTGGATGAAGAGTGGCTGAAAAGAGAGCTGACCAGGCAGAACATAGCCTTTGATAAACTGGATGATATCACCCTTGCCAGTTATAATGCGAAAGGCCAGTTGGATATCGATACCGATAATGATGAGGGGCATAACCATAATCCGTATATGTATAAGCCGGGAAATACGAATTGAAAAGGGGGCAGAGGGACCGTTCTCGTGTTCCTTGTAAATGATTATTTAAAGGGTATCCTCATTCAATCATAAACAGAAAAAATGACAGTCATGCCGAAAATCAATGAGAGGCGATTGCGGAGATCGGCAGGATTCTTCGTCCTGCACTAAACATTTTTGTCCCAGTCCCCACGGTTCTCCCAAAAGAAGAAACAGAATGCCACACCCGGCATTCTGTTTTTAGTTTGATTCTGAATAGTAAATGATCATGCTCAAATTCGTCATTTCGCTGCCGGGATTTGAATATGTATGAGGGGTGTCTGCCTTGAATTTAATGGAGTCCCCCGTTTGCAGCACATACTCCTTTTCATTGACGTTCAAAGAAAAGGTTCCGCTGAACACCGTAATGCATTCAATGGCTCCAGAGTGATGCGGATTGGCATCCAGGGTGGCGGCAGGCTCTAATTCGACTGAGTACATTTCAAATGGTTTTTGATCCTCGAGGCTAAAGTAAGGAAATAACCGGTACAATCCATTATCCTCGATCAACGGCTCGATCTCTGATTTCCTGATGATTTCCGTTTGGGGGATTTCTCGCTCCATCAAGGATGTGAAGGGTATTTTCAACCCGTCGGCGATTTTCCAAATGGTCGAGATCGTCGGGTTGGATTCTTCTTTTTCAATTTGACGTAAGAGGCTTTTACTGACCCCGGTCAGGCTGGAGAGATCATCCAGGCTTAACTTTCTTTTGTCTCGTATGTTCTTTAGATTATGTGAAATGATTCCATGAATTTTTTTCAAAAACGGATACCTCCTATATACAATATAATAACCATATTGTACACTATAATAAAAATATTATATTGTTCATTTTGTTCAATATAGTAATTATATCATTTTTTAAAGGATGTGGGAGGAAGCATGGGGCGGAATCGCATTCATTACAGCTGGATCATCTTGATGGTCGTTTTTTTCTCGATCATTGTAGCCGGAATTGTCAGGTCCTCATCCGGTGTGTTTATCGAACCTTTTGAAAACGAATTTCACTGGGATCGGTCCGTCATTTCACTGGCCTTTGCCGTTGGGTTATTCCTATACGGGATCTCAGGTCCATTTATGGCGGCGCTCATCGAAGTGCTTGGACTAAAGAAAATCATGTTGATATCCATGGCCACCCTGCTCATGGGTACGTTGCTTACCTTTTTGATGCAGCATTCGTGGCAGCTCATCCTCATATGGGGAATCATTATCGGGTTGGGATCCGGTCTGTTTTTAACCGTGCTGAGCCCTTATGTCGCGAACACATGGTTTGAAAAAAGAAGGGGTCTTGCATTAGGGATCCTGACGGCCAGTACGGCAACGGGTCAGCTCATCCTGCTGCCGATCCTCGCCATGCTGATTGATCAATATTCGTGGAGATGGGCGATTGCCCTCATTATGATCCTCAGTGTCATCATGCTAGTCATCATTTTTTTATTCATGAAGAACTCGCCAAAGGAAGTGGGAAGTCTTCCTTATGGTCTTGAAAACGAAGAAGCAATCACTGTTGATGAACAGAAGCATAACCCCATTGCGATTGCTTTCAAAGGATTATTTGAAGCGGTAAAAGTGAAGGAATTCTGGTTGTTGGCAGGGAGCTTCTTTGTGTGCGGTCTTTCAACGAGCGGGCTCATCGGAACGCATTTTGTGTCCTACTGTATCAGTTACGGTGTTCCTTTAGTCACGGCTGCATCGCTTCTTTCATTTATGGGGATTTTTGATCTTGTCGGGACCACCCTTTCCGGATGGTTATCAGACCGGTTTGATAATCGCTGGTTATTATTCTGGTATTATGCTTTGAGGGGAGCGTCGCTTCTGTTACTTCCGATTGCCTTATCGCAAGGGTCTTATCCGTTACTGATCATTTTCGCTGTTTTCTACGGATTGGACTGGATCGCCACGGTTCCGCCGACCATAGGGATTTCCCGGCAAGTATTTGGAGTGAAGAAAAGTGGGGTCGTATACGGATGGATCTTTGCCTCCCACCAGGCAGGTGCCGCCGTGGCAGCCTTTGGTGGCGGAGTGATCTTCCAAGCCTTTGATTCATACACGTGGGCATTTTTCTTAGCGGGCCTTTTTTGTGTCGTAGCGAGTTTGTTTGTGATTGTGATCAAGAAGGAGAGGTCTGTTGAACATGGGGCCGGTTCTCGTACATCTGTTTCGTAGAGAAAATTCGACACAGACGTTGAATATATGGGAAAACGGATTCATTATTTCTGATACGGTTTAATCATTCATATAAGTGATTCATTCTTTTGAATCCGGATTAAAAAGGGGGGAACCCGGATCAATTCCCCGATGTCCGTTTGCTGATAAGCACCTTTTTATAAAATAAGCGAATTATCGCAGAATCCCAAGGTGCCTCTCAATCCTTTCGACTCTTTGAGTTAAAGAATAAATCTTTCGATCCAGCATGTCATATTGTTTCCTGAGAATATCTATCTCCGTTTCATACCCACCTGGATACTGACGTACATGGGGATAGTATCCAGGTGGATTGCCATACACTGTTTGAGCGTTGCTTCTGTAAACAAACATTCTAGTCAACTCCTATTCAACAGACTGCCGTGCAAGCAGTGTATGTGCGAGAGCCTATTCAGGTGAAAAAAAGAGGGAAGTCCTGAAACTCACCTCGTGCTTTAGTTTCTCATATATTCCTCCACCAACTCATAGCACCGATCCTTCGTGGATTCATACAAGGAGATATACCACGCCACATTTTCAAACGTGCCGCCTTCATATTTCAATCTTTCTTTCTCCGCTTTTTCTTCTTTCTCCTCAATCCATTGCAATTGTTCCGTTTTTAACTCTGCCATGACTTCAGGAGACAGCTCTTTCTTCAGCAGGACATAAATCTCATTCAAGGCATCATCATACTTCTCATAAGACACGCCATAATAGTTTTTCATGGCGTTGGTGACACCTTTATCGGAATCTTTTTTATCCGGCATCGCATCCAGTTCCTTTTGGATGTTATCCAGTTTTTCTATATACGTTTGCTTTCCTTCCACTTTGGTGACGGGATCATCCTGCTCCGGCGTACTACTTTCAACGGATGTCTCCTTTGATTGATCCTTCCCGTTAGCGTCCGATGCGGTTGTACTATCCCCAGATGAGTCTACGGAAACAGCATCCGATTCAGGCTGATTGGCGGCATCCTCATCTGAAGATTGACTACAGGCGGACATTCCCACCAATAACATTGCGGATAAGGTCATCACGACGAATAGGTTCCTTCTCTTCATTGTTACAGCTCCAATCTCTTGTTAAAAATGCATTACTTGGGTTATTTTAACATATCTCTATCTTCTGAAAATACATACTGGTAAAATTAGGAGTGCGAAACAACTTATCAGGATATGTCCAATGCTCACTGGAGGTGCAGGATGCTCAATATCAAAACCGAATACCATTTTAAAAAAATCGACCCCATCACTAAAGGCTGGTCCAGTGACAAGAAATATTATGTTGAAGCCGAAACGGGTGAAAGGCTGCTGCTCCGGACGGCGGATGCTTCCGAATATGAAAGTAAGAAGAGCGAGTTCGAGGCGATGAAGCGTCTGGCCGAGTCGGGGATCCCGATGTCAAAGCCCCTCGAGTTCGGTGTGTGTGAAGATGATCAAGTGTATACGCTATTTACGTGGTGTGAAGGGGACGACGCGGCTGAGGTACTGCCCATGCTTTCGGATACAGTGCAGTATGAACTCGGTCTGAAGGCGGGTCGTTATCTCCGGGAAATTCACTCCACGCAAGCACCACCCGATCATGAAAAGTGGGAAACGAAATTCAATCGCAAGGTCGACAAAAAGATCCAGCAATATCATGATTGTCCTGTGAAAATCGATGCTGGCGACCTCATTCTTGAATACATAGAGGCAAACCGGCATCTTCTCGTAGGACGTCCGCAAACCTTTCATCACGGTGATTATCACGTGGGGAATATGGTGATTTCAGAAACAGGCGAACTCTCCGTCATCGACTTCAATCGCCATGACTTCGGTGATCCGTGGGAGGAGTTCAACCGCATCCCCTTCAGCGCATCTGTGAGCCCTTATTTTGCCACGGGACAGCTGAACGGCTATTTCAGTGGACGCCCGCCGGAGGCTTTCTTTAGGCTCATGGCCTTTTACATCAGCAGCAACATGCTGTCGTCCATTCCGTGGGCGATGATGTTCGGGGAAGAGGAAGTGGCTACGATGAAGAAGCAAGCGAAGGAAGTGCTCGGTTGGTTTGACGGGATGAAGAATCCGGTGCCGACGTGGTATGTGGAGGATTTTTATAAAGGGGTGAAAAGATGAAATTAGCAGAGGCACTTATAATGCGATCTGATTTCCAAAAGAGGGTGGAGCATTTACGGAATCGGCTCATCCAAAATGTTGTTGTCCAAGAAGGGGACCTTCCAGGTGAAGAGCCAAAGGAATTAATGAAGGATCTAACGAAACACTTACATCAGTTAAAGGAGTTGATTATTCAAATCAACAAAACAAACCTGCTTACGGAGTATGACAAGGGACTGACTCTGGCAGATGCCCTCACAAAACGCGATCTGCTTGGCAGGGAGAGACAGATTTACAGTGATCTCCTGGAACATGCCAACGTCCGTCATGACCGGTACTCCCGAACGGAAATAAAGCATGTCAGCACCATCGACATCAGGGAAACCCAAAAGCTTGTGGACGAATTATCCAAGAACTATCGATTGATTGATATGAAGATACAGGAGCTAAATTGGAAAACTGACCTATTAGAATAAGAGAAAGCTGGTAGCGAAATGAATAAGGCGAATACCAAACCACGCAACAGGTGTATGTTGTAATCCTGGCAGGGGTTTCGGGGTGACCCTCGAGGTTCAAATCCTCGTTTAACAACTCATACCCAGTACTGTCACATCAGAACAAAGAACATTAACCGATGACGACCAGGTATTGATTATCATTTCGTGAGGGTGGATAGGGGATATTTCTTTTAAAGAAGCCGGGTGACAGGCACCTTGGCTCATTCAAACAACGAAAAAAACTAGCCAGGGGGTCTGTCCCCTGGCTTTCTGACTTCGATCGACGAGGAATCCGGCCGGAATTTGTTAAAATCAAGCCGTTTAGAATGGAAAACCAGCGGAAAGTAGGAAGAATCAAGCCGTTTTGACAAAAAATCCAGCCGAAATCACCAAAAATCCAGCCATTAACCAAATATTAACAATGACGACCTAACAAATATACAGTGATTCATGCAACTTCGGCCACTCCACAAAAAAAGACAGACCCAACCGGATCTGCCTCTCTCCACACCATCAACCCCGCCGGCTATTCAAAAGCGGCAACGTAAATCCAACTGTCGTTCCTTCATGCTTTTTACTTCTGATAAAAAGCTCACCATCATGATGTTCAATGATTTGCTTGCAAATCGCCAGCCCAAGTCCGACGCCTTCTGTATTCTCGTTGGCTTTATAGAACAGGGTGGAGACATGCCGTAAGTGTTCTTTTGCGATTCCTTCGCCCTCGTCTTTCACTTCAAATCTCAGATCATTTTCGCCCTTCTCGTATCCAACCGTAATGATGCTGTTTTTACCGGAATATTTGATGGCGTTCTCGATCAGGTTGAGGAGCACCTGTCGGATTCTGTTCTGATCAGCAACCAGTTCGAGAGGTTCATCCTCCATCAGCATGATTTCCTGTTCTTTTTGCTTGCGCTTTTTATCTAGCTGTAATATGACTTCCTTCACCAGACGGTCAAAATAAAAGGGTGACGGGTTGATTTCAAAAGTCCCGTTCTGATAACGGGAGAAGTCCAGCAGTTCTTCCACCATGTCGATCAGTCTGTCTGTTTCTTTCGTGATGATGGAAAGTCCCGTTTTGGTTTCTTCCACATTCTCAGGGTCACCCGTCTGCAATGTCTCGCTCCAGCCCTTGATGGAGGTGAGGGGGGTCCGGAGTTCATGGGAAACGGATGAGATGAATTCGTTTTTCATTTTTTCCGTCCTGAGTAGTTCTTTCCCCATATTGTTGAATGTCTGGCTCAAGGTGTGGAATTCATCCTTGTACTGCCCGTCCACCCTTGCTTCCAGGTCTCCTTCTGCCATACGGTTCGAAACGTTCGTCAATTCGATGACGGGCTCGGTGATGATCCGTGAGAAAAAGGTACTGACCACGAAGACAATCCCAAGGATCCCGATTCCGATCGCTGACAGTGTGATCAGGATCGTTTGAAAATTATTATCCAGCGCTTCGAGTGAGGTGACGAAGCGGAGGATGCCGATCGTTTTATCGCTGGATTCCAGTGGAACCGATACGGCAAGGATGCGTTCTCCTGTTGCGGGATTGGTGCCGAACCAGGTTCCTTTTCCTTTTGAGAAGGCATCCTTTACATCCGGATAATCCTGTTTTTCCCCCGGAATGAACCCGCTGGAGGACGATAGGACACGACCGCTTCCGCTCAAAATTTGTGTTTCTGCCTGATCGATGGAGAAGTTGCTTTGAAGATCCTGCAGGTTCTCCCTCAGGTTGTAGGAAGATAAATGACTATAGCGCTTCGCGAATGAAGCTGAGTTCTGTGCATGATTTTGCAGGATTTCAGCCGTGCCATTGTAATAATAATGATAGATGCCGGAAGCGACGATTCCTAGAAACAATAGGATCGTCATGGTGATCAGCGTCAGATTCTGTATGAGTATCCGCCGTCTAATTCCCATTATGTTTTCCTTCCCCGGATTCATCCCAGCGGTATCCGTAACCCCACACCGTCAACAAGTACCGGGGGGAGGAAGGGTCTTCTTCAATTTTCCGCCGGATCCGCCTGATGTTGACATCGACGATCTTCGGGTCCCCCATATAGTTGATCCCCCACACCTGGTCCAAGAGGTCGTGGCGGCTGATGGATTTTCCATTTGCTTTCAGGATGGTGCTGATCAATTCATATTCCACCGGGGACAAATCGACGTCCTTTCCCTTCAACTTCAGGAGGCGCCTGCTTTCATCTAAATAGATTGATGGAGCAGGCTTTTCCGGTTCAACAGGACGGATTCTCCTCAGCAGTGCTTCAATTCTGGCAATGAGTTCATTCGGACTGAAGGGCTTCGAAATATAATCGTCGGCCCCGTTCATCAAGCCATGGACTTTATCCATTTCCTGTACTTTCGCCGTCAACATGATGATGCCGATGGATGAGTTCCATTCCCGGATCTCTTTGCACGCTTCAAATCCATTCATCCCCGGCAGCATCACATCGAGAAGGACGATATCGACGGTCGTATCTTCCTTCTTCAGCTGTTCGAGGCCGGACTCTGCATTGTCCGCCTGGAGCACACTGTATCCATATCGTTTTAAATTGATTTCAATGAAGCCTCTGATAGACTCTTCATCTTCAATGATCATGATTCGCTTCAATTCCAACACCTGCATTTCATTTGAAAATAAACCGGTGATCCCTATTAAGAAGACAACAACTGAACATACTTCTTGAATTCGGACGCCGGTGATTTCGTCAAGTAAACGAACTGATTGCTTTCCATCAGGACATTCCAGCCTTCGAGGGACTCCATATCGTCTTTGTCCGCGACATACACATCGAAAAGGAGGGAACCATCGTCTTCTGAGAGGAATTTGACATATCTCCGTCCGTCGGATGCTTCGATGATGATATCAGGCCAGTCTTCCGGCAGCATCAGTTCATACTGATACGGATAATTCTGATAGGAACGAAGGGTGAATTGCGGTTGGCCGTCATCGGATAATTGATAGTATTCATGAATGAATGGCATGTCCACATACGGTTTATCCGGGTTCGCCTCGATCAGGAGGGGAAACTCCAGGATGCCGTCCCCATTTTTGTCTTCGCTGTTCGCGGAAGTTGCCCTGAATAATTGATCTTTGAATTCTTTTGGGACGAGTTCCACGAGTTTCTCATTTTTCACACCGACGATGAACGAAGTCGAGGAATGGGCCCCTACAGTGGAATCGAATATCGACCCTTTGACAGACGGGGTGACATATCCGGATGCCGAGTTATAGTAGGGATAGACATACGGATCGAGCTCCAGTTCATCCACCTTCTCCGATTTTCCTTTTGAAAATGCATAAAGGGAGACGGTATGTTCTTGATTCGGTATCAAGGAAGAAAGCAGCAGCTCGGCCTTGCCGTTTTCATCGTAATCATCCGCGAAGAATGCGCTGTATTGGGACTCAAACAGTTTGTCAGGCTTTTTCCCTTCCAGATCATAAATGACGAGGGCAGAGTCAGATGCTTCTGCCGCATAGGAAAAGCCGATCAGGAGCTCTTTCGTGCCGTCCCCGTTCAAATCGGATGCTTCGACCTTCATCAGTTCCCTTCCGATATCTTTGATTCCGGCCATCTTCGTATATTTTCCTTCTTTATTCTCAAGGATGATCCCTTCCATTTGAGAGGTTTCTTCAGGAAGACGATAGAAGACAATTAACTCTTCTTCTCCGTCTCCATTGAGATCCGTCTGTTTGATGGTGTCTGCCGTCTTATCTTCGTTTGGTGAGAGCCACTCCGCCTGAGGAGGGACGAAGCTTTGAATGGCCTGCTTCAATTCCTGTTGTTCGACAGGAAGCTCCGGAGGCTTCATCAAAGAAGAGTTGGACTGAAATAAGGAACAGCCGCTTGTGACAAACAGGATCCCTGTTAAGAGAAAGATCATTTTTTTCATCTATTTTTCACATCCTAGCACTTGCTTTCAATAGTATAGTGTAAATTCATTCGACAAAAGTAACAAGAAAGTAACAAATTTCGCAGCCCGATTGTAACCGCCTAGTAACCCTTTCCCAGCTGTTTTCTTTTACGATGAAAGTACAACAAAACAGCCGGAGGAAAGGTGAAAAGCATGCGAAGAAAGAAAAGACGATTAAAGAAAAGTGTGCGGGTGACATTCGCACTGATGTCAGCTCTCTTCATCCTAGTATCGACCATTTGGGTGATGGATATAGGTGAAGCGAAAAGTAATGAAGGTCAGGAACGTTTAGAAAAGGTCATGGCAAAAGAAACCGGAGAACAGCAGCCTGCCAATAAGCAAACCGATGAAGTGAAAGAGGAAACGGCAGAGGAAAGCGGAGAGGTTCCTGAAGTTGAACCAATCGATTCCGTTACGGTTGATGAACCGGTTCAACAAGGGGGATCGACGGGCGATCAGCCTGGAGAGGAGTCACTTCAGGATAAACAAGCTCAGGAAGCACAAATCGTTCAAGAGGAACAACAGTCGGTCTACCTCACATTTGATGATGGACCAAATGAAAACACAGAAGATATCCTGAATGTCCTCGAACGCTATGATGCCAAGGCGACATTCTTCATGCTTGAACCGAATATGAGGAGATTTGAAGATTCCGTAAAGGATATGGCGGCAGAAGGACATGCGGTCGGCATGCACGGTGTCACCCATGATGCGGCGAAATTCTATCAATCTAGTCAATCGGTTGTGGGTGAAATGAAAAAGGGACAAGAGACACTGGAATCCATCACCGGTATTCACAGCAATCTGATCAGGGTCCCTTATGGATCGGTGCCGAATATGACGCAAGCTTACAGGGAGGCCGTTGACCAGGCAGGCTTCCACATGTGGGACTGGAACATCGACAGCGAAGATTGGAGGATGTTAAGCGAAGAATATGTCCCGAATGTGATGAATCAGATCAACGCATTTCCTTATGAAAACTCACCGAAAATCATCCTTCTTCATGAGAAAGATGTGACACTTGAGAACTTAGAGGAGCTTCTCATCGACTTGACAGAAAAGGGATACAGCATGAAGGCAATCTCACAACAAATGGATCCCGTAACATTTTAACGAAAGAGGAGCTGTAAAGAATGAATAAGAAATGGAAAGTAGGCATCACCGTCCTGATTGGATTGACCGTCCTATCGGGAGGGCTAATGTTCTTTGTTTTTGCAAAGGTGGGGGCGTTCTTCGATGAGACGTATGAACCGATTCAAGTTCCTGATGTAAAGAAAGAAAACGAAAAGGTAACAGATGATACAATCCACATCCTGTTGATGGGGGTGGACGAACGCCCCGATGATAAAGGAAGGCCGGATGTCATGATGGTTATGGAAATCGATCCGAAATCTGACAGTACCAAGGTCGTCAGCCTGCCGAGGGATACCAAGGTATCCATACCGGGCCGCGATGAAAGCACTAAGCTGAATCATACGTACACATATGGCGGGACCAGCCTCACCGTTCAGACCGTTCAACAACTTCTGGACGTCAAGATCGACTACTACGCAAAAGTGAATATGAACGGGTTTGAAGAAGTGATAGAAGAAGTAGGCGAACTGACCATCGATAATGAGCTGGACTTTTCTTTCGATGGATATCACTTCGCCAAGGGAGAACTGACGCTGTCCCCTGATGAAGCCCTTGCCTATGTCAGAATGAGAAAGCAGGACCCCATGGGCGACGAAGGCCGGAACGAACGTCAGCGGAAAGTCATCAAGGCATCCGTCGATAAGCTCCTGAAGCAGAACGACTACGGCAAAATCCTCGAGCTGCTCGATACGATATCTCCCTATCTCCAATGGAATATACAAGAGAAAGACTTGAAGGAGTTATACAGCCACTATTCACACGCCATGAAACAGATCCAGTCGTCGGAACTGCCGGGTGAAGGAAAGCTTGCAGAAGATGGATTATGGTATTTCATTGCTGAGGATCCAGAGGAGATATTTGCGGATGCTGAATCCGAGATAAATAGTTGAATCCTACAAAAGAAGAACCTTGTACGTGATCAAAACGCACAAGGTTCTTTTTTTATGTTCGTAAATCTTCCCACCCTGTACACATATTGTTAATAGTTTCGTAATATTTACCTTCTAAGATGAATGTAACAGCAAAGATTGACAGATCAAAACCACTTTAGGAGGTAGTGAAATGCTAGAACATAACAACCAAAACGAAGAAATGCAGCATATAGAGTCAGAAGAAGTTGAGAAGAAAGAGGACATGCAGAGAAGCCCGAAACTGAAGAAGACAAGGAAAGGTCGTGGGTTCCTGAATACGGTCGGAGCCGGAATCATCGGTTCGGTCCTGACGCTGACCGTATTGCCTCAAACGGATTACTATCAGAACCTGGCCCAGAACAGTATCGAGCAATCAGCTCATGAAGGACAGACCGATACGGCAGCGGATTCAGGAATCACGCCAACGACCGTATCCACTGCGGGCAGTGGGGATGTAGCGAGTATTGTGGAGGATGCCTCAGAGTCCATCGTCGGTATCGTCAACTATCAGCAGCAGAATGGCATGGGAGGATCACAGGAAGCGGCAGCCGGGACAGGATCCGGCGTCCTTTTTAAAAAAGAGGGGGACAGCGCTTATATCATCACGAACAATCACGTGATTGAAGGTGCTTCCAAAATTGAAGTGTCCCTCTATGACGGAGAAAAGACAGAAGGGGAATTGATCGGAGCCGATCCCCTGACAGATCTCGCTGTCGTGAAGATTGACGGCAAATATGCAGACAACCTGTTGGAAGTCGGGGACTCCAGCGCCCTGCGCGCCGGTGAACAGGTCATCGCCATCGGGAACCCGCTTGGCCTGGACCTATCACGGACGGTGACACAGGGAATCGTCAGTGCCGTCGACCGCACGATCCCGGTACAGACGTCAGAAGGTGAATCTGAACTTAACGTCATCCAGACCGATGCTGCCATCAATCCTGGTAACAGCGGTGGTGCACTCCTGAACGCCAAAGGTGAACTGATCGGAATCAACAGCGCCAAGATCTCGAACTCCGGTGTAGAAGGACTCGGATTTGCGATCCCAAGTAAGGATTTCATGCCGATTGTCAGCGAAATCATTGAAACAGGAAAGGTCGAGCGTCCATACATCGGAATCGGAATGAAAAACCTGTCCGATATTCCACGCTCCTACTTACCGAATCTGCCGGAGTCAGTCGAATCCGGTGTGGTCGTTGCGAATATCGACCCGACCTCAGCAGCTGCTGACGCCGGGATCAAAGAAGGCGATGCGATTTCTGAAATGAATGGCAAGGCGGTTGAGAATGTGGCCGACTTGAGAAGACAGCTGTACGGCGACCTGAAAGTAGGGGATAAGATCGACCTGACGATTTACCGTGACGGGAAGAAGATGACGGTTAGTCTGACGCTTACGAGTAATGCGATGATGAATGGGTAAGGACTTGCTTGGTGACCGGGGCGGTGTACCAGGTACAAATGGATGGGGCTGTACCAGGTACAAACCGTCCGAAATGTACCTGGCACCAAACCAACACCCAATAAAATACAAAATACATGAATCAAAAAGGAGTACGAATTCGTGACAAAAAAGAAACAAACCATAACAATTTGGAGCGTCATTGGAGGCGTTGTCCTCGTAGGGGCACTCTTAGCTGTTTTCGGTTTTTCGAAGGATGACGTAGTAGCAAAGGTCGGAAGCGAGTCGATCACGAAGGATGATTTGTATTCGACGCTGGTGGATCAATACGGGGATGGGGCGTTGGATACGCTGATCGCCGAAAAGATCGTGAAGCTTGAGAGTGAGAAGAAAGATCTCACGGTGAAGGATAGTGAAATCGATAAGGAACTTGAGAACATCAAAGGCCAATATGACAGTGAAGATGCATTCAATGAGGCCCTCGCGTCAAGTGGATCGAATTTAGATAGCGTCAAAGAAAATATTAAGACGTACTTGTTGACGGAAAAGCTGCTGAAGGACAGGGTCTCGATTACAGATGATCAGATCAAGGAATATTTTGATGCGAATAAGGATTCGTTTGCACAACAAGAGCAGGTAGAGGCAAGTCATATTCTGGTGGATGATGAGAAGACCGCTGAGGAGGTGAAGAAGAAGCTGGATGATGGAGGGGATTTTGCCGAGCTTGCGAAAGAGTACTCCACGGATACATCGAATGCTGAGACGGGTGGAGAGCTTGGTTATTTTGGCAAGGGTGAAATGGTGCAGGAGTTTGATGATAAGGCGTTTGCTATGAAAAAAGGTGAAATCAGTGAGCCGGTGAAAACCGAGTTCGGTTACCACATCATCAAGGTGACGGGCAAGAAGGAAGCGAAAGAAGCGGTTCTTGACGATCATAAAGACGAAATCAAGGATACCCTCTTTGATCAGGCACTCCAAACGGAATATGGAACATGGCTTCAGGAAAAGAAAGAGGACTATAAAATCGAAAATCTGTTAAAAGATTCATAATCCGGTCATGGTTTGTTCATGATTTGGTCATAAATGGTGGAAATACTGTTAGTGCAGCTGCAACCTATTAAAGGAGGAAAAATAGATGAATAAGAAAAGAAAAATATCGTATGTGTTAACAGGTGTATTGGCGGTCGGGATTCTCGGTTCCCTTCCAGCCTTCGCTGCCGAGGAGGATTCTGCGGCAAAGACGAATGATCAGGCGGCTGTCGGCGTACATGAATTTGGCAGACATGGCGGTGGACACGGGAAGTTTCATATGGATGAAGAACAGCTGAAGGCAAAAGCGGAAGAGCTGGGCATCGATATAGCCGATAAGGACACACGTGAACTTGCCAAGGAAATCATGGATGCCGAGCTTGAAAAAAGAGCGAAGGCACTAGGGATCGATACTGAAGGAAAAGATCATCGTGCCGTCATGGAGGAGATTCGTCAGGCTGAACTGAACAAGAAAGCAAAGGAATTGGGGATTTCCACTGACGGAAAAGACCAGGAGGAGCTCGCTCAGGAAGTGAGGGAAACATTGCTGAAGCAAAAGGCGAAAGAACTTGGGGTGGCCACCGACGGCAAGGATATTGAAACACTTGCCGATGAAGTAAGGGAAGCAGCCCTCATGAAGCAGGCGAAGGATCTTGGAATCGAGACAGAAGGAAAAGATCAACATGATTTACGTCATGAAGTGATGGAAGCGTCCATCCTGAAAGCTGCGAAAGAACTGGGAGTCGAAACGGATGGCAAAACATCGAAGGAACTGATGGAAGAAATCATGACCGATCATGCCGATGAAGCGAAGAAACTGGATTTCTTCCCTTTCAATAAAGATAAGGAAGAAGGCTTCTTTTTCCGCATGGGAGGTAAAGGGCATCACGGTCCGGGACACGGGCAAGGATTTCACGATGCTGATCAAAGCGATGAAACATCAGCAGAATCTGAAAGCGTAGCCTTATAAGTCAGGGAATCCCCGCCATATGAGCGGGGATTTTTCCATTGTAGAACGAAGCGGGAAAAACGACTATACTTGAAGAAGAGAGGGAGCCGTGGGGTACCGTGGCGAATGAGCCAAGGTACCTGTCCCCATGGTTCGATCGGAAAGGAGCGATGGTGATGAATGTGCTGGTGGTAGAGGATAATCAAAGTGTCACAAGCATGCTTGAGATGTTTTTTACGAAAGAAGATATAAAGGGTGAGTTTGTCCATGATGGTGCTGATGGGTATCAGCGTTTTAAGGAAGGCGAGTGGGATCTTGTGATTCTGGACTGGATGCTTCCGGGGATGGACGGTGTGACGATTTGCCGGAAGATCAGGGAGGAAGGATCACAGGTTCCGGTCATCATGCTCACGGCGAAGGACAGTGAGTCCGATCAGGTTCTCGGCCTTGAGCTCGGTGCCGACGATTATGTGACTAAGCCCTTTTCTCCTCTTGCCCTGATGGCGAGGATCCGTGCCGTGACCCGTCGTTATCAAGGGGAGAAAAGCAGTTCAGGCACTACGGATGTCAGCACATCGGATTTCCGGATCAGCAAGGAAACCCGTGAAGTCTATTTGAACGGTGCCCCCCTGACGAATCTGACGCCGAAAGAATTTGAACTCCTTTATTTCCTTTCCCAGCATCCCCGTCAGGTGTTCTCGAGGGAGCAGCTCCTTGAAAGGGTATGGGGATATGATTTCTACGGGGACGAGCGGACGGTGGATGTCCATATCAAGAGGCTACGGAATAAGATCGGCAGCAAGGACAAGCCTTATTTGCATACGGTGTGGGGCGTAGGCTATAAATTCGACGAGACGGCGGTCGGGGATGAAGTTTAGGTATCTGTATCAGCTGCTCCTCAGTCATACGAGCGTCCTCATCATCGCCTTCATGATCCTTGGACTCCTGTTTTCCCACTATGTAGAGAATCTTGTGTACGAAAATAAGGTGACGGAGCTCCGGACGTATGGGGATAAAATTTTATCAGATTTAGAGCGTCCCAGCCCGAGAAGGCCCCTGTATCTGGAGGAGTACAGCAACCTCCTTCATGCCCGGAACATCGATGTGATCACGTTCAATCGACAGGGGGAAGTCTCCTTCTCGAGGGGCGGGGTGTACCCGCGGATCGAGCTCTCGAAGGAAGAGTGGGAGAAGATTGAAAGTGGTGAAACGGTACCTTTGAAAAAAGATTTCGGTCGCTTCAATCAGGCGGTCTCCCTTGTCATCATGCCCCGGATTGTCAATGATCAGCTGACGGGTGGGCTGATTCTCATATCCCCGATCAGCGGCACGAGGGAAATGCTGAGTGAAATCAATCAATATCTGTTATATATCGTCCTGTTGGCGCTGGCCATTTCGGTCCTCGTCAGCCTGTTCTTATCGAAGCTCCACGTGAAGCGGATTCAGCGAATCAGGGAGGCGACCTCAAAGGTGTCATCGGGGGATTACGATGTTCACGTCCCAAGCTCCAACTTCGATGAAATTGGGGATCTCGCTGAAGATTTCAATGAAATGGTCACGAAACTTCAGGCATCCAAAGAGGAAATCGATAATCTTGAAAGCAGGAGACGCCAGTTCATGGCGGATGTGTCCCATGAATTGAGAACGCCGCTCACGACAATCCGCGGTGTCATCGAAGGCATCCGGAACGACATGATCCCGGAAGAACAGAAGGAGAAAAGCTTCGGACTCGTCAGCGAAGAAACGAAGCGACTCATCCGACTCGTGAATGAGAATCTGGACTATGAAA
Source organism: Rossellomorea sp. YZS02 (assembly GCF_033963925.1). Taxonomy (NCBI): domain Bacteria; kingdom Bacillati; phylum Bacillota; class Bacilli; order Caryophanales; family Bacillaceae; genus Rossellomorea; species Rossellomorea sp. YZS02. Next base: position 230,340 of record NZ_JAXBLY010000002.1, on the reverse strand, counting down.
AAATCCGCTCCAATCAAGTGGTTCTCAACAAAGTCACCCTGCCGATCCTTGATGTCTTCGAAGTCATAAAGGAACAGCTCGATTTTCAGGCCGAGGAAAAAGGGAATGACATCAGAATCCTTGCCCATGACGAAGCTAGGATTCATGCCGACTACGACCGATTGATCCAAATCCTCATTAACATTACGAAAAACAGCATCCAATTCACGTCAGGCGGAACGATCACGTTAAAGGGCTCTTCAGATGAGAAGGAAACTCTCATTGAAATCGAAGACACCGGCATCGGCATGGACCCGGATGAAATCAAGTCGATCTGGCGCCGCTTCTATAAAGCCGACCTGTCACGGACAAACAACCCTTACGGCGAATTCGGCATCGGACTTTCCATCGTGAAGCAGCTCGTGCTCATGCATGAAGGGACGATCGATGTGTTCAGCGAAAAGGGAAAAGGGACGAAGTTTGTCATTCGGTTGCCGATTTGAGGCCAGGGGGAGGCCAGGGGGACAGGTCCCTTGGCCTTTTTTTATTTAGGAGCCGGGGTACCTGTCCCCATGGTCTTTTTAATCTTATTTTTTTCGTTTGGTCACATTTCGTATCCCTGAATCGTTCTATTAGTAGATACGGAGGGATGGATGTAAGATGAAACATATTGTGATTGTAGGCGGAGGATATGCGGGTATTAATACGCTGGAGCATCTAAAGAAGCAACTTGGAAATAGACTGGGTCACGACATACGGATGACGCTCATTGATAAGCAGCCATACCATTTAAGGAAAGTCCTTTTGTTCAGACGCATTTCAGATAAGGACTTCAATTTGCATATACCCCTTACTTCTTATACAGGAGAAGGTATTTCGTTTGTGCAGGGAGAAGTGGAAGAAATCAGTGAGAGGGAACAGGCGATTGTCGTAACACGTGATGGATTGAAGAGGGAGAATATCCCGTATGATCAACTTGTCCTAGCAATGGGGAGTTCATCCCGTCATCAGGAGGATCAGGGCGGAATTCCCCTTGAATCAAGTAAGACTGCCGATTTAATCAGGTCCAGAATTGAAGAGGGGATCAAGGCCGGAAAATCGATTCACATAGCCGTTGTGGGAGCCGGTATTTCTGGGGTTGAAACAGCTGCGGAAATGGGATGCTGGCTTAAGGATTCTGGAGCAGTCAAGGTTACTTTGGTGAACGCAGATCGTCGATTGTTGAGCTCAGCTCCTAAGAAGGTATCGGCGCATATGGAAGAAGAACTCACAAAGGTGGGTGTGAATGTGATCCATGGAGTCAAGGTTTGTCAGTATGATGATCAGGCAAAAACGCTCTATTATTCAGATGGAACAACAGAAACGGTTGATGTGTGTATCTGGACGACTGGTTTGAAATCCAATGTATTATCCGCGAGCCGAGAAAAGGGCAGGATCGTGGTGGATGAGTCTTACCATGTGAAGGGGATGAAAAATGTTTACTCGATAGGGGACTGTGCACTCGTTACAGATGCGAAGACTGGCAGGATAGACCGCATGACGTGCAAAGAAGCTGTTCTTCAATCGGGAAAATTAAGCAGGATCATGGTGAAGGATATGACCGGAAGTGGGAAGAGACTCGTCCACAAGAGTATTCCGGTTGAATTTTACTGTGTGAGCCTCGGGCAAAACAGAGCGTTAGTGTGGATGAAAAAGGGGAAGTATAGCATGTTGATTCGAAACAGGCTGGCTCTCTTTATTCGAAAATCCACGTGGGATTCAGCCAGTCTGATAAAAAAATAGATAAGGAGATTATCATGAGTGAGATCGAAACCATCTATGAAGAGAACAAGCGTCTGCTAACTCATATCGCCTATCACATGCTCGGTGACATCAACGATGCGCGTGATGCAGTTCACGATGTATTTACCCGAAATCTAGGTCTGGACACATTTGACAGGGTGGAAAACATCCAGGCCTTCCTTTGCAAAAGCGTGACCAATCGATGCCTTGATGTCTTAAAATCAGGCACTCGAAAACGGGAAGTATGTGTAGGGACATGGCTTCCGGAACCTCTTTCTGTAAACGAGGATCCATTGGATGTATTGATCAGGAAGCATACGTTATCCTATTCGTTCATGTTCCTCCTGGAACGCCTTTCACCAGTGGAAAGGGTGGTGTACATCTTACGGTCGGCATTTGAATATCCCTATGAACAGATTGCGGAAATCCTTCATAAATCCAATCCGGCTGTAAGAAAGATCTTTAGCAGGTCTAGGCAGAAAGTACAGGAAGGATCAATGCGGGAAGAAGAAACAGAAGTGGAAAATGAACTGAGCGAAGCTTTTATCAAAGCATTGGAAACAGGTGAGACGTCGATCTTCCTGAAGTTGCTGACAGAAGATGTCACGTACTATGCAGAAGGCGGAGGGGAACTGCCCATCGCCCGCAAACCACTTCCTTATAAAGCATTTGTCCAATTATTTACCTATCTCTCTCAACAAGTCCAACATAGTAGCTACAAGGACCTTCAAATGGTAAGCGTAAGAATCAATACCGGTTATGGGGTGCTTTTAAAACGCAACGAAGAACCTCTTGCCATTGTGACTTTCAAAAGCGAAAACGGGATGATTGTGGATATCTATAACCAGACCAACCCTATGAAACTAAAAATGACGGGAGCAGCCCTTTGAGCATGTGGGGGTGAAAAGCCAAGGGGACAGGTCCCTTGGCCTTTGTTGTATAAAAGCGGAGATACCTGTCCCCTTGGTTCCCTACAATTCTACAAAACTTTCCCAAGTTCCCCGTCTTGACAAGTCCCCTCCGTTCAAAATAAAAGAGCAATTTCGTTATTGAATCACGACTCACTAGGTATTTTTCAGTGTTTTCCTCTCATCTCTCCATCGAAACCGGCCGATTTATGAAAAAAGATGGGACTATCTAATGGTGATTCACATTCAACCAAATTCAGTTATAATAAGGAATGAGGAATTATTTTTTTAATTTTAAAAAAATAATCGAAAGTGGGGATGCTATTCCGATGGATCATTTAGATTTATTGACCGGTCTGCTGATTAATCTCCTTGTCATTCTGATTGTGATATTGCTGTTAAACTTTCACTATCTATCAAGAAATAAAGTACATAAGCTCCAGATGTCATCTTTTTCGATCTACCTGATCAGTTCGTTTCTCATGCTCGTCAGTATGGGGTTGTCAGTTCAGTTGGAAGATGGGTTCTTATATGACCTGCGCTGTATTCCCTTTTTACTTGGAGGGATCTACGGCGGCAGGAAGGTCATGCCGTGGCTTGCCGTTACGATGGTTGCGATCCGGCTGCCGATGATGGGGACGGGAGTGATCATTACTATGATCATTGCGATCCTATTCACTGCCATCATTTTGTATGTGCGCCCTAGATTGGAAAACAAGGCATTGAAGGCGAGGGTCTATACGTATTCGGCTCTGTCTTTCGGATACTCGGTTCTTTCCTTTTGGCTGCCGTCTGTCATCTTTGATTTCGGCGAGCTAAGTTCATTCCCAATCTACTCAGCGGTCCTGACCGGGTCTACGTTCTTTGTGTTCTACTTATGTGAAATCATCCGGACGATCTATATTCTTCAATTGAAATCGATAAAATATGAGAAGATGCAGGTGGTCAGTCACCTCGCTGCAAGCATGAGTCATGAAGTCCGGAATCCATTGACGACCGTGAGGGGATTCCTTCAGCTGATCAATGAAGATCCATCTAATATTACCAACAATAAAGAACTTTCAGAGGTCGCCGTCAGTGAAATCGACCGCGCGACGGAAGTCATCAATCAATACTTGAACTTTGCAAGGCCACACCCCGAGCTTGAAGAGGAAGTGGCGATTCGGGATGAAATCAACCGATCGAAGGAAATCATCATGCCCCTTTCGATCAAAAAAGGAATCACCCTGAAAGCGAATATTCTTCATCACCACTCTATCAAGGGTGATCCGAACAAACTTCAGCAGGTCCTCATCAACGTCATGAAGAACGGCCTGGAAGCGATGGAAAACGGAGGTACTCTCCGCATTTTCAGCTATCTTGAAAACGGAAAGATATTCATCGTCATCAATGACACGGGAATCGGCATGACCAAGGAACAGCTCATGCGCCTCGGCGAACCGTACTTCTCCATGAAAGGCAAGAACGGTACCGGCCTCGGCATGATGACCGTCTACCAGCTCGTCGAAGGCATGAAAGGCACCATCAAAGTCCTGAGCAAACCGGGCAAAGGCACCTCCGTCATCCTATCCTTCCCGCCCTACAACAAAAAGGAAGAAGAGACAGCATCCACCCCTGCAAGAACAACAGAGGTCCGTCCCTCACTGCGTTAAGCGGGAGGGACGGACCTTGATTTATACCTTCTTTCGAGCAAGAAACCCACTGATCTGGAGGTTTTGCCTGTTTTTTTAGAGGTCCGTCCCTCGCTGAACGGGTTTCTGTTCTGTAGAATGGAGTTAAGACTAAATGAAAGAAGTGAGTGCAGTTGATCAAGTACAAAAGTCTCCACCACGTCAGCTTGAACGTGACGGATCTTGAGAAAGCGAAAGATTTCTACGGAAAGACACTTTGCCTGAAGGAAATCGAAAGACCGGATTTTGGTTTCCCGGGCGCATGGTATGAGATAGAAGGACAGCAGCTTCACCTGATTGTGGACCCGTCTTCTCAGACTCTCCGCTCGAATAAGCAGTTATCCAGTCGAGAAGGTCATTTTGCTTTAAGAGTGGAAAGCTATCATGAGACTCTCACATGGTTGAAGGAAAACAATGTGGAAGTATTAGAGAAGCCTCAATCGAAAAGCGGATTCGCCCAGATTTTCTGTGCCGACCCAGACGGGAATCTGATTGAGTTGAATGTGGATCAGAAAGATTTATAATGAACGAGGGAACCAGCAGGGATGTCTGCTGGTTTGTTTTTATTTTAGGTGGTTTTTATATGAACCTTTGAAGAGCACCCGTCTTTATGGGTAATGCCCTTTATTTGAAACTTTTTACAACTCCAATCGTATACATAAGTAACAACAATCAGAAAGGGATGGATCCTATGGATGGAATCTTACTTATCATCATATTAGGAGCTATCGGTTGTGCCATCGTGGGTACGATCTTTCTAGCCAATAAAGCACTGACTCAACACATGCACAACCGTAAAGGAATCGACCTACAGTCGGAGGTTGTATCCTGTCCAAAATGCGGGGCGAAGAATAAGCGCCAGATGAATGGTCAGCACTGCAGGGAGTGTTATGAAGCATTTTAGTGGTGTGATAAATATAGGTGGCCAGATGTACAGGTAAGAAAGGATGATCAACCATTTTAGAAACTGTCGTTGGAATTGTGATTGTCCTGTTAATACTAGGATTATCTTTTTTTATCGCTTATTGGGGCTTTTTTTCATTATTGAAGGAGTCAAAAAGGTCAAGACGAAACGAGAACGCAGAATTGAGAAGAGAAGTGAAAGATTTAAAACAGCGGGTGGAGTTTCTGGAAAAAGAACGAAACGCTCATTAGAAGAAAGGAGAGACCACTCATGGTTTTCCTATTCATTTTAGTCCCCGTCATTCTCGTCGCAGGCATCGCCATCTATCTTGAGAAAAAATCAGGCATGACGCCTCCAGACTTAACGCAACATGCCACGAAGATCGGGGAAGCGTATAAGCATAGCGATGTGAACAAAAACTCTGTTGATCCTTAAAAAATGGTCAGAGGCTACACGCCCTGACCATTTTCCATTTGTGTTGTTTTCTTGCCGGACGTTTGAGGCTTGAACGCAGTAGCCAAAATGACGAGCATTCCACCAATCCCGATCCAAACAAGCGACGACACAGCCGAATTCCACGATAATCCCTCTCCGAAGTAGAAGAGTTCCCGTAATCCCTGCACCATGAATTTCATCGGCAGCCAGGAGTAAAACCAGTCCCGGTAAAACGAAGACATCATCTCAGGAGCCATGGCGAGTAGCGGTGCCCCGAAGAATAGCATGAGCACAAAGAGCGGCATGCCCCTGATTCCGATCAGTGACAGGATCGCTGAAATCATCAGATAAAAGCTGAACGATGTCAGACTGAGGAACAAGGCGGTATCGCTCAAATCCGGGATATTGAAACCAATCAGTCCATCTGCAAGAAAGGTCAGGCCGAATCCGACGATCAGGGCGACCACCGCACCGATCAGAATTTGAATGAACTTCGAGGCCAGCTTTTCTTTTCGTCCGGCGACCGGTAATTTGCTGACAGCGAGATAGATGATCGCGGCACTTGCCATACTCGCCATCCAAAGTGGCTGGAACAGGGAAACAGGGGCGTTTCCGTTTGCGCTGTTCGACCCGATTTCATTCACGTTCGTCACCGTTTTCGTGATAGGGGTGACCATACTGGTAACTTGCTTCGGTGTCAAAGTGGCACCCTGCTTCTCGAATCCGTCAAGAATCTGTTGGCGGACCACATTGTTCATATTGTCCACGACGCCATTCAAGATCTGACCCGCAGCGGTCGAAGCCATGGTGTTCATCCCTTGATTAATAAAAATTTGTACCTCAGCAGAAGTGGGATCCGGTTTGCGCAAAGAAGCCTGCTTCGCACTGAAATCCTTCGGGATGACAAGTGCTGCATAGTATTCCTGATTGTCCAATCCCTCCTGGACGGCTTCTGTATTGTTCACGTTCACCCATTTCACTGCAGGGTCTTCATCCGATTTCGTGCTGGACATGGTGTGAATCTTTTCAACAAGGGTTTCCCCCATATTCATCTTCGGTTGATCCGGCACTTGCACACCCTCATCTTCGTTTACGATAGCAATCGGCAGATTTTTCGGCTGCGGCTGAACCGAGGGGAACAGCGTCAGGGAAAAAATAAAGATGATGGCGAGTGCAATGAGTGGGGATGCGAGTACCAGTTTGTTTTTAAAAATGTTCAAGCTGAAGGACCTCCTTTTGTAAAAGTGAGTAATCACTCACAAATAATATTACTCGCTTTTTATGGAAAGTCAATAAAAAAAGTGAGTGATCACTTTTTTATTGATACCGGAAATTCGACACGGCGGAATGAATATCTGATATCCCGCATGAACTCTGAATCCCACCAAGCACCCAGATTAAATTGACAGAATTTTCAACTCTAGTATACTGGTAATTATTAGAAAGATAAAAGGGGTACATAATGAAAAAATCCGGTCTGGAAGCTGTTCTTATCATAGTAGGAATCATATTCGTGAGTGCGACATCCGGCCTCTTCAAACATCAGGCGTTTTCACTACTGACCTATGGAGAGGAGTTCATCACGCTATGCAGGGAATTGGTCGAACCTCATAAGCTTGTCTACATAAATCCTGTCTCGGATGTCGAACGCCCGTTATTTCCAATCATTCTTAAAGCCTTCCTGAGCAGTGCAAGAATCTTTTTCCTGGCATTGGGATTGGCGCTAACGAGTTCCATCTTTCTGATGATCCTCTATTTTTCAGTAGGGAAAAAGATTCGGAAAGGAATAGAGGGAGTCTCGTTTTATCTCGCGTCCCTGCCTGATATTTTTGTCATAGGGATCCTGCAGATGCTCGTCATCTGGTTCTTCAAGCAAACCGGCATTCTCGTGATTGACATCGCATCCCTCGGGGAAAATCAGGTCATCCTGTTTCCGGCGATCACGCTCTCGATACTACCGACGTTCTTTTTCCTCGGGTCGATGGTATCTTTTTTGCAGGAGGAAGAGGGACTTCCGTATGTGGAGCTTGCGAAGGGGAAGGGTCTCGGGAAATTCCGGATCATGTTCATTCACATGATGAGGAATGTACTGGTCAGTTTGACGTACCACGGCAAGCAGATCGTCTGGATGATGCTGTCGAATCTATTGATTCTGGAATATCTCTTCAATGTATTCGGCGTCACGTCATTCTTGTTTTCCTATAACACTCCGGCTATCTTTGCCATCACCTCGATCATGCTGTTTATACCGTTGTATTTCTTATTAAAAATCATGCAGTTTGTGATTTCGAGAAAAATAGGCAGGGAGATGAGTCTATGAAAATGTGGAGTCGACATCATTTCACGATTGCCATCTGTTTACTGTTCATTGTCGTGCTGGTCGGGTGGAGTTTGATTTTCAATGTAGCAGATGGGGAAATCCCCAATACGTTCGTTCAGTATGATGACGAGGGCAGGATCATCGGCGACGCGCCGTTTCCGCCTTCAACGAATTTTCCGTTCGGGACGGACCGTGAAGGGGACGACCTGTTTTACAAAGTATTGGAGGGAGCGCAGTACACGATTGGTGCAGCCATCATCATTTCCCTCCTCAGCTTCGCGCTTTCCTTTGTCATCGGGGTAGCGGGAGGATTTACAAAATCGCGGGGGAAAAAGTGGACGCAGTCGGTCTTCACGTCCTTCTACTTCATCCCGCAATCGATCATCGCCTTTAATATCCTATATCCTTTGCTGTGGGAACCTCCACAGGGGTTTGAAACGAGTTTCATCGAGAGGGTCGTTTGGCAGTCGATCACCCTGGCTGTCATCACGGCGCCAACTACGGCGATTCTATTATCCAATGAAACCCGCGAAATACTCGATAAAGAGTTCGTAACGTGCGCACGGGTACTGGGCGGAAGCCGCTTCTTCCTGTTCCGGAAACATGTCCTGCCACACCTGAAGCTCCGCCTGTTCATCATATTTCCTAAGATCACGATCCAGGTGCTCCTCATCATCGCCCATCTCGGGTTCTTCGACTTGTTCTTCGGAGGAACAGATGTATGCTACGGGCCGGCATGTGATCCGCCAAAACCTTTCGTCCAAGAGTGGGCAAGCATCATGTCCATGAGCTTTGTGGAATTGACCAATGCCTGGTGGATTTTCATCATCCCGATGACCTTCTTTGCCTTGACGATCCTTGCGCTGACAGGAATCGCGAGGGGGCTTGAAGGGTTGTTGGAGGAGGAAGAGGTGAAGGTTCTTTCTGTGAAAAGAGAAATGAATGACCGAAAGGAAATAGGTTCATTGAAGGAGACTGATTTTCGGTTGGTTCATCAGGAGATTGATAGAGGAATTTGATTTATGGGGCCCTGATGGTGAAAGGAGATGCGGCTACCTGATGGCATATATGAGACACGATACTGGAGCTCAATCCGGAGAGGAATCATGGTCTGTATGGTTTAAATAACAATTTTATTATAAGGGGTCTGTGATGAACAGACTCCCTTTTTACAAAGGAGGGACCACAATGAAAACCACCATCCGCATTTTATCCATCATCCTGACCATCATTACCCTGGGAGCCTTCATCAGCACCTTCCAAAACGGCATCCATTTAAGCCTCGCAACCTTCTGGAAGAACTTCATCCATCTCATCGATGCCCTCATCCATCCCGCATCGATGACTTTCCAAGCGAAGTCGTTCGTGCCCAATGCGAAGTATGATGTATTTCCCGATTTCTTAGAGTTTTACTTTTACACACTATCTATATTGTTCCTTGGCTTTCTCCTTTCATTGGGGTTCGCCATTCTATTGATCCTGATCACGTTTCAGCTTTCACTGAAGAAAAGGAAGCTGTTAATCCGGAGTTCAACGATCCTCGAGTCCGTACCGGATGTGTTCGTCATCGTATTGGCCCAAATGTTCTTTGTGTTTCTATTTAAAAAAACCGGGATATTGGTCTTCGAAGTGGTGGGGGGATCGGAAAGACCTTATGCACTTCCGCTTCTAACGTACAGCGTCCTGCCGACGATCTTTCTTTACCGGACGCTGATCCTCATATTCGAAGAGGAATTGATGAAGCCTTACGTGGAGCTTGCGACAGGAAAGGGGTTGTCGGGTCTGCACGTATTGTTGAAGCATGTGTTCCGCAACAGCATAGTCAGTTTGATCAATCATTCGAAAATGATCATTTCGTTCATGCTCTCCAACTTGATCATGCTGGAGATCCTCTTTAATACATACGGTCTCACCTGGTTCGTCATTAATCATCCGACATACGAAATTGCCACCATGAGTGTCATCATGATGTTCATACCACTGTTTTTGTTCGAGGAACTGGTTAAAAAGATGAAAACGAAGGTGGTGGGAGGATGATCACTCTGTGGAGAAATAAGCTCTTTATGACCGGCTTTTTATTCATCTTCCTGATGCTGATGGGGAGCTTGATGTACGGGTGGTTCTTTGATAATGACATTCCGATTGCCAACCTCCGATTTACGGAAGATGGAGTGAAGGGCCCGCCGTATTCCCCGTGGGAGTATCCGCCATTCGGAACGAATAATCTTGCTGAAAGCATGTTTCATATCCTGCTGATCGGAGCAAAATTTACGCTGGGGGTCGCCTTTCTCGTAGCCGCTTTGCGATTTGTGATCTCATCTGTATGGGGAACGTTGTCCGAGTTATATCTTCCCAGAGTGAATGAACGGGTGCGTCCGTTTCTTGAAGCATTCTACTACTATCCAGTCACCCTTATCGCGTACCTGATGCTGTATTGGGTCCTGTTTGAAGATGGAATGTTTAACGGCACGGATTCCGAATTCACCTATGGATTTGGAACCAGGGTCATCATCGAAATCCTTGTTCTCACACTCGCTGCCGTTCCGATCACCTCCCTGACGATTTCAAAGGAAGTCAATCTGATTTTGAAGAAAGAATTCATGGACAGTGTCCAAATCCTTGGTGGGAACCGCAGACATATTCTCATGAAACATATCCTGCCGTTTTTGAAGCCTCAGCTTGTGGTCATCTTCCTGAGAGAAATGATCCAGGTCCTGATCCTTCTCGCTCACCTCGGGATCCTGGGCATCTTTTTCGGCGGTGGTACGATGAAGGAAGACCTCTTTCAAAATATGGTCTTCGTCTCCCTTTCCAATGAATGGTCCGGAATCATCGGCAACAACTTTCAGTTTCTGTTTACGACGTATTGGTGGATCGCGATCTGCCCGATCTTTTTACTGACGTTGACGGTGTTGGCATTTAAATTGATGCTTGAAGGGTATCAGAGTGTAGTAGCATCTTCTTCAGAAAGTCTACAGAAGCCTGAAAAGGTAGACATCACCCCTGTTGGAAAAGAGGAGCGTTTTGAGCGAGTGAGGAGATCAATATAGGAGAGAGAGAAAGACGCTTCGGTGAAGGGAGCGTCTTTCTTTTTGCAGCAATTGAGGATTGCAAACAACCAAATTTTGAAGGTGTATTTAACAGTAAAACCATTTACCTCTGTTACCCTCGGAGCCCAAACTCATTGGCAGAGCATGTGCAAATCATAAATAGAATGACAAAGTTTAATCCCATCAAAAATCTTGCTATAATACATATCAGTAAATGGAAATTCAGATAAACAATGTTAAAGAATAAATAGAAATCCCCAATCAAAAGAGGTAGATACTATGTCACTCATCACCATCCTGATCGTGGATGACGATCCCCATATCAGAGAGCTGATCAATCTTTATTTAACGATGGAAGGATACAATGTATTACAAGCCAATGACGGCGAAGAAGCAATGGAACTCGTCAGGCAGAAAGAGATTCATTTAGTGGTCGTTGATATTATGATGCCGAAGAAGGATGGATGGGATCTTTGCAGGGAGATCCGGGAGGACTATGACCTCCCCATCATCATGGTGACGGCGAAGGGGGAGAGCGAGGATAAAGTGAAGGGCTTCGAGCTCGGGACGGATGATTACATTGTGAAGCCCTTTGAGGAGAAAGAGTTTATCATGCGGGTGAAAGCCCTCCTCCGCCGCAATAAGGTCCACACAGAGAAGCGGGTGTCGATCGGGAATCTGACGATCGACAGCAAGAGCCTGGAAGTCATGCTGGGAGATGAGCGTATGGATTTTCCGTTAAAAGAGTTTCAGATCCTCTACAAGCTTGCGTCCAACCCGGGTCTGGTTTTCTCCAGGGAGCAGCTGATTGACGAGATTTGGGGGATCGACTTTGAAGGAAATGAGCGGACCGTCGACTCTCACATTAAGAAGATCAGGAAAAAGCTTGAGGGGAAGAGCTCGGACGTGTCGATTACGACCATCAGGGGGCTCGGTTATCGGCTAGGGGCGCGACAGGATGGTTAATACGATATATTCCAAGATGGTGTTGACGTTTCTCGGAGTCATGTTCATCAGTATTACCACCTCTTTTTTTATCACTTATAATATGTATGAAAAACGGGTCGTTGCCGAAGTCGAGGAAGAATTGATGGTGGCTGGTAAGGGTATCATTGAATTGTCGAGGGTGATGGAACCGGAAAGCGTCGAGAATTACATAGAGAAAGTATCGTCCATCCGTTATAACATTGCCCTCTATTCAGAAGATGGAAGGGCGAAATTTTACGGGGAAGCAAACCATGAAAACTATGCCACACCGGATGAGGTGAGAGAAGTGCTTGCCGGCGGTGTTCACCATATCACGAATAAGGATCCAAGATTTTTGAAGCATGCATCTGTGGGGCTTCCTTTTGAAGTAAAGGGTAAGAAGTACGCCCTCTTCTTGAAGCCTGTTCTCATCGGGAAGCTCGGTTTTGTGAAAAAAGTCCTGAAAACAGTATTGTTCAACGTCTTGATAATCGGTAGTGTGCTTTATCTCTTTGTCGCCCTTTATTTCGCACGTCCCATTAAGAAGCTGACGGCCTTCACGTCGAAGGTGGCGAATGGGAACTTTCATGAACAGGTGACGGTGAAGAGAAAAGATGAAATCGGTGAGCTTGCCGTAAGCTTTAACCGGATGAATAAGGAATTACATAGCGTCGAGAAGATGCGGAGTGAGTTCATTTCAAATGTGTCCCATGATCTGCAGTCCCCGTTGATGTCCATCAAGGGTTTCGCCAGGGCTTTAAAAGATCATTCTTTCCCTAAAGAACAGCAGGATCAGTACTTGACCATCATTGAAAGGGAAAGTGAGCGGCTCGGAAAGCTAAGTGCCAACCTGCTGCAGCTATCGGCTCTCGAAAGCAAAGAACATCCTGTGAAGCAGGAGAGGTACCTTCTCGACCAGCAGATTCGACAAGTGTTTCTCAGTCATCAACCCCAGTGGCTGGAGAAAGAAATCGTCATTGATCTGGAAGCGGTAGAACCTGTAGGACTGTCAGCGGATAAAGATCAACTGGAGCAAGTTTGGCATAATCTCCTGACAAATAGTATCAAGTATACGGATCATGGTGGAGAAATAAAGGTTTCCTTGAAAGAGGAAGAAGATCAGATCATCGTTGTGTTCTCTGATACAGGTATAGGGATGCCTGATGAAGATGTTCCCTACATCTTTGATCGCTTCTTCATGGTGGACCGGGCAAGGGAAAGCTCGAAACAGGGAAGCGGGCTCGGACTTTCCATTGTGAAAAAAATCATCGACGTTCACCATGGCACCGTTGACGTCACGAGTAAAGCGAACCAAGGCACCACCTTCACAATCACTCTTCCGAAAAGCATGGATTAACGTCCATGCTTTTTTCTATGGAAACAAATTTAATCCATTGGTCATATTGGGGTCACATTTCTCCTCTACGATGATATCTATCGAAAAGGAGAGATCATGATGAAGAATTTCGTTGATTATTGTTTGAAGAAAAACGTGGCCATCATCGTTTTGGCCGTATTGGTGGTAGCAGCAGGACTGGTTTCCACTCAATCCATCAAGGTAGAAACCTATCCGGATGTTGATTCACCCACACTTCTGATACAGGGGGTCTATCACAATCACTCATCGGAAGAAATTGAAAAAGCGGTAACGACACCGGTTGAAAAAGCGATTGAAGGAATCAAACCGTACGATTCCTTAACGAGCACCACGAGAGAAAATAGCTTTATGATTCAGGTAACCTATGAGTTTGGAGAGGATATGGATGAAATCGAAAGCAGCATCCAGTCTTCGATTGGGAAGATGAATCTGCCGGATGAGGTCGACCTATCCTACAAAAGGATCTCAGCCAGTGCCAAGCCCATCTATAAAATGGCGTTGTCCGGTGAGAACCTGGAGGAGTTACAGAATGATGTGAACGAAGCATTACTTCCATCATTAACGAATGTATCAGGCGTCAGTGATGTCAAGCTTTCGGGAACAACGGACACCAAGATCTTTGTGGAAGTGGATCAAGAAAAAAGCCGTCAGATTGGATTGAAGGCATCGGACGTTGCGGCTGCCTTGGAGAAGGAAAATGTGGTTCTTCCAGTAGGAAACCTTGAGAACGGAGGAGACGGCATTCCTGTCAGCCTCGAGGGGCATGTGAGTACCATCGAACAATTAAAAGAGGTTGACATCCCCATTCCTCCACCCTCTAAACAGGCATCCGGTCAATCGATTGCCCTGTCTGACATCGCAGAAGTAAAAAAGGTGAACGAAGCAAACGCCATTACCCGCTATAATGGGGAACCCGCCATTATCGTGGAAGTGTTGAAAACGCAAGAAGCCAATACTGCCGAAGTGGTGGAAGGGCTAAAAACAGAATGGGAAGGTTTTCACAAAACGTTCGACTATGATTCCTATACCATTATCGATCAGGGTAAAGAAGTGGAGAAATCTGTGAATTCCCTTCTCAAGGAAGGCGGATTTGGGGCCCTTTTCACCGTCGTGATCATCCTATTGTTCCTAAGAAATACCCGGGCGACACTCATTGCGATTTTATCGCTCCCCCTATCCATATTAGGAACGATTGCCGTACTTGATTATCTTGGCTATACCCTCAACATCATGACGCTTGGCGGAATGGCCGTGGCCATCGGACGGATCGTGGATGACAGCATCGTCGTCATTGAGAACATCTATAAGTGGCTCCAAAAGGAAGAATCGTATACGAAACGGGACATCATCCTGAATGCGACAAGAGAAGTAATCGGAGCCGTCACCTCTTCCACCATTGCCACTGTCGTCGTGTTTCTGCCCCTTGCCTTTGTAGGCGGGATCGTGGGAGAGTTTTTCAGACCATTCTCGATTGCAGTGGTCACATCGATCATTCTGTCACTACTTGTGGCATTCATGGTCATCCCTGTGCTCGCCTTCGCGTTTTTAAAGAAAGGAAAGCAGGAAGAGAAAACAGGATGGTTGGCAAAAGGGTACGACGGAATATTACGCAAATCGCTTTCCCATAAATGGGTGGTCATCACGGTTTCTGTCTTGATGCTTGTCGGAGCCTTAGCCATGGTGCCTGGGATCAATAAGTCATTCCTGCCGAGCGGTTCGGCCAATGCTCTTGAAATCGAGGTCGAGCTTCCCGTGTCGACGTCATTGTCTGAAACGGACAAATTCGCGAAACACATCGAAGCCGTACTCATGAAAAACGAAGAGGTCGAGTACGTTCAGGGAGCCGTCGGCATGGCAACTAACAGCAATCCATTACAGGTGAAGAGTGGTAGTGATTCAATTGCTACGTTCACTGTCCAACTGTCAGAGGGAAAAACGGTGGAAGGACAGAGAGACCAACTCGAAAAGACCGTTAAGGACCTTATGAAAGAGTACGATCAAGAAAGCACTATCCGATTGAAGGAAATACGCCAAGAAGGCCCTCCGTCGGGTAAAACCGTCGACATCACCCTTTACGGCGAGAATCCGGATCACTTAACAGAAGCAGCGGATAAAGTAGAGAATCTCATGGAGCAAAACGATCAATTGACCAATATCTCAAACACCGCTGCACAACAGCAAAAAAAGATCATTCTGGAGCTGAAAGAGGAAGCCAAGGAGCAGGGCATGACCGAACATGCCGTCTATCAGCAGGTCCAGGAACAGATGAACGCACGTCCCGTCGGAAGTCTTGAATTGGAAGAGGAAGTGTGGGTTTCCTATAATCATCTGGTATCGACCAAAATGGAATTGAATGAAGTCGAGATCATGACTCCTTCAGGAATCCAGCGACTATCGGACATTGCCGAGATCAAGGAAAAGAAAATACCGGCAACGATCGAACATAAGGATACCAAATCGGCCTACACTTTATCTGCCGAAAGCGAAGGGGAAGATGTCGGGAACGTAACAGAAGCCATCAAGAAAGACATGGAAGCCTTATCCTTACCCAGTGATATTGAGTGGAAAGTCGGTGGCGGACAGGACATGATGACAGAGGGATTCCAGGACTTGGGGCAGGCGATGATGATTGCTGTGGGACTGGTGTTCCTGACCTTAACCATCACATACGGTGGAATCATTACACCCCTGGTCATTCTATCCTCCATCATCTTTGTCCCGATCGGTTCTCTCGGAGCGCTCATGTTGACGGGTGAAACCTTATCCATGAGCAGCATGATCGGAATGCTTATGTTGATTGGGATCGTCGTGACGAATGCCGTCGTGATGTTAGACCGAGTGGAAAGTAACAGAAGAGAAGGATTGAAACTGGAAGCGTCGTTAATAGAAGCATGTAATGCCCGTTTCCGTCCGATCTTGATGACCGCACTCGCCACGATCCTGGCCTTGATGCCGCTTGCCTTGTCCGACTCTTCTTCAGGGGTCATATCAAAAGGCCTGGCCATCACGGTAATCGGTGGTTTGACCACCAGTACGCTGCTGACATTAGTCTTTATTCCAGTGCTTTATCGCTTACTGGGCAGATGGAGAAGGGTTTAAAAGGGGTGGATGAAGTGAAAAAATGGATTATTTTATGCCTATGTAGTTTATTCGTCTTATCAGCCATCATGTATATGACCAAACCGTCTCAAGACGACTATACAGCCTGGCTATTGGAGAACATGAGCGACCGTATGGAGGGACAGTCCCCGATGATGTCCATGGGGCTTTCCTTATTCGGGGAGCAAATGATTGAAAACCGTACAGAAGTAAACGACTATCTGGTGTTTAATACGTTTAATACGGAAATGAAGGGGAAAGAGCTGAAATTCATCGGCGTCTTCCACACGTTTATTCCTTTGTCATTAGACGGAGAGTGAAAGGTGTCATGGCGTCGCTCATTGATTCATATCCTTAGAGAATGAAAGGGGCTGCTCCCATGATACTCTCACTTTTTTTCTACCTGATGAAAAAAAACAGACAAAAGCAAGTTCAATTCCTGACGCTGGAAAACTTTCTTCAAGCCACTACCCTGAAGGAGGAAATCGTGAAAAAGACCCCTGATCAAAACTTGAATGCCTATTTTGATGAATGGCATGGATGGTTATGAAGCGGTGGGGACGGGATTTACAACAATCTCCTAAACAAGCAACTCCACCTTTCTGGTATATTTATAGTACAATGAAAGGAAGAAATCCGGCGAGGGTAGGGGAGATGGGTCAATGAAAAAAATGAAGAGCATCCTGTTCATGCTGCTAGGCTTCATCGCGTTAGTGTTCGGGATTGCCGGCACGGTGCTGCCCGTTCTGCCTGGAGGACCGTTTTACTTATTGTCGGCTTATTGCTTTGCAAAGAGCTCCAAACGCATGGAAGCCTGGTTCCAGAACACTTATATCTATAAAAAATACGTGGTCGCCTTCCTCGAAAAGAAGGGAATGACCCTTAAGGAAAAAATCAGGATCAATCTGACGGCAGATTTCTTTATCCTGCTATCCGTCTTGTATGTGGACATTCTAGCGGTCCGAATCATCCTGATCGGACTCGCTTTGTATAAGCATTATTATTTTATCAAGAAAATCCCGACAATCCGTCCTTCTTCGTATCAGGTGGAGGAGAGCCAATAACCCCGTGGGGTGGCTTGAGCTGAAATGAAGAAATACCAATTAAAACGAGATTTTAAAGGCGTGAAAAAAGGGACCGGATTCTATCTGGTTGTCGAATCAGAATACATCGGAATCAAGGAGTATGTGGTGAGAACGCAGGATTTCACCAGAAGGATGATCATTTCTGAAAGAGAAATGGAGAAATATTTTATACGATTGACATAAAGGACCCGTCGATGAGGAGGGTTCTTTTTTTATTAGACAATCCGGCATGATTATGGTGAAAGGGTTCATGATAATGGATTTTCTCACATTTCATATCCCGTATGATTCTTCCTCTACAGTCTCTACTTATGATTAAAAAAGAGCCAACGGACCTGTCCACCCGGCACGAATTTGATATGATAATAAAAAAGGGGGAATAGAACTTGAAACAAGAACTAATCAAACGATTAACCAGATACGTAAAAGTATATACAGAATCCAGGGACGGCGTGGAGGAAACGCCTTCTACACCTGGTCAGCTCGTCTTAGCCAATATGCTCGTGGAAGAATTGAAGGAAATCGGAATGACCGACGTTTCAATAGACAAGTATGGCTATGTGATGGCGACATTGCCGTCCAACACGGAAAAACAAGTCCCTGCCATTGGATTCCTTGCCCATGTGGATACGTCAGAAGACTTTACTGGGGAAAATGTGAAGCCACAGCTCGTGGAAGAATACGATGGTCAGGATATCGTCTTACATAAGGAGCAAGGGATTGTAATGTCTGTACAGGATTTTCCTCAGCTCTCCGGATATAAAGGGCACACCCTCATGACAACGGATGGGACGACCCTTCTCGGTGCGGATAATAAAGCCGGGATTGCCGAGATCATGACGGCCATGGCATACTTGATCGCTCATCCTGAAGTGAAGCACGGGGATATCCGCGTGGGCTTCACTCCGGACGAAGAAACAGGAAAGGGTGCCCATAAGTTCGATGTGGAACGGTTCAATGCCGAGTTCGCATACACAGTGGACGGTGGCCCGTTGGGTGAATTGGAGTATGAAAGCTTTAATGCCGCAGAAGCGAAGATCACCATCCTCGGCCGGAACGTCCATCCAGGAACAGCAAAAGGCAAAATGGTGAACGCGGCCAAAATCGCCATGGAATTGAATTCTAAACTGCCTGTGGAAGAGGCACCAGAATCGACAGATGGATACGATGGATTCTTTCACCTTACCTCGATCCACGGTGAGGTCGAAGAGGCAGCGGTGAATTACCTAATCCGCGATTTCGATCGTGAAAGCTTCAATGGACGGAAAAGAATGTTAGAAGAAATCGTCAAGGATCTGCAGGACATTTACGGAGAGAAAAATATTCAGCTGGATATCAACGACCAGTATTTCAATATGAGGGAGAAAATCGAGCCGGTCTTTGAAATCGTGGAACTCGCCAAGCAGGCCATGGAGAATTTGGAGATCACGCCGGATATCAAACCGATTCGTGGCGGGACCGATGGATCTACTCTTTCCTTTATGGGACTGCCGACGCCGAATCTCTTTACCGGAGGGGAAAATTACCATAGCCGATATGAGTTTGCTTCAGTCGATAATATGGAAAAGGCGACCCGGGTCATCATTGAGATTGTGCGGCTGTGTGAAGAGAGAGCAGAATAAAGAGGGACCTGACCCACTGGCACTGCTTGTGGAATAAAAGACTCGTCGATGATGGACGAGTCTTTATTGATGTAAGATTAAAGATTTTTCGACAATCCGGCATGGTTATAGTGGAAACTCGCATGATTATCCTCAATCCGGCATGATTATTGTGAAACCCGCGCGAATCTTTCAAATCCCGTATGATTCCCTTCAATACCCGCACGATTCCTTCCAAAAGTTAGATGGATGCTCCCATTCAACTCCATATACAGACCAAATCCCAATAAAACAGACACTCACAATCACGAAAAAAAGAGCCAAGGGACCTGTTCCCCCGGCTCAAATATTCAAGAACAAACCGCCACTTGATCCCGTCCGTTCCGTTTCGCTTGATACAATTGCTCATCGGCTCGTTGAATCATTTCGTCAATCGAGAGAAGATTTGCCGGCTGACTGCTGCAGAAACCGATACTGATGGTCAAGTAGATGAAAGTGCCATCACGGAGCTTCAGGCCTTCTTCCCTGAATACGTCCAGTAGCTGATGGGTCCATTCCAATGCCTCATGTTCTTCAACATTTTTCAAAAACACGATAAATTCTTCCCCGCCAAATCGCCCGACGATTCCCTTTTCATGGAATACCTTCTTGATGAGGTCGGTGGCAAAGATGATCGCTTCATCGCCGATTAAGTGTCCGTACCGATCGTTGATGCTTTTAAAGTGGTCGATGTCGATCAGCAAGAGGGATGAGGGTTCAGCCCCTGTATACATGTCGTTTACCTTCTCCAAAAAGTACTTGCGGTTTAACAGATTTGTTAAGTCATCCACCCTGGCTGATTTCTTTAACTCATCGAGATATTCTTTCTGAGCGACGAGGGCGGAGAACTGCTCGATGAATGCGGGAAGGAAGCTTTCCATGATCGACAGGTCCACTTCTTCCTGAGAGCTCCAGATCACGAAGCATCCGGTGTGGGAACGGGATGAAACCGGTACGGTGAAAGTGGAAGCGTCCAGGATACCGGAGCTGCCATTCTGGAATGACTTAAACTGATCTATGTAGAAATCTTCGAGATTTTCCGTTACGTTCACCTTCGATAGTACCTTCCATCTCGTCCTCTCCTTCGTCAGATAAAATCCCTTTTCAAAATGGGTGATATCCATCAAACAATGAAGTCCTTCTTTAGATAGGGATGTAAGATCCTCCATTTCGGTCATCCGATTCACGGCATGTTGGAGAAGTGTGTGGACATAGTACTTCTTTGTTTCATAGGCTTTCTCTTTCCTTATTCGCTTGATTCTGTCGGCGAGACCCAGGGAAAGGACCAATACTTCAAAGACAATCCCGACCTTAGGGGCATAGAGCGTAAAGTCCGTCAACGGAAGAAGCTGAAATGCCGCCAGGATGTTCAGTAATACGCCGATGAAAAGAAGAGACCAGGCAGTGAGATAGAACTTCGCTTCTCTTGTCTTCAGCCTGACCGTCACGGCGATGCCGACCAGAAATAGAACGAATCCCGTCGCCATCAACGTGCTGATCATGGTCATCGTGCCGATATTGACAAAGAAAGGCAATACCAGGCATAAAGCACACATCACATTGAAGAAGGAAATCACTTTATGGAGTATCGGCGAATGTTCTTTCAGCTGCAGGAAGTGCTTTGCGAACAAAAGGGCGAATAGAGATGTCCATATAATGAAGAATGAATTCGACCTCAGTGCCCACCACGGAAAGTCCCCCCATATAAACTGAAAGGCGAAACCATCCCAGATCGCCTGCATCATCGTAAATCCGGAAACAAACAATATGTAATAGAGATAACTTTTCTCCTTAAGTGAAAGGAACAGGAACGTATTATACACAATCATCGCCAACATGATCCCATAGAAAATCCCGTGAATGGATTGATTCATATAGTTGGCTTCCGAGAACGCAATCGGATCCCATAGTGACACCGGTGCTTGGAAGAAACTATCGGTCTCTATTTTTAAAAAATAGGTTGTGGTCGTTTTCTCCTCAAGATTCACTGAGAATACAAGATTACGATGCTTATAGTCTCTCTTGTCAAAGGGATAACGGTATCCCATCGTCTCTTCTTCCTGCAGTCTATTCCCTTTGAGGGCATACAATGTAACCGAACTTAGATGCGGCTTCTTGATTTCGAGGAGAAGATTTCTCTTCTCTCCAGAAGGATTGGCCAGATTCACTTTCAGCCAATATACGGTGTCCGAAATATCCCCGGAAGGATCCAAAGCGGGCAGCGGAACAAACTCGCCGCTTTTCCTGAGGATCTCTTTATCGGTAAGGTGATTCTCATCAACATACACTTCGAGTTGGTTGGAGAGATCCAATTCTTGCAGGGAATCGGGTATAACGACATTAGCCGCTGCCAGCACAGGAAAGACCGGTCCAAAAATCATCGTGAAAGTAAAGGTTAGGAAAAACAAAGTCGCAATTTTTTTCATAAAGGAGGCTCCTGGATTTACTTAATATTGTATGATTATAGCATAGGATTTTTGGTAGGAAATTGAAAAAGGGTAAAAAAAACGATTGATTTCCTCATTCTATAATAAGGGGAGATTGTATGGGGCTGTTCCAGATTCATTAGTGAAGGGGGAGCGTTCTGATTCACTTATCCTTGAACGGGGAGGAATTGCTCGATTACTTAGAGAATCATGTAGATTCCCAGAATCTTATGATACGTTTAAATAGAGGTCCTGTTTGGACAGGACCTGTTCCCATTACTTCACCTCTTCCTCCAACACCACCGTCAAAAAGTCCGACCTCGGCCTTTCATCCCTCTCGAGGAAATCGGAAACGGCCAACCGGTCTGCAGGAAGTTGGACTATCGAGGCAAACTCCGGCTTGTGGCCAGCCTCTTTTAAAGACTGTATAAATGTCTCATAACGCTTCATAAATTCCGCGGAATCAATCCGTAACTGAATCATATACACGAGGGCAATATTTGCCCAATGCACGATATATCGGGGCTTCACGCTTACAACGACATAAGGGTCATCCAAATCGATGCCGACTTCTTCCTGCACTTCCCGTTTCAGAGTGCCGGCTATGTCTACGCGGCCCCCGTGGATGTCCTCTTCATCAATGCCCCCGGCAACGAATTGAATGCGTCCTGGAGTAGCGGTCCAATCATTCATCTCACCTAACATGAACTGATGATCCTTCGTAAGGAGCACACCGTTCGCTACGATGACTCTGCATTTATATGGATCTGTCATATTCCCATTCTTTGTATATGAAAAATGAGCATAATCCGTTTTATGCAACGTGACCCTCAGCTCATCTTCCGTTTCGCACATCCCTTTGATCGAATAGACTACACCCCTGTGAAACGCATTGCCACCTGATTGAAGCGTTTCCCAATAAGACTCGATGGATTCTTGAAGGGTATCTGGAAGAAGCAGGGGTTCATCAGCAACGGATAGGGTTACGTCCGACGGGATTTTTTTGATCTGGACTTTGTTCACTTCTTTTACACCTCGTTTTTATGATTTGGCAATGATACATGGTGCCAAGGGACCTGTCCCCATGGCTCGTTTTTTATTTACGTATGGTTTAATGGAAAGTTTCATCTTTGGATTTCAGAAATGCGGGAGGAGAAGTTGTGAGACCCGTCCCTCGCGGCCACAATAGAAGGAATTCCCCTACCGAATCGAGTATATATATCAAGGAACAATAAAAATCTCCACCACTGGATGTGACGATTCGTGAAAAAAAGTTTATTGCCCATTTTCATTGCCTTGATGGGGGCTCTTTATCTATTCATCATTCCGCAAGATCCTTTACCGGTTAAAGTCATCTTTAAGCTGATTCCGATGTTCCTCATCATTTTCTATGCATTCCTTCAGTTACCTGCCAAATCCGCATCATCCATGCGTCTCATCCTTATCGGCCTGTTCTTCTGCATGCTCGGGGATGCGTTCATTGCCTTTTCGTTTGTAGCGGGACTCGGTGCTTTTCTGGTTGGGCATGTGTTCTATCTGTCCAGTTTCTTAAAGGTGTCAAGTAGGACGAAGTGGGGGCTCGCAGCGTCGATCCCGATTGCCTTGTATTCCTTCACCATCGGCAGTCAGCTCATTAAAGCCCTTCGAACGGGCGGGGATGACATTCTTGTCATTCCGGTCCTGGCATACATGGTGATCATTTCCCTGATGGCCCTGTCGGCAATCATGACCGGAAACAAGTGGGCCATCTCAGGTAGCCTTCTATTTGTCCTGTCTGACTCGATTCTGTCATGGAACATGTTCGTGGCCGCTATCCCTTATTCGGATGTCCTGATCATGTCAACCTACTATTCAGCACAATTCCTGATTGCGGGCAGCCTCGCGTCCTTTTCGGGGGACAAAGTGAAAGAAAAGATTGTATGATCTGGAATGGTTTGTCATAATGATACCGAGCAATAGCGACACACATCCTGTCGGGGACTCCTCGCCGGGATTTTTATTTGGATTATTTTGTAAAAAACAAACCTTTTTCATTTGAGAACCGACTTATTACTAGAGATACATAAAGCAGGTGAATGTTTAAAATGGAACAACGGACGAAATCCGAGAAGGACCGACTACTTGAGGAAGCCATGACACAGTACGGAAATGATGTCTATTATGTTGTCTATTCGTATGTAAAGGAACACAGTCTGGCAGAGGACCTGACCCAGGAGATTTTCATCAAGTTTTATAGAAAAATGGATACCTTCAGAGAGGATTCCTCTCTGAAAACATGGATCATCAGCGTGGCCGTCAATCACTGCAAGGATTACTTAAGGCGGTGGGACACAAGGATGGTCAGTATCTCCAACAAGATCAATGAAATGGTCAAAGGGAAAATGGGTGCGCCTGAACAAACCGTGATCGAGAACGAGCGGAATTCAGCACTGATCGAGAGCGTCTTATCACTTCCCGTTAAATATCGGGAAGTCATCTTCTTATATTATTTTGAAGAAATGAAGTTAGCTGAGATCGGCGTGAGCCTCGACATCAACACGAATACCGTGAAAACCCGGCTGACAAGAGGCAAGGCATTGCTCGGTTCCACGATCAAACGTAGTGAGGTGTATAAGAATGGATGAACTGAAATCTTTACGTGGGTTGATGAAAGAAGAAACGTTCAAAGGCCGGGGCTTTACGAATAAGATGCGAGAGAACATCCTGGATGAAATCCATTCCAAGCAGCCCAAGTCGTTTTCTCTTCCCAAAAAACCGATATTTGCCCCCATCATGTCTGTACTATTTTTCGCCGCCTGCCTTTCGATTTTTGTTTACTTCGGTGGAACACAACTGGGTATCTTCGGAAGTAACGCGAGCGCCCCGTTATATGAAGCAAGCGATCGCCCGGAGGTTCTGGGCCGGGAGTTCAAGTATATCACCAAGGTTCCATTCGAGGTGAAAAATGTCAGCACCAAAACAGGGGATGGACCAACTGGAAGCAGGCAAGTAGTCACCCTCATGGGACCGGAAAAACAGACGATCAGGATATCATTTCAGCTTCTCGAGCCGGGGACTGATACGACCTTGTCCCAGGACCCGGTGAAAGTCGGTTCTTCTCAAGGAAGTTATTCTGAATCAGAGGGTCCCCTAAAGGTGAGTATGCTGACTTGGATAGAAGGCGATGCCATGTATGATATGACATATATGCCGGCACGATCCGGCATCACTCTTTCCAAAGACGAGATGATCAAGCTGGCGGAGTCCTTCCGTTGATGAAAATAGGGTGGTGGATACCTGCTCCATCACCCTTTTTCATGTTATGAGGTCCAGTATACGGAATTCACAATGGTTCCGTTCTTGTCATAGGTGACTTCTTTCCACTGCCTCCCGCCATTTGCGCTTCTGTATAGGAGGATCGTGTAACTCCCCGACATTCTTCGGGAGAATTCCTGCCAGGTGACGCCACCTTGGCCGCCTCCGTCTTCAATGGCATCACTTCCGTCATTTTCAGCAGCGAGTGTAGCAACTCCTGTGGTAAAACCGGTCGACAAAATCAAAGAAGATACAACGGCATACGTAAAGAAACGTATCATTAAAATCACCTCGTGTTGTTAGAAAATGACAATAATCAATGCTAATCATACTATAAAATTCTTGCATTCGATTACTCCCCAAGCAAGGATGTGGTAGGAAAATCACGGGTCAAGATCTGGATAGCTATCGGAATCCGATTAGGATATTAATATTTTAATAATAGCGAGATAGAAAGATGGAAATTTGACAAGTTGGCATGAATAGGAAAAATTCCGCGCGATTATCGGGATCTTGGCATGATGAATTCGAGACCGGCATGAATAAGGAAGGGATTGAATAAAGTTTGTATATTTGAAATAATTGGTAGTGTTGGTAGTGATGTGCTTAACAAATGAAAGTAAAAGGCAAGATTAATAGACTCATTTAGGAGGAACTTCCAATGTACCTACCCTTTATCATTTGTATATGCGTTGGACTACTGATTGCCTACCTCGGATATTTAATCAGGGTAAAGAAAAAACTCTATCTGATTGCCGGTTATCAGGATGATGCATACAAAGGGGACAAAGAGAAACTTGCGAAGGTATTTGGCTTATATATAATGATAGTCGGTATGATGACAATGATTCTACCGTTTGCCCTTGAATTTATTGGACTCTATACAGGAACGGTATTCGGGATTTTGATAGGAGTTTCAGCCATCGTCCTCAGCGTGTATGTGATGAGAAATCAGATGAGGACATGAGGAGAAATCGCAAACCGATCAGGAAAACAATAGAAAAGGGAGTGAATCTTCTTGAGTACCGATCAATCTTCCGAACAGGCCAAATGGAGTGGGAAATACGGAAGTCTTGCTATTGCATTCTGCAATTTGATAACGTGCATAACAAGCTGGGGAGAGAATTGGATTCTTACTGTTCTTTTAGGGATGGGCGTATTGGTTTGTGGAACAATGGGTATTTTTGATCTTAAACAACATATAAAAGGATAGATGTTCTGTTCCTTCCCGCAACTGCGTTTATTACATATGATTAATGAAAAAGGAAGTTGAATTCATGATTAAAAATAAAAAAAATCTCATAGCTTCAGGCTTGATCCTGATTCTTTGTATGTCACTTTATTTCCCATTTCCGAATGCCCCAATGGTTTATGAGCGGATGACGTTCATGTCTTTTCCTATACAAGATCAAGATGGATACAATGTGCTGGCGATCATCGGTTCTTTCTTATTTATCTTTGCTATCGTTTTACTTGTAAGGGGTCTGTCAAACTATCATATCCGCACCGTGATCATCGTTGCAATTGTTTATTCTCTATTACCATTTGGACTTATAAAGGTTTATCAGGAAACGATGGCGGATGGAATTAGGGCTATTTCATACGATGGGAAGGGAACGTGTGACTTTGAGAAGATAGAGGAAGAAGAATTTACAGGGGAATGTAATATGCTTATCTCTAATCATAGCGGTGAACCAGTTACCTTTGAAATTGAATTCCTGGATACTTTTTTTCCAGGATCCAAGACGAGATTCACCTCTCTCATGAATGAAAACGGTCCCTACACTGTCACAATCGAAGCGAATGATGAAAAATCAGTCAGCCTGGAGGAGATACTCGACCTATCGGATATTCCCAATCATGTTGATGGGGGCAGCTCAACGGAGGTCCATTTTAAAATCAAGGATGGGGACAAAGAACGGATTATGTAGTGAGCATTGGATTTAATCAACTATAAAGGGTACCATTTGGAGGTGAAACATTGACATTGATTGTATTGATCATGGGATTAATCGTGTACTTTATCGGCAACTCGAAGAAAAATCTCACCATTAAAGGAATGGGCATTGGATTTATTCTTGCACTATTCATTTTCAAGGTTCCTAACTTCATAGAAGGGTTTATTCAAGGAGTAACGAAAGGTTTCATGGGTTGAACATAAAACAGAAAGATCGACAGTATAGGATCATAAGGAGCGTAGCAGAGTGGAAACACACCTCTTAGAATGGTTCAACACATTAGGCATCTATGCCATCGCATTAAGTATTTTACTCAATATCATCATCAGTGTTTTAGGGGTTTTACCGAGCGTCGTGATCACGGCTGCGAATATTACTTTTTTCGGATTCGAAAAAGGGTTGGCTGTTTCAATCGCAGGAGAAGCGCTGGGAGCAATCGTCAGTTTTTATTTATATCGCAAGGGCATCAAGAGATTATTTCAAAATAAGGAGATAAACAACGGGTTGCTGACACGATTACAGAACTCGAAGGGATTAGAAGCTTTTTGTCTGATCATTGCCCTCAGGATCTTTCCTTTTATTCCATCCGGTCTGGTGACATTGGCCGCTGCCATCAGTAAAGTCGGGATCATCAACTATTCCATAGCGAGCACAATTGGGAAAATGCCGGCTCTGGTCATTGAAGCCTATTCGATTCAGCAGGTGCTGGTGTGGAACTGGAAAGGGAAAGTCATTTTGAGTGTGTTTTTACTTTTCATCATTTGGCTTGTTTTAAGCAGGAAGAAATCAGCAAAGGAGTGAACAGATTGAAAATCACCAAACGAAGGCTGATATGGCTCATTCCAAATGTATATTGTTACCTCATGTTTATAGGGGTGGCCCTTTTTATCACAATCTATTTTGAAGGTCTGCAAGAAATCAATCGTCTGGGAATATGGTTAGTAGCGATGATCCTGTTGCTCACGGTCTCTGTTCACGGCAGTTACACCATTTTGAAATGGATGAGAGAGGGAAAGCTGTAGCACAATGACAACTTTCCTTCATGAAGAGAATGCCTCAGAATAGTGTACGACACCTTGTACATCGTGTAAGCCGTTCTCCGTCAATTCCGTTGCCATGAATACGTTATCAGGCACATCAAATGGAGCCCTGATATTCCATGAGCTGGCAGGTTTAAACCCGAATTTAGGGTAATAGTGTTCATGTCCCAACACAATCACGGAATGATAACCCATCTCTTTCGCCCGGGATAATGCTTCCGTGATCAAACGGCTTCCGATCCCCTTTTTCTGATAATCTGTTGCAACCGACACAGGGGCAAGGGCCAATGATTCCACCGATTGGTCCTCATCGACGATGGTCACTTTGGATAGAAGGAGATGGCCAATCGGCTGGTCGTCTGAATCGGTCGCAACAAGTGACAATTCAGGAATATAGGCATCTGATCTCCGTATCCGTTCGACAAGAAGATACTCCTTCTGGTCGCTGAATTCCGCGTTTGAAAAAGCGTCTATCACCAAGTCCTGGATTTTTTTGAATTCTTGCTTCTGTTCTGGTCGAATGATGGTATCCATAGGATCGTCTCCTTTTTCATAAAACAAAGAAAGGTGTGCATGAGCATGTTAAAAAAAAGCATCCGATTTCCCCTGATCTATTTCGTAACATCGATCATTTATCAATGGATCAAGAACGGAGAAGTCAGATGGATAGAAAGTAGTGCAATATGTTTCTCTATGTTCTTATTTGTATTGTTATTTCATTGGGCTGAAAAGCCGTATGAGTGGAAAAGAAAACAGCATTAAGTGGCATACAATAGTGAGGAAGACGAAGGGATTTTGGTGGGACTGAGTAGTAGACAAGTGGTGATATGCACTACCTCTCCACCCGGTTTTCAAGATTGAAGACCCGCTTATCCAAGTCAGTCATTCTGGTATTCGTATAGTGAAATTCAGATTCTATGCTTTGCTTCGTCACCTTTAGCATCGCAATGACATCTTCGGTTTGTGAGGCTTCAATCCGGTTGACGGTTTCCTTGATTTCCTTCACATCATCTTGAGTCGTCCTTAAATCGGAACTAATGTTGCGAACATCAGCTTGAGTTTCTTTTAAATCGGAACTAATGTTGCGAACGTCAGCTTGAGTTTCTTTTAAATCGGAACTAATGTTGCGGACGTCAGCTTGAGTTTCTTTTAAATCGGAACTAATGTTGCGGACGTCAGCTTGAGTTTCTTTCAAGTCAGAACTAATGTTGCGGACATCAGCTTGAGTTTCTTTCAAGTCAGAACTAATGTTGCGGACATCAGCTTGAGTTTCTTTTAAATCGGAACTAATGTTGCGGACGTCAGCTTGAGTTTCTTTCAAGTCAGAACTAATGTTGCGGACATCAGCTTGAGTTTCTTTCAAGTCAGAACTAATGTTGCGGACATCAGCTTGAGTTTCTTTTAAATCGGAACTAATGTTGCGGACGTCAGCTTGAGTTTCTTTCAAGTCAGAACTAATGTTGCGGACATCAGCTTGAGTTTCTTTTAAATCAGCACTTATGTTGCGTAAATCCGCTTGAAACGTTTGCAGCTCACTTCGAAACTCTTTCATTTCACCTTTTAAATCAAATAATAGTTCAAGTATCTGCTTTTCCATTTTTCTCACCTCCTTCACTTCATTATAAAATATAGGCATCGTACAATCTACCTTAAACCATTTCCTTTTTTAAAAGAAGATAAAGGGACGGCATTCATCGCCCCTTTCCATCCTTAATCCCGCATGGATCCCGCTTCCCGTGAAGTCATTGCACCTTGGCCTGCGGCTACATCTTTTTGAATTTGTTTTTTTACCTGCTGTGGGTCCGTCCCTGATGTCATGGATTTCATATCAGACTGATCTGGCTTTTTCATAAACCGATCACCTCCTTAAGCCATTAGTATGAACGGTACTACCAGGTGATATGAAAAATCTTTCCTTGTCCAAAAAAAGGAAGGGAGCTATAATAGAAAAGAATCTTACACAATAAAGGAGGGAATATCATGCATACGTTCACTTTAGACATCAAAAAATACCGTGTATTAATGATGTCTATTATTGGAATTTCAGCCGTCCTCGGGACACGTCTGTCCTTTTTTAGCTGATTTTTCATAGTGATGAACGAGTGTATGATTTCCTATAATAGCGAGAGCCATGGGGAATGATTCCCTGTGGCTTTTTTTGTGCAATTCGGGCGGCTTGGAGGGGAAGGTGTGGTTATTCAGCTGCTGAATTTCTGAGGATTTTCAGCAGCTGAAACCCAATGTCGTCCGAGCCTATTTATTTTTGTGTTATGAGAGGACGAAATGAAATGATGAAAACAAAAAACAATATATATCTGCTGTATGTTTATTTATTTTTTGCTCAACTGTTTTTCGACCGGGCACTATGGGTCATCTACCTTGGCGATAAAGGGATGACCTTAGGTGAAATCGGGATCCTTGAGGCCCTGCTCCATTTGGCTATCGTGCTGTTCGAGGTTCCGACAGGGATGATCGCTGATTTGTACGGGCGGAAGATCAGCCTTGTTATCGGGAATGTGTTCAGTCTGCTATACGGGTTGTTCATGCTGATGAGCGGGAATTTCTCCATGTTCACCCTGGCGTTCCTGTCCATGGGGCTCATGGTCACCCTTCATTCGGGTGCCGAGCAGGCTTTTGCTTATGACACATTGAAAAATGAGAAACGGGAAAAGGATTATACGCGGGTCATCGGGAGCATGACGGCGATTTCCCTGCTATCCCTGAGCCTCGCGAAATTCCTAGGCGGCTTCATGGCGGAAGTGAGCTGGGAATGGGTATACGGATCCACGATCGTCACCCACGTCATGGCGGTGATTCCTCTTCTTTTCATGAAAGAACCAGAGCGGGAGAAGACCGAAGAAATCAGCGGGCGCTGGTACAACCAGTGGGTCCATCAATTCCGGCTGGGGGTTAATGTGTGGAGAAATAACAGGGTCATTCACGCACCGGTTGTCCTTTTTATCCTGGCGAGTAGTGTCATGGTCATCATGGTATTCTACGGACAGGAATACTTTGTTGAACTGGGCTATTCCTCCATCGTCGTCGGAGCCGTCTTCACCATCGAAGGACTCCTCGGCGTCGTGATGGCAAAGATTGCGTATAAGGTAGAGGAACGATTCAAGTTCTTCAATATCCTATATTACGGATTAGGACTTTTTCTTGTCTTTTTCGTGCTGTTCATCTTCGCAACGGACTGGGCGATCCTACTGTCGTTTCTGATTCTTGCCCAGCTCTTGAGTTTGTTCGAACCGATCTTCAGCTCATTTGTGCAGAGCTTTTTGAAAAGCAATATACGCTCGACTTTTCTTTCCTTGATCGGCTTAATGGAGAGCTTTGTGATCATGATCAGCTTCCCACTCTTCGGCTATGCCGTTGAACGGACTGGATTTACCGACGGGTTTGTTTGGCTTCTCGTCATTTTCTTTGTGCTGGCAGGCGGGTATCTGGTTGCGCAGAGGGTGAAGATAGAGGGACGGACCTAAGAGATGAGCTTCTCATCACTGTTTTGAGGCGCACCGATAAAAATGTGGAATTATGTTTGATTTAAGACTCGCCGCTGGAAATTTGGCGAGTTTCTTTATTAGGAATGCCATCTTTATATAATGGTGATGAACGAGAAAAAGAATAATAAGCGGATATTTTCCGGTTATATTCCGAATCTCTCTTGTATTGGGGGAAATAAGCGGAGATTTTCCGCCTATGCACAGAAAAGTCCACCATTTTTGTAGTAATAGAAACAATAGGCGGAATTTTTCCGTCTATTTCTGGTTTTTTACAATTCATTACGAAATAAGCAGAATTTTTCCGGTTATATGTCAGCTATGCCGCTTAACCTGATCTCCCAACCGCTACGTGCTGATTGAAAAAATCATTGAATTTGACGGGATTTCTTAATACCTTTCTGCACATATATCAGATCAGGGATATCAACGAAAATCAGAGGCATACATCGTGGAGACGTATCATCCCATGGAGGATGGCCGGGAAGAAGTGGCGGTTTACCTGCCGATTGAAGGAGCTTAAGATAAGCTCTTTTTTTATTTTCCCTCTCGTATGCTATTCAGTACTTTATTCAACCTTGAAAGATTCGTTTGTATAATTATTATTTAGTTTAATTTTAATTTTATTTTTAATAATATTAAAAAATACTTTTACATTATTAAAATAGTTTGGTATTATATGGGTTAAGAGGAGGGTTTATATGGATATAAAAGATGTTCCGGATTGGATTTTATCATTGGAAAAAGATGAAGTGGAGTTTATCAGGAAATTTGTATTAAACTCTGGTTCGTTAAAGCACATTGCAAAAAATTATAATGTCTCCTATCCAACGGTCCGCACACGGTTGGACAGATTGATTCAAAAAATTGAACTAAATGAAAGAAATGATAAGGAAGAGTTTATCAGCTTCGTTAAACATCTGGCGATAGAAGAAAGGGTCAGCTTGGAGGATGCAAAGTTGATCATTGAAAAATATAAAAACGAAATGGAGGAAAAGTGAAATGAATGAGTGGTTTCAACTTTTATTACTTGTCGTTACTTTTGGGTTTCAGTACTTTTTGGCAAAGAGAGATAGTGTATATTGGGGGTTTTTAATACCTGCAATCTTTGTAGTCACCATGACTTATTTCGTTTTAGTGGGGCAGGTAAAGGTATTAAGTGCTTTACTGGTTGTGATAGTAGGTGCAGCGTTTTTAATGGAAGAATGGTTCAGGGGAAGAAAAGATCTGAAAAAGGAAAGGACGCAGGAATTAAATAAAATGAAATCTCAAGATATTTAACTAAGGAGCTTTGGATAAGCTTCTTTTTTTGTATCTTAATTCCATTATATCACTCATATCTCCAAAATATCAGTCTATTAAAAATGGAGGGAATTGGTAAAATACAAGGTAGATTGGTTAGGGGGAATGGAAATGATCGATTATCGCATAAAAAATAATGGCGGTTACACAAAAACGATGGGGGAACTCGTTTCAATGCTGGAACATACCCGGGCTGTCACATTGGATGAGATAAAGAATCTAACGGAAGAAGACTTGGATAAGATGGCAGAAGGCGATGTGAATACCATCGGATCGCTTCTTCTTCATATTGCTTCTATTGAGTTTGTGCATGGTGTCATTTCATTCGAAGAACGGGACATCAACGACGTTGAGCTGCAGAAATGGAAAACAGCATTGGAACTCGGTGAGAATGCAGGAAAAACGATAAAAGGACATTCCGTTCAGTTCTATATAGATGAGCTCTCAGCCGTAAGGGATAAGACCCTGTCCGAGCTTAGAAAAAGAAACGACGACTGGCTGTTTGAAGAAAATGAGTGGCCGAACGGTGTCCCGTTTAACCATTACTATCTCTGGTTTCACGTCTTAGAAGATGAAATCAATCACCGGGGACAGATCAGGAGCCTGAAAAGGAGAATGAAACAATGAAGACAGACCTTATAAACATCTTGGAACTCATCAAACTGGGGGAAAAGCTGAAATCCGAAATGAGGCACAGCTGGCTCTCGAACGGCAGACAAGAAAGCGTGGCCGAGCATACGTGGAGAGTCTCCCTAATGGCCATGCTGATGGAGTCATATTTAACGCAGAATGTGGATTTGGCAAGATTACTAAAAATGATCATCATCCACGATCTCGTCGAGGCGGAAGCCGGGGACATCCCGGCATTTGATACGATGAATGACCCAGCGGCGAAGGAACAAAAGGCATTCAATGAGAGGAAATCCATTGAGAGAATAAAAGATATGTTGGGAAATGCATTAGGGGAGGAGCTATACGAACTATGGCATGAATTCGAAGAGAAAGAAACGTATGAAGCAAAAGTGGCCAACGCTCTGGATAAGCTCGAAGCCCAGATTCAGCATAATGAAGCGGACATTTCTACGTGGCTTGAAATCGAACATAGGATGAGCTTTCTGATGGATAAGCATGTCGAGTTTGACGATGCATTGCAGGTGTTCAAGGATCTCATAGAGGATGAGGCGGATTTGAAGTTGAAGGAAGCTGGAATCGATACAGAGAAATTAAAAGCCTGAGGGTAGCGCATAGCTCCTGGTTATGGATTATGTGAGCCAACAATACATTTCCTGAATAGATAAAAAAAGATTGTGAATCCCTACGTAATTTGAAATAATTGGGATTGTAAACAAAAACGTTCGGAGGAACCAAACATGAAAACAGGTGAGCTATTATTCATTTCCGGGTTATTCCTCTTTATGTTGGGAATCTATTTATCTACCTATATCGTAAGGGTTGGAAGGGATGAATAAAAACAGAAAATGACGGGGAGGCATTCAAAATGTCAATAGACGCGTTGACGTTGGTCATCATCGGGGCTATGGCTGCCTGTGTCTTACAGGCTTTGCAGAAGTATGGTAGAATCCCTTCCTTTTTCAATGTGAAGCTATTCTTTGGGCTGGTCCTCTTGTCTGCTTTATGCTGGATCTTTAGTCTGGCCGTTGGCGGATGGGGTGGCATGAGCTTAACGGTAATTGGTTTGAACGGACTGGTGGCAGCGGTGTCGGGGCTGGTTCTCTCATTCCTTTTAAATATGTTGGCAGGGGATGGATGAAAGGGATGGAATCGCTTATAAAGTTGAAAGCAGTGACTAAACGCTATGGCAAATCCATCATCATAAAAGAATCATCCTTGTCTATTTTTTCTCATCAAATCATTGCATTGGTGGGGGAGAATGGATCTGGAAAAAGTACTCTTTTAAGAATGATGGCTGGAATAGTGAACCCTGACAGTGGTGAGGTGATCAAGGGGGCTCCTTCTCTAAAGATTGGATATGTGCCAGAACGAACTCCTGCCACAATCCCTTTTACTCCGGAAGAATACTTGATTCACATGGGACGCATCAGGGGAATGGAGAAGTCGCACCTACAAAATAGAGTGGATGATTTGATGAAGATCTTTCATATGAAGGATGTCTGGAACATACGGATTGGTACTTTTTCCAAAGGAATGAAGCAAAAGGTCGCCATTATGCAGGCCATGCTGGAAGAAACGGATGTCCTGATTCTCGATGAGCCATTATCTGGGCTGGACGATGTGGCCCAAAGTGATATGGAAGATATTCTTGCAAACGTAAAGAATGATGGAATCAGTATCATCCTAAGCTGTCATGAAACACGGCTATTGGAAAATCTAGTGGATGAGGTTTTTGTAATAAAGGATAAAAAGGTCATCCAACGGAGTGAATCAACGAGAATTCCTTCTGCCGTTTTGATCTTTGAAATAGGGGAGGAAGAGTTTGAAGGAGTGTCCGTTCCCCTTGAGGTTGAAAAAGTGGGTGTACTTGAGAATGGGATCAAGAGAGTGGAAACGAGGGTGAACACCATTCATGTCGATGATGTGTTGCGTGAACTCCTAACAAGAGGGGCATCCATCAAGGAGGTGCATTCCTCCGTTCGTCATTTGAAAGAATACTTCTAGGACAGGAGAAGGAAATTGAACGCATTGATACGTTATCATTTCACCCATTATCTAAGGTCTTTTACGTACATTCCTCCATTGACGATCTTGATCTTTACGTTGATGCTCAATTATACATATACACCTAATCCCATATACGACAGCTATTCATTTACATCATTGGCCCTGTTTTTTATGATGGGCTGGTTTACCGTGACGGTTTTTCACAGTGAGGATGCGGCGCAGAAAGAGATTACCTTGCTCCATGCTAGAAGGCCATGGAAATACCACCTGGCCTTGTATATCGTATGTGTGATCATGGCATTCTTGTTTAGTCTCGTTTCTGTGCTGTATCCCATCGTATGGCAAGCCTTAGGCAGTGAAATTTATCCTTCTCACGTGATATTGGGCTTGCTGTCTCACTTTAGCTTGGCTGTTCTTTCAATTGGATTGTCGGGCATTTTTACAAGGGAGCTGGTGGGACATTCGCTTAACACATGGTGGGGAGTTCTTAGTATCCTCATTTTGTCGCTGGCAGCCACCTCATTTCCTGACGTTGGATGGCTGAACCTGTTGTATCCTCCTGTTCGGACGTCCTTAACGATGATGAGTATAGGCGATGGGGTTACGGTCATCCCGTATCGTTATTATTGGCAGTATGGTTGGATTCTATTGTATGGATTTCTTTTTATCGGTTTGTATTTTGTAAGGATGAAGAAAAAGAGGCGTTAGCTGAGTGAAGAATGATTTTTTCTAAGCTAACATATGTAAATAGCGAAGAGGAGGGGTTCATTTGAAAAAACGAATGAGTATGGTTTCATTCATTCTCTTTATCATCGGTCTAGTATTCTATGCTTTATCCCTATTTGGGAAAGACGCATTCTTACTGCCTACTGTCTTGATGGCGGTGGTAGGTTTCGTGGCCGCTTTGTTCGGAGAAAAAACCATCCACAGAAAAATTGGGCTGTTTGGAAATGGTCTCCTATTAGTGTTCGGTTTGCTTCTTCCATTTGTGGTGACGACGTTTTTTTGGAATAAGCCTTAAGGAATACATTCTTAACGTCGAGAACTTCTTATGCAGAGGAGTTCTTTTGTTTTACAGAAAGAAAGAAATTCAGAAAAAGAGGAGAATAACCTATGAATCTCGGCACCCCCACCGCAACCGGCAACACAGCCACCATCTATCTCTATGAAAATAAAATCTACAAAGTCTTTAACGACTCCTTACCTGCCGGTGAATCCATGAAAGAAGCAAAAAAGCAGCAGTATGCCCATTCATGTGGACTGCCTGTCCCGGAAATCTATGATGTCACAAACATATACGGAAAACAGGTCATCATCATGGAACGCATTAAAGGAAAAACGATAGGCTCTTTCCTCACTGACAATAAGGAAAGAGCGGAATACTATATGGGCATGTCAGTAGACATTCAAATGGGCATTCATCAGATCAAAGCTCATTCCATTGAACCCATGTCCGAAAAGCTTCATCGCCAAATAGAAGCGGCACCTGTATTGAGTCATCAGATGAAGTCCATCTTACTGAAAAAACTCAATTCCATGACCTTTGAAGAAAATCTCTGTCACGGTGATTTTCATTTATATAACTTAATTCTGTCAGATAATAACGTCACCATCATAGACTGGGTGGATTCCAGTGCGGGGGATAGACGGGCTGACGTGTATCGCACCTATCTTCTGTATTCTCAGGTATCAAATGAGCTGGCGAATATGTATATGCGGTTGTATTGTGAGAAAAGTGGTTTGTTTAAAGAAGAGATATTTCGATGGGCGCCCATCATTGCTGCGGCCAGATTGTCAGAGAGGGTCTCTTCCGAAGATCCGAAGCGATTATTGGAGATTGTGCATCAGATTTGATAAAGAGCCTAGAGGCAGGAAAGAGCCATGGTACCTGTCCCCATGGCTTTTTCGATATTATTGTATAATGTTTTTTTCAATGACAAGAGAGAGGCTATCAGCTATTTGCTGATAAGTAGCATCATTTGGGTGGAAGTTGTCACTTGAAAGATCGCGTTCGGCATCCGTTACCAAATTGAAGGTATCCACCACTTGAACGTCGTATTTCAAGCCTAATGTGCGGGCGGATTCATTCCATTTTTGGATGACCGAGTCAAAGGAATCCCCGTCCGATAATTCCTTAAAGGGATTATATAGCCCCATATAGAGGATGATGGCATCCTTATTTATGTCACGAATGGTTTCAAACGTTTTTTCTAAGTTAGGAATTTCGGTTTCCAGAATGCCAAGGGCGGTAGCTTCTGAATAATTGTTTAAAATCTCACCAGAATTAAAGAGATTGTTCCCCCCAATTGTGATGGAAATGATTTTGGCGTCCTTAAGAGATCGCTTGACATCCTTTTGTTCTAGCTGAGCCAGTAAATCTTCAATTCTGGCACCCCGAATACCTAAGTTTTGGTACCGCTCCACCGTATTGGTTTCTTTAAGTGAATTTCCAACCAGCGGGACAAAACCTTCTCCTTTTGAAGATCCTACCCCCCTTGTCAATGAGTCGCCAAGTGCAATATACGTTTCTCCAGGTGTAGCCGGAGCTTCTACTGATTCTGTTACGATCTTCTCTTGGGGAGGGTTGGCGATATCTGAATAGGCTCTTGCAAATCCATATCCAAATAGGACGGTCAGTGCAAGGGAAAGGGTGATAAATAGTTGCCACATCCATTTTTTCATCTCTTAAACTCTCCTTCTATATATGATTGTACCAACTATTACTCATGCTGAGTATTTATAAGAGCAATTGAGAAAAAAGTTCGTTAGAATAGATGCAGGGTGATGATATGAGCATAAAGCCAACCGTTCAATTGAAGAACGTTACGAAAGTAATAGGGAAAAAGACGATTATAGATAATATATCATTTGACATATATCCAGGAGAAGTATTTGGATTCCTTGGGCCCAATGGTGCGGGGAAAACGACTACGATTCGGATGCTCGTTGGTCTGATCAAGCCAACATCGGGAGTCATAAAAATCTGTGATTTTGATGTAAGAAAGCAATTTGTACAGGCGATGCAGCGCCTTGGTTCAATTGTTGAAAATCCAGAGTTATATAAGTATTTGACCGGTCGGGAAAATCTGCAACTGTTTGCACGGATGCTGCCTAAGGTAGATAGTGAACGAATACAAGAAGTCATTGATCTGGTTGATCTGACTGCACGAATTGATGACCAGGTACAGACCTATTCACTGGGAATGCGTCAGAGGCTCGGGATTGCACAAGCATTGTTGGGCCGGCCGGATGTACTTATATTGGATGAACCTACAAATGGATTGGATCCAATGGGAATAAAGGATCTTCGTACATTTATCAGGAAACTGGTCGACGAAACGGGTCTTTCCGTTCTTGTATCCAGCCATATTTTAAGTGAAATCGAAATGCTTGCCGATCGAGTGGCGATTATGAGTCGTGGGAGAATCGTGAAGGTAGGCAAGGTAAGTGATTTAGTGGATGCATTATCATCAGGTGTAGACTGGAGAGTCAATGATGCTATTCGTGCACTTGATATCATTAAAGCATCTCCCTATGTCCAATCTGCAGAACTGTACGATGATCATACGATCCATACGCTTATGGATGAAAGCAAAACGTCGATCCTGAATGAATCGTTACTACAGGCTGGAATCGAGGTATGGACCATTGAAAGGAAGGTCCAGACATTGGAGGATTTATTTATTGGTTTGACAGGGGGCGATCATATTGTCTAATCCGAATATGATCGGTCTGATTCAAAATGAGGTCATGAAAATTGCTTCCAAAAAACGCTTTGCCGTTGTCATCGCGATTTTAATCATTCTCGTCTCTATGTTTACATATGCACAATACCGGGAGATACAAGAGAAGTTTGAAAAGCAGGGTACGCTGGACTGGCGAGTGGAGCTGCAGCAGGAGATTGTCGATCGGCAAAACCGGCTGGCATCCAGTGGGATCCAGGATGAGGCCAGGCAATTCCTTGAATTGGATTTGAAGCAAAAGCAATACTACTTGGACAACAACATTAATCCGAACTATCCTGGAGCACCTACATTCATCCGCATTTTTTTCTCACAGGGACTCACACTTGTCCTGCCTTTACTCATCATTATCATAATGGCTGATGTTGTGAGTGGGGAATACAATGATGGGACCATCAAGACATTATTATCCCGACCGATCAAACGATGGAAGATCCTGATGGCCAAATGGCTGACGGTTTTACTGTATACATCGATGCTGATAGCAGCTACGGTGGTTGTCTGCTATGGGATTTCGGGGATTGTCCTCGGATATGATGGCTGGACGGCACCCATTCTGACGGGATTTCAAGCTTCTCCTTCAGGTGAATTTTCGACGACATACATCCATACCCTTCCGATGTGGGAATACTTGCTGATGTCAGCGGGGCTTGCATGGGTCGTGACAGCGACTGTTGCCACCATAAGCCTGATGATTTCAGTACTTGTAAAAAATACAGCAACCGGTATCGGGGCGATGATGGCTGTGTTGATTGCAGGCACCCTCTTATCTTCTATCGGTTCTAGCTGGACGAGCTCAAAGTATTTGGTGAACTTGAATTTTGATCTGATCAATTACTTAGAAGGTCAAGCTCCCCCGATTGAAGGGATGTCACTGCCGTTTTCATTAACAGTCCTTGCAGTATGGACTGCCGCTTGCCTTGCCGTTGCGTTTTGGAATTTTACTCAGAAGGATATGTATTAAGTGTATTGTAATGGAAGATTAAACAAAAAAGTAGCCACCTTCCACAAACATGGAGGGTGGCTACTTCCATCTTAAGCTACTTCCGTTTCTTCCTTTTCCCCAGTCCCTTTCGACTTAAAGCTGATAAAGAATAGGACGGCAAGAAGAACGATGATCGATACAAATACCATCATATTAGATTCAATCAGACTGACAAGATTTCCAAGCACGATGCCGACTAATCCGAAGTCTGCATCTCCAAAGGTAGTTCCCTGGAATCCTAATGAGCTTAGCACCGGTAATAGTAGGGCCGGCAAGAAGCTGATCATAATTCCGTTCGCCATGGAGCCGATGATTGCACCCCGGCGTCCGCCGGTTGCATTTCCGAACACTCCGGCTGCTGCCCCTGTAAAGAAGTGGGGGACAAGTCCCGGAACGATGACCTTCAATCCGAGTAAAGGTAAGAATAACATGCTGACAAGTCCAGCGATGAAGCTGAATAGGAACCCGATGATGACGGCGTTCCCTGCAAACGGGAAGATCGCCGGGCAATCAAGGGCAGGTTTGGCATTCGGGACAACCTTATCCGCGATCCCTTTGAAGGCAGGAACGATTTCACCAAGGAGCATGCGTACCCCGGCTAAAATGATGTACACACCAACGGCGAAGGTGATTCCCTGCATAAAGGCGAATACCAGGAAGTTCTGCCCGCCGCTTAGTTGACCTTCAACGAAGGCAGGACCTGCTGCGCCTGCTACGACGAAGAACAGGATGACCATCGTCAGGGAAACGGAAACGGATGTATCACGCAGGAAACCGAGTGATTTTGGCACCTTGATTTCTTCTGTGGATTTGCTTCCTTTTCCAACGGCTTTACCGACCATCGCTGACACCAAGTACCCAATTGAGCCGAAGTGACCGACGGCAAAATCATCTGAACCCGTGACTTTCCGTGTGAATGGCTGAAGCATGGCAGGTGACAGGACCATCAATGCACCAAGGATAATCGAACCTAGAACGATCAAAGGTACTCCTGTGAATCCTCCGGTCGTCAGGATGACGGCGATCATGCAGGCCATGAACATCGTATGGTGACCGGTTAAGAAGATGTATTTAAAAGGACTGAATCGTGCGATCACAATATTGACCACCATACCGAACAGCATGATCATCGCTGTTTCCGTACCGAAGCTTTCTTGTGCCAGGGCCACGATCGCTTCGTTATTCGGGATGACCCCGTCGACTTCGAAGGCATGATTGAACATGCTGCTGAATTGCCCGAGGGACTGGACGAGTACATTCGCACCCGCCCCGAGGATGACGAAGCCCATGACCGTTTTAAGGGTTCCGGACACGACATCCCCTGTATTCTTTCGTTGAATCAGGAGCCCGATTAAGGCGAATAGACCGACAAGGATCGCTGGTGTACCGAGTATATCCTTCATAATGATATCAATCATGTGTATCGCTCCTTTCTAACTCATTGTGGTCTAGATATTTTGTTCAAGTGCTGTACGAAGTTCGTTTTTATCCATCAAATTCTTCAACTTCACGACATTTTTGCGGCCGTCTTCAAGGCTTTCCACGATATCTTCTGAACCAAGGAATAAGTCAGCTTGTTCCGTTTTGGCTGTAGTCAGATCTGTGTGGGACACTTCCGCTTCTTTCCCCATATCCTTCAGTGCTGCTTTTACGTTCATCTCTACGATCATGCTGCTTCCTAATCCATTTCCACATACAACTAATACTTTTTTCATTTTCATTTCCTCCTCAGATTTATACTTCTACTGTTTGATTGATTAATTCGATGACGGTTTCTTGATCACTTGCTGCGATCAACCGTTCCACGTTGTCTTCATTCGATAATAATTCCGTAAGCTGTGCGAGTGCCTTCAAGTGCGTTTGATTATCGATTGCCGCCAGCACGATGATGAGCTGGGCGCGATGTTTTTCTTTTTCGGAAAAATAAACAGGTTCTTCGAGTCGCAGGAAGCTCATCCCCAGCTGTTCGACGCCTGTCTCCGGACGGGCGTGGGGGATGGCGATATTCGGTGCAATGACGATGTAGGGACCCAATTCCTTCACGTTTGCGATCATCGCGTCCACATAGTCCGGGCGGATCGATTGCTGATCAACAAGCGGCTCACTCGCCACCCTGATGGCTTCCTCCCAGCTTGTGACACGATCTTTCAGCTGTATCGTCTGTTCTGTC
The DNA here is from genome assembly GCF_033963925.1 of Rossellomorea sp. YZS02. NCBI lineage: Bacteria > Bacillati > Bacillota > Bacilli > Caryophanales > Bacillaceae > Rossellomorea > Rossellomorea sp. YZS02. The sequence goes on along the minus strand of NZ_JAXBLY010000002.1, from coordinate 188,066 downwards.
AGTAATTCATTAAGCATAGGCTTTCTGAGCTCCTTTATCGTGGGAGTAGTTTGTTCTAAAAGCTTGACCAGTTCTCTTTTCAGTGCAGTTTCTTCATGGACGGTCGCGTGACGCTTGATCACGTCCATCAGAAGATCGGTCCGATTCTTTTCGGTCGGCTTCGAGTCGAAAAGCTCGTTCATCCGCTGCATGACCCGTTCCTTTTCAAGATTCGTCAGGATGGCGGGGACGTGGATGACGGGAATGTCTTTTTCTTTTATATAATTGGTGGAGAAGATAATATCCGCTTCGTACTCGTTCGTTCGATACTCCCTCATGGAAAGCGTTGTGATGACATTCAGCCCGGCAATCAGATTTTCGAGTTGAGTGCGGAGCATATTAGAAGTCCCGATTCCATTTTCGCAGACGATGAGTGCTCTGAACTTCGTCTCTACCTTTTTCTTCTCTTTCGTCAACCATCCTCCGAAGTGAAGGGTAATATAGGCCGCTTCTTCATCAGGTACGGTTTTTCCAACATACAGTTCCAAATGTTTCATCACCCGCTTCGTCAGATGAAAGATGTCCGGATACGTCGTTTGAATGCTGTCAGACAGATCATTCGCGATCGAAAGCCCGTACTTTAGCCGGTAAAACGTCGGTTTAATATGAGAGATCAAGTTTTCCTGTAGTCCCTTTTTGTCATCGAATACAACACAGGAGTAAAGCTGGAAATCATGGATCATCCGTTGAACGACTTCCTTCAGCCCCGACATTTCCTGCTCCGTATAGCGGTTGAAGTTATCCTGCTGGACCTTGGATCCAAGCAGGTTCATCGTGATGAAACAAACCTCGTCATCGGGAAACGTGACGTCAAGCTTATTGGTGATATGAAGGGCGGCCCTGTAGGCTTCTGTCTGCTTCAAGACCTCTTTTTCCGCTTCTGGAACCGAGATATACTTGTGCAGTTCAATCCGCTTCATGATCATCAGGATCTGAAGCGACAGGATTTCAACCATTTCATCCGTCAGCGTCAATCCCAATTCCTTTTCGGCTTCATATAGGATTTCACGCACCAGGCGCCTTTGCTCCGTTTCCTGTGACCACGTATCGGCTTCCGGCTGAATCATTCGATGAACCTCGTTCCGGACATTCTGCCAATCCTGATGGGAGAAGATGGTCGCAAGGATCGTAGAAAGCATCGTTCGCTTTGCCTCCTCGGGACCACTCAATCGGTAACCTGATCCCTTCTTGTAATAAAGATCCAAACCGGCTTCACGAAATTCCTTCTTGATGTCTTTAATCACCTTCGCGATCGTCCCCCGGCTCATGCTGGTCAGATTCATGAACCGCTGCATTGACGCATCCTGTTCCTCCAAGAGGATGGAGGCTTTAATCAGGACTTCGCGTTCTTCTTTCGATAATTGATACTGCCAATCTTCAAAACTCTGATCCTTCGAAACCATCAGCTTCGATTTTGAGTCAGGGGGTAAAAACAATCCCTTACCATGCTGACTTTCGATCGGTTCCAAGCCTTCCGTCCTTAGCCAGCTGTTGATCTGATCAAGGTCGTAATATATGGTCCTTTGGGACAGGTTCATTCTGGCAACCAGTTCCTTTGTGGGAACCGGATCTGGTGAATGCTGAATGATGGATAATAAGTGTGCACGTCTTTTATCCAATACCATGAGGATCCTCCTCTAGTTAATTTTGCATATTTATATTCTTGTTTAGTAGATGATCATCTTATAAGTCTAGTATAGGGACTGTGAACCAGGAATGAAAGGGGTTTCACTGTGTAGAGTTCGTATGAGTTATTTTTGCAAAAATGAACAGTTGGGTAAAGGGTGCATCAGAATGGGAAGTTAGGATTGTCATAGAAGCAGAGGTTTGAAATAATTGGTAATAGAAAGGGGCAGGTGATATATGACAAATGATTTTTATTGCGATGAAGTGTTAAGCGGAAAAACAGAAGTGAAGAAGGTGCTCGAGACGGACCAAGTCCTTGCCTACCATCATACGAAACCGTTCTATCCAGTCCATATCGTGGCGATACCGAAACAACATATTCCTTCTCTTCTGACACTGGAGGATGATGGTTTATTACTGGAACTAATGGACGTTATCAAAAAGGTGGCAAGAATGGTCACCGATGAGCATGGAGCTTGTAAGGTGATTACAAACTTAGGAGATTATCAAGACTCGAAACATCTGCACTGGCATATCGTCTCTGGTAAGGCACTTCGGTAAAAGAAGAAAGGGGAAACACATGACCTATGTGGAAACCTGTCCATTCTGCCATCCAGAAAAGGACAAAGATCAAAACATCGTATTTGAGAACGATTCCTGCTATTTCCTGCAGCATAACAAGCATCAGGATATACTGGAAGGATCCGGGGTAATCGTCCCGAAGAATCATCATAGAAACGCTTTCGAGTTAACGGAAAAAGAGTGGAACGATACATATGAGTTGTTGCAGAAGGCGAAAGACTTTCTGGATCAGGAATATTCCCCAGATGGCTATACCCTTGGATGGAATGTCGGTGAGGTGTCCAATCAGTTTATCTTTCACTGCCATCTCCATGTGATTCCAAGGTACAAGGATGAACCTCTCGCTGGAAAAGGGGTGCGTTACTGGTTGAAGCAGCCGGAGAATAAAAGGAATAAACAGAAAACCCACCTCGAATGAAGTGGGTTTTGATTGTAGTCAATCTCAAGATGACCTTCATCATAACATATATTTACCATTTTACCAAATATAATTGGAATTATCTACCCAGGAGGGATTCGATGTTGATGAAATTCTTTTTTATACTGTCAGCCTTATCCTTACCCGTAGCCATTTTAATCCATCAAGAAGCGGTTGGATTCCTGATAGCGATGATGTTTCTGTTGATCGGTGCTTATTTCAGTAAACCGAGGTTTGGGTTGAAAGATAAAGAATGAAAATGGAAAAAACTGAAATCGATTGCGACATCGAACGTATCTATTACTATCAAGAAAGGAGTGATCACCATGGAAGTGAAGGTATCGAGGAAGGACGGGAACTTACATATTAAGTGGCAGTTAAGTCAGATTGACATTCCTATCTCAAATATAAAAGAGGTTTCAATGGACGATACATACAGCGGTGAGGAAAAAATGGCCGTAAGAATTGGTTTACCTTACGGGCACACTGACAGAGTCGTGATCAAGACCCGTTCCAAAACGTATATTCTTTATACAAGTAATGGTGGATTAAAAGAAAAAATTCTTTCATACATGGAAGCGAGTTAGATGAGTTTCTGGATGTGGATGGCCATTTCTATTCCATTGGTCGGAGGGATCGTCGCTGCAAATTCGGAAAAGAAAAAAACGGACAGAAAATATGTGTTTGCGCTACTATGTTTTTTAATCGCCGTCATTCTATTTTTCTTGTGGTGGTTTACCAGATGATCAGCATTCTATACAGGAGGTGGAAACATGTTCATGTTAGAAGGGTGGCTGCCGATTATCGTGCTTTTCATTCTTGCAGCCTGCTTGATGGTGTTGTTGGCCAGGTATACCCGTAATCTCATCGTATTCAGTTTGTCTGCCGTATTGGGTGTGATTTGTCTAGGAACCATACTCTTCAGTATATTCAGGGTCGGTGGCTGGGATGGTATGGCCATTGGATTTTATGCCATCGCTGCGTTTCTTGGCATATCAATCGGAACGGCTATAAGCCCGTTTATTAAGAAGAAAAGCGTGGAAAGGTAATCATCATTTTAATGCTGCACTTAAATATGAGAATGGCCCTCTGGTTAGATTAGGGGGTTTTTTTGTTAGATGGGGATTGTTAATTGACTGGTATTTTGAAATAATTGGAATTATCAAACGTAACGTCTTATTAATCATCATTATATTCTTCTGTAGAAGAGGGACAGAGAGTAATGAGGTAGATGAAAGGTGGAAGTCCACATGACACACGAAGAAAAATTAGCCGGTGGTAACGTCTCGACCGTATACCGTTCCGGAGACACCGTCCGTCGAGAGCTTAAGCCAGAGAGCCCGAAAATCCATAAGCTCCTAAACCATTTAGAAGCGAAAGGATACCCTCATGCTCCGGCTTTTCGCGGTATTGATGAGAAAGGAAGGGAAATCTTATCGTTCATAGAAGGAGAAGCGGGGAATTATCCGTTAAAAGAATACATGTGGTCAGATGATTCCCTTGAAGAAATAGCGGGTATGCTCCGCAAGTATCATGATGCGGTAAGTGACTTTCCGATAAGTGAAGACTGGGAGCCGATCGATCTAACACCACAGCCTTTCGAGGTTTTATGCCATAATGACTTTGCTGTGTATAACATTATCTTTAACAAGAATAAGCCGGTCGGGATCATCGACTTCGATGTAGCGGGTCCCGGTCCGAGACGATGGGATATTGCGTATACTCTTTACACCTGTGTTCCTTTGAGTCGCGTACGATATTCCGAAGCCGGAGAGGCCATTCACTACGATTCTTCACAGGATGCCGGGCGAATCAAACAGAGGGTTAAGCGGTTCTTTACAGCATACGGTTTTGATTTTGGAATGGACGATCTTCAGATGGTCCTGCTTCGATTGGAAGCCATATGCAAGACCATCCATCGAAAAGCCGAAGAAGGCGACCCCGCTTTTCAGAAGATGGTGGAAGAAGGTCATGTGGAACATTATCAGAAGGATGTCGCATTCATTCAGGATCACCTGAAAGAGTGGATATAGGAGGGGGAATAATGGTCAGTATCGTGAAGGAGGTAGGAGAAATGAAGCTGGTTGGTTTCAGGGTTCTTTGTCCAGGAGAAAAGTATGTGGAAGAAATTCCGAAAGCAGCACAGCGTTTAAAAGAGAGAGCAGGAGAAATCCGGAACGCACTGGAACCCAGTCAACAGATTGGCGCATTTATCGTCGAAGAGTCAATACCAGAAGAAGACGGGTACTGGATCGGACTGCAGGTCAGCGAATTCAGCGATATTCCGGCTGACATGCAGACCTTGACCATCCCCCCACACCGATATGCCACCATCCTCCATCAAGGTCCGAATGACCAGATCAGAAACAGCTATGAAGAACTGCACCAATGGATCAGGGATCATGGTTTTATCCGCTCCACTCACAGCTGGAATCTTGAAATCTACCAAAATCAAAATTCATCCGATGTCAGGGTGGAATTATACGATGCCATATTGTCTCGGGAGGAAAAAGGATGAAAAGAACCGCCATCATGTTTGCAGGCTTATTATTGGTCGGTTGCCAGGACATTGAGTCAGATATGACGGAAGAACAGGCGAAAGCCTTCGTACTGGAACACCACGGCGGCACCGTTGAAATTGTTTCCGTAACGAAGGAATGGAATAAGTACATTGTGGCGTGGGAGAACGAAAGTAATTGTGAATGGGGGACGGACACGGTGAATAAAAAAGGTGAAGTTGAAACACAGGGGCGAGCGATATGTTGAAACGGGGGTTCAAGTCTTTTGTTACGATTGTTGTAGTCTTAATGTTAGCGGCCTGTTCAGGTGAAAAGCAAAACATCGTCGTGGAAAAGAGGGTAAGCGACGAAAATAAGTATGAGGAGTTTAATAAAGTTACAGACACGAAACAAGTGGAAGAGGTAAGAGCCATTCTATCTGACACTCATTGGACCGAGGCGCAGGTAGACTTCATCCGCCCTCCGGATTATCAATTTATCTACGAGTTTAAAAACCCTGATACTGAGGCAAAGCCAGTGCTTTATAAAATGTGGATCAGTCCGAAAAAGGATAGTCTTGAAGTCATTCAAGGGGAATATGATTATGCACATCTTCCAAAGAAAGAATCTGCCCGTTTGTTTGAGATCTTGACAGGTGAGAGTTTAGGAGAGTGAGAAATAAAGAAAATTCGACAATCCGGCATGATTATGTGAAAAGCCGCATGATTATTTCTATTCCCGCACGATAAACTTGAAACCCGCATGAATTCTTCAAATCAGGCACGAAAGTAGTGAAAACCGGCACGATTAATAGATTCTCTTGAAAGGATTGAACATGAAAAATAAAATCATTATTGCCACGGTCTCTTGGTTGATGGTGGTGATCGCAATCACAAGCCTCTGGGCATATGCAGAATATCAGGACTCTTATGCGGAGCCCCATGAAGCCGTTCTTGCAGAGGACAGCGAACTTTTACTGATCCCTGCCTATAAACTCGGGGACGAGTTATTATCTTTTTTTATCAAAAATAATAGTAATCTAGGAGCGGTTTATGCTCACAAGGGACTCTTCGGATGGAAGAGTGGAATGCTTACCTGGGGACCGATCGATCCTGATAGAGATTTTGATCGTTTGGAAGGGTATCAGGGCCATGGGGGTACCCTGATTTATGGCCTAATCAACAATGCCGAAGAGCTGGAGGTCAAAGTGGATGATCATAAAGCAACCATTTTGAACCTTGAAGCATTATCCCCGAAAGTGGTAAATGAATATCAGTTAGAAGACGTGTCTCTTTGGTATTTCGAGAAGGATCCGAAGAGCACATATAACCAGATCCTACTGGTTGATGAAAGTACGGATGAAGTCGTTCAGACCGTCGATTTATAGGGAGGGAAATATGGAAAGTGCTCAATTAGCAAGAGTGTTGAAAAAATCCTGGTCGTTAAAAACGAGTTCTAAGTGGACCAGTGATAATCCTGCGGAGGGTCAGTGCGGAGTAACCTCCCTTGTCGTTAACGATCTCCTAGGTGGGGAAATCTATAAAACCCGATTACCTGCAGGCTGGCATTTCTACAATATGATTGATCGTGAACGATATGATTTTACCTCATCCCAATTCAAAGAAAGCATTCAATATCAAGACGTCGCCTCCAATCGGAGTGAGGCCTTTCAGGACACCAACTACAATCAATACGATGAACTGAAAAGAAAGGTGCTTTGGAATTTGGAGAAAACAACATCATGAATACATACATCTACATGGTAAGACACGGTGATTCACCGAAAACAGGCGATGAACGAACGCGTCCTCTAACGGAAAAAGGAATGAGGGCCGCCCGGAGAATAATCGACTTATTGAAAACAGAAGAGATCGACGTGGTAGTGTCAAGTCCCTACCTGCGTTCCGTTCAAACGGTTGAAGGGATAAGCCGGCATATCGGGAAGCCGGTGGTCATCGAGGAAACCTTGAAGGAACGGATTTTTTCAGCAGGGAACAACAGGATATCCGATCAGGAACTTCGCCCGCTCCTTGAGAAATCATTCCAGGATCCGGATTACGCACTAAAAGGCGCAGAATCCAATTCCGAATGCCAAAAAAGAGGGCTCAACGTCTTGAACACATTATTGAATACATACAAAGGAAAGAAAATCGTGATTGGGACGCACGGAGCCATCATGACATTAATGATGGGCTTTTATGACAGCCAGTATGATTTGGATTTCTTACATAGTACTTCCAAGCCGGATATTTACAGGATGGATTTCAATGGTTTGAAATTGGTCGGTGTTCAGCGGTTGTGGTCTGAAAGGAAGGGGCTGATGACATGAGCGAAATTCCTATTCGATGCACTGGAATAGCCGTCGTCCTTTTAAAAAAAGTTGAAAATCAATACAGTGTATTATTGCTGAAAAGGGCGGAGTCTGTGTTGAAAGATGTTTGGTGCTATATCGGTGGCGGCATCGATGAAGGAGAGAAAGCCTGGGAAGCAGCATACAGAGAGGTGGAAGAAGAGACAGGTATTACAAACCTTTCTTTATACTCTGCCAACACGTTTGATCGCATCTATTCCATCGAAGAAAATTACATATACATAGCACCCGTCTTTGTGGGGTTCGTGGAATCTGATCAGGAAGTGAACTTAAACGAGGAACACAGCGACTATCGATGGTTGTCTTTTCAAGAAGCCATTGATACTGTGTCATTGCCAGGCAATGATGAGGTATTATCGTTAATTGAGAAGTATTTTGTAAAGAAGGAAGTTCCCGGGTATTTAATAGTGGGGGGATGACAAATGGGGCACGATTAGTCTTATTCCCGCACGATAAAATGGAAAGCGGCTTAATTATCTTCCATATCGGATAACTTTTCCATATGAAATCGCTGAGAAAAAGTGGAATTAAAGTTAAATCCGGAAAATTTCATAGGTAAATACTCATTAAGACGAAATGGAGGTTAAGAAATTGGATGTTTTCGTAAATCAATATGAGTGGATTCGTCGCACGAGAGAGACGCTATTTCTTTATTGCGAGACCTTATCTCCATCGGATTATGTGAAAAAAGTAGACGAGTTTGGCGGGGATTCCATTCGCAGCCTGCATGCCCATGTGGCTGATTGCTATCGCGTATGGCTGGGCAGTCGGGGACTTGGTCAATCCCTTCCTAAAATCACTTCAGAATCTGCTGGGAATGTACAAGAAATGCGTGAAATTTTCAAGATGACAGATTCCCTGGTTCATGAATTTTTACAGGCGTTTAAAGGGAAATGGGATCATACCATACACGTATCCTTTGAGGAAGGAGAGAGTGCCGAGATATCTGCCTTATGGCTATATACACATACTGCCACACATGAATTTCACCATAAAGGACAAATTGTAAAAATAGGCAGAAAGCTGGGGTACATCCCTCCGGACACGGATTTGATTGAGCCTTGAATGTTCCTCATTAGGTAGAGGCAGATTATTTTATAAGAAAAGGAGCCTGATAACCCAGGCTCTTTTCTTATGGCTGATGCCCCTGTTTACACCTTTTTTGAAAATTTCAACTGATATGTAACGAATACGCTCAATTTCAGATATATAGGCGAAAGGGGGAAAGGCATTGGGGGAATTGGAAGAGATTTATTATAAGTACGCGGATGATATATTTCGATATGTAATGGTTCTCTGCCGCGATCGGGATGTGGCGGAAGAGTTGACGCAAGAGACTTTCTACCAGGCGGTAAGGTCCATTGATAGGTTCAATGGAGAGTGCAAGATGTCTGTTTGGCTATGTCAGATCGCCAAGCATTCCTATTATAAGTATGTTGATAAAAAGAAGAAGCAACAGGAGGCTTATAGTCATGACAATCCCATGCATCATTCTCCCGAAACAGAAGTCCTGCAGTCTGAAGAAAAAGTTGCTCTCTATAGATGCATCCACGCCCTTGATGAACCATATAAAGAGGTGCTATTGCTGAGGATGCTGGCTGGACTGAGTTTTCGTGAAATAGGTGAGATCCAACGGAGAACGGAGAACTGGGCACGGGTGACATTCTACCGTGCAAAGTTGAAACTTAAGGAAAGGAGCAGTGACGTAAATGGATAAGCGTTGCCATATCGTACAAGATTTATTACCTTCATATATTGATGTTTTATGCAGCGAAGACAGCAGAGAATTCGTTGAAGGACATCTCACTTCATGCGACGGGTGCAGGAGAGTATACAATAGTATGAAAAGTGGGGAGGTCATAGAGGAAGACGATGCCATGGAGAGAATAGATGCCAAGAAGCCGTTTCTAAAGATATCTCAATTTTTTCGTGCACAAGTGAAACTGACCCGTACTGTTTTCTTTTCCGCTATTATATCCTTGATTATTGGTGTTTTCCTTTTAGGTAACTCGATCATGGTCATGAACGACAACAATGAAGTGTTGAACGATCTTTCGAAAGTAGACATGGAGAAAGATATGATTATGGATGAGGTATTCCATGTTCTTCATTCAACTAATGAAGCAGTGGATCCACTCCAGAAAGTCTTCAAAAAGTATGGTGACCACCTTCAGTATCTTGCGGTATTTAATGCAGAGAGTTTGCGAGGGTGGCTGTCTGAATCCTCCGCGGTGAAAAAGGAACCAACGAATATCTACCCGATTGAATATCAAAAGGCAGAAGTGGTCATCGACAGTGAAGGGATCATTTCAAATAAAGCCGAGATCATTCCTAGCGAATATGATTTGGGGAATGTCGTCATGGCAGATGATGATTGGGTGGTTCAATATGAATATAAAGAATCCTATGAGGATACGATTGAGAGATACCATCAATTGACCTATTACGGGCCGACCTTATTAACCATATACTGGCCGCCAATTCTATTTTTAACCATCTTTGCTATTCTGTTCATGTTATGGTGGATACTACAAAAGCATAATAAGAGATTGAAAGATGTCATGGGGTAATGGAGTCATTATTGAAAATTATGGCCAACTCCAAAATCTTATCCCGGTGGCTCAGTCCCCGGGTTTTTCATTCTAATCCGACAATTTTACTTCTTCTCTCTAACAAAACCGTATTCCTCCAAACGCCATCCATCTTCCCGATCTTCTCACGATAACCAATAATTCGAAAGCCATGTATTTCATGAAGTTTGATACTTGCACGGTTTTCCGGGAATATCCCCGATTGAAGGGTCCAATACCCGTGTTGTTCACTTGCTTCAATTAAAGCACCGAGGAGGAGGCTCCCGAAGCCTTTTCCCATATGCAAAGTCGAAACATACACGCTCACCTCAGCCACCCCTCTGTATACACTTCGGCTAGAGACAGGACTCATGGCAGCCCAGCCTAATATTGAATCCTCTGACCGCACAACGATCCGCCCTGTTTGTAAATGATTGGCATCCCACTCTTCCCAGGAAGGGACGTCCTTTTGAAAGGTTGCATTCCCCGTACCGATGCCCTCCCGATAAATGTCGGCTACACGCCCCCAATCTTCCTTTCGCATCTTATCTATATATCCCTTTTTCATCTCGCCACCCCTTTTCCTTAGAATAATACAGAAACGTCTTGTAATCTATATATAAGTGAACTATTATATAAGCATACATTAATATAAGGAGGCGAGTGGATGGCTGATATAGACAAAGCCGCAACGATTTTAAAGTTATTAGGGGATAAAACCCGGTTAACCATGATCAAAATATTAGACACAAACGACTGTTGTGTATGTGAATTCGTAGAAATCTTTCAAGCAAGTCAGCCTGCCATCAGTCAACACGTCAGAAAATTAAAGGATGTGGGGATTGTAAGGGAGAAGCGCCGTGGTCAATGGATCATTTACTCCCTTAACCGTGAGAGTGAATACTTCCCGATGATCCAAAGCCTCCTGGACCACCTGCCGAATCAGGACTTCAAATTGAAGAAATTGGAGGAGCAGGGCTTACGCATTTCTTGTGAATAATAGGAGGTTAAAAAGGAATTATGACTATATTAGCATCTGTGATTTTTCTCATCACCCTCGTGCTTGTCATTTGGCAGCCCAAAGGTCTTTCTATCGGATGGTCCGCAATCGGCGGGGCCATGCTTGCGCTGATCGCGGGGGTTGTCGATTTCAATGATGTTGTGGATGTGACAGGCATCGTCTGGAATGCGACATTAGCATTTATTGCGATTATTATTATTTCTCTCATCCTGGATGAGATCGGATTTTTCGAATGGGCTGCCTTGCATATGGCAAGGGCGGCAAAAGGTAACGGCGTGAGGATGTTCGTTTATGTGTCACTCCTTGGTGCAGTAGTGGCGGCTCTTTTCGCCAACGATGGAGCGGCGCTGATCCTGACACCAATCGTCCTTGCGATGGTACGGAACCTGAATTTCAGTGAGAAGCTCGTGTTTCCATTTATCATAGCGAGTGGATTCATTGCCGACACCACGTCCCTGCCTTTGGTGGTCAGTAACTTGGTGAACATCGTTTCCGCTGACTTCTTCGGAATCGGGTTTGTGGAGTTTGCTTCGCGGATGATCGTGCCGAATCTGTTTTCATTAGGAGCAAGCATCTTGGTTCTGTATCTCTTTTTCAGAAAGAGCATTCCAAAGAATTATGATGTCTCTCAATTGAAGAAACCTGTGGATGCCATACAGGACATCAAGATGTTCCGCCTTTCCTGGTTGGTGCTCTCAGTCCTCCTTGTCGGCTACTTTGCCAGTGAATTCATCGGCATGCCGGTATCCATCATTGCAGGGATCGTCGCCATTTTCTTCTTAGCCATGGCCAGAAGAAGTGCAGCGGTCAATACGAAAACCGTTATCAAGGGGGCTCCGTGGGCCATCGTGTTCTTCTCGATTGGCATGTATGTGGTCGTGTATGGTCTGCGTAATGTTGGGTTGACCAATATACTGGCGGATGTCATCCAAGTGACGGCGGATCAAGGGTTATTCGCGGCAACGGTCGGAATGGGCTTCATCGCGGCAATCCTATCGTCCATCATGAACAATATGCCGACGGTGATGATCGATGCACTGGCGATTGCCGGTACGGATACGACGGGTGTCACACGTGAAGCGTTGATCTATGCCAACGTCATCGGATCCGATCTTGGACCGAAGATCACTCCGATCGGATCATTGGCAACATTATTATGGCTACACGTCCTTTCTTTAAAAGGAGTGAAAATCTCCTGGGGGACGTACTTTAAAACAGGGATCATCCTGACCATCCCAACTCTATTCATCACACTGGTCGGGCTTTATATCTGGTTATTAATCATCTAACAAACACTAAAGGAGAGATTCAACATGTCAAAGAAAACCATCTACTTCCTATGTACAGGTAATTCATGCCGAAGTCAAATGGCAGAAGGTTGGGCGAAAAAACACCTGGGTGACGAGTGGAACGTATACAGTGCTGGAATCGAAGCACACGGCTTGAACCCAAATGCGGTGAAAGCAATGAAAGAAGTCGATATCGATATCACGAACCAAACATCTGACATCATCGATCCGGAAATCCTGAATAATGCTGACTTAGTCGTGACACTTTGCGGAGATGCAGCGGATAAGTGCCCGGTGACACCTCCTCAAGTGAAACGTGTACATTGGGGATTCGATGACCCGGCTAAGGCGGAAGGTACGGAAGAAGAGAAATGGGCATTCTTCCAACGCGTTCGTGATGAAGTGGGAGAAAGAATCCACCGTTTTGCGGAGACTGGGGAATAAGAAGACCATTAGGCAGTTGCATAGAAGCAGCTGCCTTTTTCTTTACATCAGATTAAATAGAAGATAAATCCCGATACAGTAGACATGGTGATTACCGATAGAACAAAGGTCACGACCAGCTGCTTCTTGAAGATGGATTTCAGCAGGATCACTTCAGGAAGACTGGCCCCAGCTGAACTGATCATCATCGCCATGACAGGACCAAGTGCCATTCCTTTCATAATCAATATCTGTGAAATGGGGATCATACTTGAAAGTCGGATATACAAAGGAACCCCGATGATGGCGGCAATCGGGATGAGCCACCAATGCTCCCTTCCGAAGAAACCAGAAATCCACTCCGTTGGCACCAGTCCGTGAATGACGGCACCGATTGCAGCACCGATGATAAGATAGGGATAGACACTTCTCATCAGATTAAACGTTTCCCTCCAGGCTCCTTTAAGGGAGAACTTCTTCTTTTCCTCGTTGAATCCGGTCATACTGACGTTCTTGACGTATTTCTCAAAACCGAATGCCTCCAATAGGAAACCGATGCTAATCGAGAAGATAGTTGTCACCAAGGTATAAATGAAGGCTACTTTCCATCCAAGGACCACTCCCATGATCGTGAGGATCGTTGGATCCAGGACAGGCGAAGCGAATAAGAAAATCATGACAATCCCGAATGGCATCTTCTTTTTCAACATATTCACTACAACAGGAATCGTCGAACAGGAACAAAATGGCGTGATAAACGCAAACACAATTGCAGCAACTACGCCCCACGCCTTGTTCTTCCCCGAAATCATTTTCTCGATTCTTTCATATGGGATGAATCCTTGTAATAAACTGATGGCAAATGAAATGACCAAAAACAAAACCGTTAGTTCCAGTGCAATTTCCAGAAAGCTTCTTAGTGTTTCTCCCCACATATTAATCTTCCCCTTTCATAATTAAACGACCGGACAACAAGGGCTGCAGCATATTGATTCTTTTTTGTTGATGATCGGAGCTGCTGGTTTAGTTTGGTACAGGTCGACGAATTCCTGCATCTCTTTTCTTTTTAATATTAAGATCATTTCTTCTTTGTAAACATTGAACATACGGTTCTCTCCCCTTTAATCAAGATAATTTGATTTATTAATCAAAAAAAATTGATTTATAATCGAAAATTTTAACAAGTTGGCTTGAACAGGCAACATAATTCTTCAGAAAGAAGGTGGTTGATCTCATCCTGGTTCAAACTGTAATAGCTCCAAGTCCCTTTTGTTTCTTTCTTTACAATGTTCGCATCTAAAAGTATCTTCAAATGATACGATAATTTTGACTGCTTCATGTCCATTAATGGAGCCAGGTCACATACACACATTTCGCCTTTCGTGGTCAAAATGTTCATGATCTGAAGCCTTTTTTGATCGGCAATGGCTTTAAACTTCTGTTCGTAGGTTTCAAATAAGTTTGTGCCCGATATGTCATGTAATTGAATGTCGTTTGTCATCACTGAACCCTCTTTTCTCAATCAATTTTTCTTGATGTAATCATCTTATATCCATTATTTTCATGTGTCAAGAAATACATCAAATAATTTTGATGTATTAAAAGTATCCTATGTATTGGAAGAAGTGGTTGTTCGTAAAATCAATTTTTCTTGATTTAAAAGTTGTGTTTCTAGAAAATGGAATATATACTTATGTTATAAATCAAATTAATTTGATTTATAAGTATGATTTAAAGAACATAAAGGGGCTGGTGAGATGAATTTCATTAAGATTTTAAGAGGAGATAAGACAAATAATTCTCAAGATTGTTGCCAGGTTGAAATAAAAGAAGTGGAAGATGAGAGATGTTGTAGTCCTGAGGAAACCACTGAAAAACAATGCTGCTAGTATACTGGTACTCGGGATAAGGGATACATGCCCTTATCTTTTTTATGGCCAGATAAGGAAATAAAGCGATTCGAATACAAAACAAAGAAAATTAGACAGTGTCGCTTCATTCATACCAATTCGGCATGAAAAGTCGATTTCCCGCACGATTTTTCTGAATGTCGCACGATTAGTTCATATCCCGCATGAAAGCTGTCTAAACCGGCATGATGATACTCCAAGTCGAATTATTCTTATATGGGAAAATGGGTATCGAGTATCATAAGATGGTATCCGCCAGTTTTCCAGCTGAAATAAAGGAATTTTATTTGCTTGTAAAGAACTTTTATATAGTGAGATCAAGACTATATCAGAGTCATGAAAAGGAGATATCCAACAGTGAACTTACAATACGAAGTCATCCCTGAAGAACAGGCTGAATCCTGCCGGGAACTGTGCAATGAACTGATGGCTTTCCAAAAGTCGAAAGCAGCCATTGCACCGGAGCGGTTTGACAGCATGAATTTTGACACGCGCATGCTGCCGTCTATAAATAATGCCGTACATAATTATTTGGTGGTCGTCAAAGATCCCCAAATAAAGAACGAGATCATTGCCTATGTGTATACGAACATCTCACCAAAGGAAGCCTATTCGAATGACTTTGCCACGTTTTTCGATCTTACGACTGTCCAAAAAGAGAATGTAGGGTGTCTCTCGCAGTTCTACATAAAAGAAGGGTATCGACAATTTGGGATCGGATCGAAACTGTACACTATGTCGATGGAGTGGTTGGCAGGGTTTGAAAATGTCGAGGATTATTTTGTCTTCACCTCGAATGGGAATGATGCTGCCCTGGCATTCTATCAGAGAAAAGGATTCACGATTTCACATGATATACTGGACGGCTTTATCACCGTTTTACGAAGAAAAGCATAAATAAGGAGGAAATCATATGGACGTCTTTTCGAGCTATTTAGAAGGGATTGATCAACCTGATCACCGCCATCGGATGGAGGAAATCCTGACGTGGGTGCAGGAGACATTCCCCCAATTGGAACCCGCAATCAAGTGGAACACCCCGATGTTCACGGATCACGGCACCTTTATCATCGGAATTTCCACTGCGAAGCACCATGCGAGCGTTGCACCTGAAGAAGTCACAATGGTGCACTTTGCCGATCGAATCAAAGAAGCCGGGTACAGTGCCACGAAAGGATTATTCCGCATTCCATGGAAAGATTCCGTCGATTATAAGCTGCTTGAAGATATGATTACCTATAATATTCAGGAAAAAGCTGAATTTACGGGTTTTTGGCGGAAATAGAAGAAAGGAGTGTCGTATGTTGATCAAGCCAAATCGCAAAGTGGATGGATTTATTAAAAAAGCGAAGCAGTGGCAGGAAGAATATGAAAGGCTGAGAAGCATCCTTCTTTCCTTTGAAGAGATGGAAGAAGAAATCAAATGGATGCATCCTTGTTACACGTTAGATGGAAAAAACATCGTGTTGATGCATGGATTTAAAGACTACTGTGCTTTGCTGTTTCACAAAGGGGCACTGCTCAAGGATCCTCAAAGTATTCTCATTCAACAGACGGAGAATGTGCAGTCAGCCCGGCAAATACGCTTCACGAGTGCGGAAGAGATCATTGAAATGAAACCAATCCTGGAAGCGTATATACAGGAAGCGATCGAAGTGGAAAAAGCAGGGCTTCAAGTGGAACTGAAAAAGACGGAAGAATACACGACACCACTTGAACTTCAGCAAAAATTCGAGGAAATGCCCGAGTTGAAAATAGCTTTTGAAGCATTGACTCCGGGACGTCAGCGTGCCTATATTCTTTATATTTCCAAAGCGAAACAGTCGAAGACCCGGGAATCCAGGATTGAGAAGTATGTGCAGCACATTTTGGACGGTAAGGGAATGAATGACGAATAAGGGATGGGGATGAAGCTCTAGTGGGCTTCATCCCTTTTTCATATTCCCATAAAAAGGGCTAGCGGTTTCCACAGCCAGCTTCGACTGGAGCTGTGAGACAGTGAGGAATTCGTACCCTTCCTTTTCAAGCATGGTCAATAATCCTGGCAGTGCATCGGCCGTGGTGGAATGAACATCATGCAGGAGGATGATGGCCCCAGGAGCCATTTCTTTCTGCACCGTGGAATGAATAGCATTTACATTCTTGTTTTTCCAATCAAGTGAATCGACGGACCAGAGGATGAGGGTCGAACCGTTATCATGGGCAAGCGCCTCTACTTCATTATTGATCGCCCCATAAGGCGGACGAAGAACGGTGGGAAGCTGGCCCGTCGTGCTCATGATTTTCCGGCTTGAGGCAAGAACCTCCTGCGTCATTTCCTCTTTCCTGACTTTCGTCAAATCTTTATGATGATCAGAGTGATTGCCGATTTCATGTCCGGCTTCTGCCACTTCCTTCGCGATATCCGGATACTTCTCAGCCTGACTGCCGAGCATGAAAAACGTGGCATGGACGTCATGGTCTTTCAATACCTTAAGAATCCGTGGTGTGACGTCCGGGTCCGGCCCGTCATCAAAGGTGAGGGCGACATATTTTTCTCCAGGTTCAACCGATGTCCCGGCCACTTTCAAAGCACCTGCTGCCTTTTCTTTCAGATAAGGAAGGATCACATGAATCGGAATTTGCACTTCGGTGGGACCCGCTTCATCGATACCATTAAAGTACAGGGTGAGTGCCTCATTGTTGAGGGTCCAATTCCATGATGCCGGGTTCTGAAATGCCTTCTGTACTTTATCTCCCGGATGTTCTGGGAGACGTTTTTGTATCATATTGACGGCCTCTTCACTTGTTTCCATGATGTCAGGAAGAGTGACGATCTTTTTTTCAGCAGTATTAATCGTGAACGTTTTTACATGCTCCTCTCCCCGGACGTCATCAACCAGCTGATAGGAGTGAAGGAGGATGTGAATGGTATCACCTGCAGATTTTCTGCTGTCTGCCTGAATGACAAGATGGGCTCTGGAGCCGCTACCAAACTGACTTTTATTTTCCTTTACTTCTTGCAAAAAGGCTTTCTTCTCATCATTGATCCAACCTTGGATGGGTTTCTTTATGTGTTGATTTTCCATAACCGGAATCTTGATGGACATCGTGTATGTATCCGTATTCTCGTTATCGGTCTTAAAGTCGATGGTCAGAGGAGATCCGCTGTTGGATTCAGGCTCGAACCGAATGGCCTCGACCAGCTGCGTCATGCCATACAGGAACGATAAACCGATGGCTGCCAACACTACCCAACCGGGCCAGCGTATCCTCCGAAAGGGAATCTTCTTGAACATCACGTATCCTCTTTTCTGGTAAAAAAGTCATCCTTCTGGAATGGAGCAATTCCAATTATTTCAAATTATTCGTGATATTTCAACAATTCTTTCAGTATTTTCATAAAAATGGAAAAGAGAGGATATTTGTGAAACTTCTCTCCGGCTATAATCGTCTATTAAAGAAGAATGTTCTTTAGAAAGGCGGGGCTATGGAAACGAGTAAATGGAAGAAGTTCGATCTGGATTTAATGTTTCTTGTGTTTGTGTTTATGATCATCAGCTGCGTGTCGATTTACAGCGCGCAAAAATATTTACCTTACGAAGACAATTTCGCCATGAAGCAGAGTATCTGGTTCATTGGGGGAGCACTATTGACCTCCATCGTGTATTACTTCGATTTTGAGCAGTTGAGGAGACTGTCACCCTATTTATACGGATTTGGCGTTTTACTGCTGGCCTTCCTGATGGTGGCCCCATCGAGCATTGCGCCAATCATTAAAGGAACGAAGGCATGGTTTTCGATCCCAGGCTTCGGTTCCTTGCAGCCTTCGGAATTCATGAAGGTCTTTCTCATTCTCTTCTTGGCCCATGTCATTTCCCGCCACAATGAAAAGGTTGAAGAGAGATCGCTGTCTTCTGATTCTTTCTTATTGATTAAAGTCGTGACTATCACCTTCATCCCATTGGCGTTCATCCTGAAGCAGCCCGATGCAGGAACAGGGATGGTTATCATGTGTATCATGATCGGAATGATTTTTATATCAGGAGTCAATAAATATATTCTCATGCTCTTATCCTTCTTAGGGATATCAAGCATCGCTTCGCTGGTGTGGCTGTTCATGTACCGCCCGGGAGTATTGTTATCGTTCATGGGTCAGTATCAGCTGGATCGAATCTACTCGTGGTTGGACCCATTCGGAAACGGCCAGGGGATAGGCTATCAATTGAGATTATCCATCCTTGCATCAGGATCAGGCAAGATGACGGGAAAAGGCTTCAATGATGGACAGGTTGCCGTCCCTGAAGCACACTCCGATTTCATCTTCACGGTGATAGGGGAGGAATTCGGGTTTGTCGGATCGTCCATCGTCCTGTGTCTGTATTTCGTGTTGATCTATAAAATTGTCACCATCGTGTTACGGAATAAAGGTCAATATGAAATCCTCATCGGTGCCGGCGTCATTTCCATGCTGACCTTTCATATATTCGAAAATGTGGGGATGGTGATTGGACTGGTCCCGATTACGGGGATACCCCTTCCGATGCTCAGTTATGGGGGGAGTTCTGTACTCGGTACGATCTTCGCTTTGAGTATCATCAATAACGTATCGGCCACGACCAATGTGTATATGTTCGGGAGTAAAGAGTAAGGAGGGATACGGTGAAAAAATGGTGGATTCTATGGGTGCTGTCAATTCCCATTTTTCTTATTTCATACGTTTATTCTATCTTCATCACGAGCAAGATTGCTTATTTGTCACAGTCTGAGTGTAAACCGATGTTCATTTTCACCCCTCAGGATGTTCAATACTGCAGTGATATTTACCCGGTGGATGTGTTGCTCATCGCTCTTAAGACCAACCCGTTCACCTACATTTGGCTGCTGAGCGGTTTATATTTGGTTGGATTTATCGTGTATTTGATTATTAAAAAAATAAGGAGCTGAGCGTCATGGCCACATGGATGGTACATTTTAGAATCGCAGAGAATCTGCTGAATAGAGGTTTACAGGTAGCGGAGAAAGAGTTTGTCGTGGGGAATATTGGCCCCGATTGCGGGCTTCCCGATCCAGAGACGGGAATCTTCTATCCTGATAAAATCGCCACTCATTTTAAGGAGGATGGGAGTATAAACCCGGATTTGTTTTTGAAAAAGTACATATATGAGGATGATGATTTCACCGATCCCCGCGCCTCCTTTTATTTAGGTTACTACCTTCATCTCGTGACCGATGTAGAGTGGAGCAGGATGCATCGGGAAAAGAAGGAAGAACCGGTATATCAAACGATACTTGGAACGCCGGAATACACGAAAAAGGTAAAAGGGGACTGGTATGGGGCAGACTTTGTGTATCTACAGGAAAACAAGGATACGATTTTTCATCGGGTTTTTCAGCATATTAAAAGCTTCCCAGATTACCTGGACATCTTTCCGGAAAATCAGATTACCAGACAAATCAAGCGGATTTCGGAGTTTTATTATAGTGATTCCTATGCCTTCGCCTTGGAACCGGATTATCCATTCGACTATTTAACTCCGGATGAGGTGACCCAATTTGTTGACGGAACAACGGAGAAGCTCGTGAATATCCTAGATTCAACCTTTCGGGGAGAGACATTCAGGAAATCATATACTCTAAAGAAATGATAGGAGGAAATCTTATGAATCTACTCACACCGATCGTCGTAACGGGGGCTGTGTTAGTACTGGCCTGGATCGTGGGCAATGATGAAAAGACAAAGAGCGGATGAGAAATAATATATGATGACGCTTTTGCAACTAACTACTTTTATGACGTTCATTGTAATCGGGTATTCATTTGACTTATTACTTTAATTTAGTTGGAATTTCATTGATAATAGCGGTACCACTACATATCGAAAGAGAGGAATCACCATGACCAAAACAGAGCTTGAGTATAAAATAAACGAAGTGAAACTCGATTATATCCGCATCCAGGGGGATCTTGAAAAGCTCGAAACCTTCGGAAGAAACACGGATATTCAACAGAAGAAATTAGATGAACTGGAACAGGAGCTTTCTAACCTTAATAAGGAACTGGACGCCATCGATCCATCCTAATCATTTGTTTCATGAATAATGAGGTTCGGAGGGAAATAGGTATATAGAAAGACATATGGTACAAGTTCTTACTTGTACCAGGGGCTCTTTGATGGGAGCTGATGGCCATGTATCGAAATCGAGACAGGCAGGTCAATATCGTCATCCTGTTGCTCTTTTGCATCCTGATCTTTCACATCATCCGGATCATCCTCCATGTGAGGGTGTATTTCGTTTACAGCATGGGGATGGGGTATCTCCTGTTTCTCTTCCTGATCATTTTTCTTATTTTATTCCTTTTATTTAAAAGGTAAAGAAGCGGGTGCTTTTCTTTCTTAAAGAAAAGGACCTCTTTTTTATGGAGAAACTTCTTTGTCTATCTTCAGGAAAATTATGTTAAAGTTAAGGGGGTAAAGTAGATATAAGGGGAGGTTCACGATGGAAAACGGAAATCGGTTTGCTCTGATTGTATCATTCATCGTTCTAGTCGGTTTTCCCATTCTGTTTCTTATCGTATCCATGTATACGGGACAATGGGGATATTTATTATGGAGTCTGCCACCTTCTTTTACAGCGGGATTTACGGGGATGATTCTTACACTTCATACGGCAAAGAAAGAGAGAAAAGGGGCGTAGTCAATGGACTTATTTTTTATGTTTAATGTGTTCCGGAACATCATTTCGACTTTTTTTCTCGATGGGATTTGGGTGGTCGACTTTTTCTACTTGCTAAATAAGACGTTTGAAAGCGATCGTCTGAAGAAGTTGTCCCTGTATGCAATTGGAATGATATCGGTTTTACTGTTCTTTTATTCTGTCATGGTGAGTATTTGAGTATGTACATTTCGACAATGAGCCGGGGAAGACTTAACCATCAACAGATGGGACATCTATTATTCTCTAATATTGAAGACGATCACAAGAGTGGGGATTGTATCTTCGTGGTGGGCAGCAGCAAGGCTTTACAGTACCGATTGCCGAAAGCAGTGGAGCTTTACAAACAGGGAAGGGCGGGTAAGATCCTGTTTTCCGGTGGTGTGAAGTGGAACGGAAGTGAGTTTACAGAAGCTGAGGAATTAAAGACAGAAGCGATCTCATTAGGGGTTCCGGAACAGGACATTTTAACAGAAAGTCTTTCGGTGCATACCCTTGAGAACGTACTTGCATCCCTTCTTGTCCTTGACAGGGAATTTCATTTGCACAATATACAGCGGCTCCTTGTCGTGACGACTTCATACCATATGAGAAGGCTTCACCTGACGCTTCAAACGTATATGCCTGAATGGATATCGTTCACTTTGTGCCCGGCAGAAGATGACAATACCAATGTCGATAACTGGTTTCAAAGTGAGATAGGGATCAAACGTGTAAGGAATGAATCCGCTAAATTGATCCGATATGTGAGTCAGGGTGCTTTGAGGGATGAAGATATACATATTGATAAAATGGAATGAAAGGAGGCGAAAAAAATGACAAAAGAAAAAGTGTATCCGAAATTCTGGTTGTTTGCCACCTGCTTTACAGGCTTTTGGATTATGTATGGCTGTTTTGTCCTGATCAAGAGTGTTGTCATTGAAGATTCATTTGACTGGCAGCCCCTTTATTTAATAGGAGGGATGGGAATTATGCTCGCCCGGTCAGTGCAGGAATATAAGATGGCAAAGGAGCATTCTTCTACAACTAACACCTGAAACGATCATTATGGAGGGACCCCATGTTCGTCAAAATCTATCATTATCATATCCCAAAAGACAAAACAGAGGAATTCATGAAGATCCAGGAAAGAGCAGGGGAATTGTACGGTCGGTATGTGGAATTTGAAACGATCTTACTAAATGATACGAAGGATGAAACCAAATGGCTGGAAATATCTCGGTATAAGGATGAAGATGCATATCGGAATAGCATGGAGCTATTGGATGAAGAGACAGAGTTACATACGTTGTTTAAAGATTTTAAAGCTCTTTTAACGAGTGAAGTCAAAGAAGAAGAATTACATGAAATGAAGAAAATTACCCATGTGAATGCTGAATGATTTCCACTATAAGGTCAGGGCCAGTTCTGATTTACCATCAACTTCTGCAAAATAACGGATAAGTAGCGGTCCGAGGATTTGGAAATGACAGAGGGTTGATCCCATATATTCCTTACGACCATCAAGATCAACTGTTCCGTAGACGTCCTGCATCCTGTCACCCGGTAGCCTGTCCGGAACATAAATGCTTCATAATCCTGATAAAATTTCTTGAAAGAATGCTGGTCCCTCGATAGTAAACAGGTCATTAGATCAAGCTTTGACATCTTCATGAAAACACACCTCATTTTATATTCATAAGTCCATACCCTTCTTTAACCAAGTGATAACATTTTTTACATGATTTATTGAATAAATTCTTTTTCAAGTGGTATACATACGTTAAAAGGTGGTGCAGACATGTCTTTCAAAACAACTACGGCAGCTCTCCTTCTAGGCAATGTTTTACTCTTTACGGCCTGCAGCGGGGACGGGACTGCCTCAAATCAGAACGAAACCAATCAGTCCACGGACGAAAACCAAACGGATATGAAGGATGAAAACAGTTCAGTGGACAATACCAGTGAAGATATGAACGCCGATGATGGCAGCAGGGAAGATGACGGAGACAGCAGTGGAAAAACGGACAATGATACGAACAGTGAAAACGAGGATATTCAAAAGCAAGAATATGATTCAGCTGGAGAAGCGGCTGCTCAAATCGAAGGATACGAGAGGGTCGATCAGACGAACATCGATCTTGGTCATGGAATCAAAGGACTCCAGGAAGGGGCAGCCGGCCACGAGTATCTTTACTGGAATGAAGGCCGCTGGCTGATCAAAGTCAACTTCCCGACAGATCCGCACTATCGTATTGATGGATATGACGGGGCAGAAGACATGGCGAGAAAAGTCGTGGACTATTTAGAGGAAAATTACTTACCCGCGCCTGACGAAAAAGGCGTGATCCAGATCAACGGATTCAAGGAACATCCCGAAACGGTCGTGAAATGGCAGGAAGGAAAAACCGTCTATACGATCATTTCCAAAGAAAAAGAGCCATTCAACGCCCTTGAAACGGCCGTTGAATCATGAAAAGGTGACCGGGATCCCGGTCACCTTTCTTCTTCAACCATTCATTTCCTGAAGCTTTCTCACGTTATCCGAGTGAAAAGGCGAACCTTCCACCTCGCTCACCACACTGAACGGATTTCCGTCAGGATCAAAGAAATCGAAGAAACGCATCCCCCCGAAGTCGTCGATATCCGTCGTCACAACACCTCTGCCGTTCAATTCTCCATGAACGGCATCCACATCCTCTACAACAAAATTGAAATAGCTGTTCTTCTGCTTCCCTTTAATGACAAACTCCGTGGGCTGAGGTTTTTCAACTTGAATCAATCCGAATTGGGTCGAACCGTTGGGCAGGTAAAAACCTGCACCCCCGTCCCATGAACCAATTTTCTTCACACCTAGATGTTCCTCATACCAGGCGGATGATTTCTCAAGATTCGTCACAGGGACAAATACACTTCCGATTTTAAACATCGTATCCTCTCCTTATAAATGAAATTCCTATGTATAACGAATATAATGAAGAAAAAGTTACAAAAAATGGTGGGGTGATTCACATTATTTTTGAAGAGTTGGAACAAACGATCCACAAACTGTATCGTTATTGCTTGAAACTATCGGGCTCACATTGGCAGGCAGAAGATCTTTTACAGGAAACGTTGCTGAAAATCTACCGTTTGAAAAAGGCCGATCCTGATCGGGAGTTCACTTTCTCTTTTCTATACAAAGTGGCCAAAAACCTTTTTATCGATGAGAAAAGAAAGAAGAAAGAGTTCCTTTCTCATGAAGAGGATATTCGAGAAGTAAGCGACCTTACTGACTTTGACGCTTTGATTGAAATCCTGCTTGCTGCACTGCCCCTACAACAGGCGATGCTTGTCACCCTGAAGGATGTATTCTGCTACACGACAAAGGAAATCGCTGTGATGCTGAGGGTCAGTGACGAATCGGTTAAGACTGCCCTTCATCGAGCCAGAAAAAAGCTGTCAACTATGACGGAAGACGCGCCTGTTGCTGTGTTCAACAATCCCCAACTGATTCTGGGGTTATCGACGGCAATTAAACAGTCCGATCCTTCCCGGATATTTCTATATTATCGCCAATTGGAAACACGCCATTTTAAAGTGCAGAGAAGAGGTATGCGGTCTGTATTTCATCTCATCGATCCGGATGGGAATGTATTGGAGATTGGTTCGAGTGTTCAACTTCATTCTTGAGTTCTCTCGCTTCATTTGAAATAATTGGTAGATAGATAGAATCCCTGTCAGAGGAGGAAGCCATGAACAAAGATCGAGATTTTCTTCAGGTGGCGCTGCAGGAAGCAGAAGAAGCCTTGAGGGAGAATACATACCCAGTGGGAGCTGTCATCGTGGACGAGGACCAGAACATCATTGCCACAGGGAGAAATCGTGTTCACTCAGATCACGATGCCACGGCCCACGCAGAGATGGATGCCATCCGGAATGCGGGTTCATCCATCTTCAAAGCCAAAATAGAGCGAAAGACATATACAATCTACACGACTCTCGAACCGTGTCTCATGTGTACAGGCGGCATTCTTTTTGCCAATATCAAACGAGTGGTGTGGTTACTGAATGACAGTGAAGGATTTGGCGGTTATAAAAAAATCAGCGCAGCAGGCATCTTTGAACGGAAATTCCGGGAGGTCGATGTACAGGAAGAACCGTACGACGATTTAAAGATGAAACAACTTGAGCTAATGCGACAGTGGGAGTCCAATCCCAATCATGTGGTACATTTGCGAAATACATATAAAAAGGGAGGATGACATGGTTTATCTAATCATTGGATTGGGAGTCATAGTGATGGTGATCCTGATGATCTGGGCATCAAGGCCGGAACCATTGCAGGAAAATCGTTATGAAATTACTAGTTACGTGGTGATGGAAGTGGAGGATGAAGAGGTATTTGATGAAGCTGACTTCCCGCTTTGGAACATTGCCGAACGCTACTCCTTTCTTCACCCTGGTCAAATACTGTGCAAGATCGATCGTTCCGACAATCTATTTCAAGAAGAGTGGGACGAAGTAAGAAAGTATTCAAACTTTACAAAAGGAAAAGAACCTTATTACATCTTCTTTGATGAATATCGCGTAGACAAGAAGCGCCCCACCAAGATGCCTTGGGATCATAAAGTATTCGAAACCAATGATATTGAAGAGGTAAAGAAATGGTGTGAGGAATTCGAGGCGGAAATCTTCGAGAAGCATGATGAATACGTGGGGCAGGTGTATCGTCCAAGTGATTAATACAATCCATCAACTCTCCAAAACTATCATGAGTCACTACAAGAAACGATCTTCCCAACACCGTCCTTTCATCGTCGGAGTGGACGGGCTGGGAGGTTCCGGTAAAACAACCCTTGCGGAAGCGTTAAAAGGAGTGTTCAAGAATCATGCTTCTATCCTTCACCTGGACGATTATATAGTAGAAAAGAGCCGCCGGTACGGGACGGGGAACGAAGAATGGCACGAATACTACGCCCTTCAATGGGATATCGCATCCCTCACAACAGACCTGTTTCAAAAGCTGCATCATAACCTCGATATCCTATTACCCTTCTATGATTCTACCACAGACACCATTGTTCAAAAGAACTTCCACTACGCATATGACACCGTCATCCTGATAGAAGGTGTCTTTCTGCAGAGGGTAGAGTGGCGCAATTTCTTTGACTATGTGATCTATCTTGACTGTCCATTGGAAACGCGAATCGAACGAGTCATCAAACGGGATGTCTATCTTGGGGATGAGCAGGCAAGGATCGCCAAGTACGAAAGGAGGTACTGGAAGGCTGAAGACCATTACCTTCTCCAGAATGATCCAGTCGGACGGGCGGATGTTATTTTCAGTGAGCGATAAGGGGGCAACCGGGACATGCAAGCAACGTTTTATACAATGAAGATGCTACTCCTATTCACCGTCCCATTCTTCCTGATTGCACTCGCTTTTGTGACCGTCACCGGCATGTATATCGATAGCGTGGACATTACTCTGCCTGTCTTCTTGATGGAGTCGATCGGGATGTTCCTCTTCTTTTTGCTTATATGTTTTATCATCCACGCAGGTTTTCATCTGCTCAATCGCAGATTCAGCTTCATGAAAGCCGGTCATTATATCGCATTACGTGTAGTAAGCATTATCTGTTTTTTTATTCCTTTGGGTGGGGTCATGATCCTGTTTTTTATCTTATTTCCTTTGAGTTTTCAACTGAGGGAATGAATCTTACTCCTTCTTCTAATTGTTCCTGCAATAGTTGCAACGAAAGAGGAAACGGTCAGCGCCGTTTTCTTTTTTTATGGTTTAAGAGTGTAGGATAAGCGTGGAAATAGGTAGCCTGCTTGGGCTGCAAGCAATGTCACACAACGATTTATATTGAAAGGATTGAGTTTATATCAAAATTTTGGAATAATTGGTAGTGCAACACTCAGTCTTCCAAATCCGTAAAAAGGACCATTTCTTATTAAAGAGTTTCCTATTCTTATTCTTCTATGCTCTACTCATTTTTCTATTAAAAAAGATTTGCGCAGAATCCGAATGATTATAAATTCACCCTTTCACAATTGACCTTCCTGACGGTCATATTGGTCCTGTTTTATACAACTGGATTTTTCGGAATATTCGCCTAAAGGGGGAGCGTCATGCAGATACAGCCACAAAAGAGGATCCTGGACTACGGTGTGAAAATCGGCAAGCTGGAAACAGGCCCGCTCAACTCAATCACAGATATAGAAGGCGTCACGGTCGGTCATGTCACACTCAGCAATGGTGACATGCAGACTGGCGTCACGAGCATCCAGCCTCATCAAGGCAATATATTTAAAGAAAAACTGATTGCTTCTAGTCATGTCATTAATGGATTCGGCAAAACGATGGGTACGATCCAGATCACTGAACTCGGAACCTTGGAATCTCCCATTCTATTAACGAACACATTGAGTATCGGAACAGCTGCTGATGCCCTCATCGATTACATGCTCGAACAGAATCCTGAGATCGGGAGGACCACGGGAACCGTCAATCCAGTGGTATGTGAATGCAATGATATGTTTTTAAACGATATTAGAGCCCGGTTCGTGACAAAGGATCATGTCCGCCAAGCCCTTGAACACACTTCTGTCAAAGTGGAAGAGGGAGCAGTCGGAGCCGGTACCGGCATGCTCTGTTATTCCTTGAAAGGCGGCATCGGAACGGCTTCAAGGATCATGAAAATGAATCACGGTACCTACACAATGGGAGTGCTCGTCTTAACAAACTTCGGGATTCTGAGCGACCTGACCATAAACGGCAGAGCAGTCGGGGAAGAACTGAAAGAAGCTATTCTGGAATCACGTGAGGAACGGGACAAAGGTTCCGTCATTATCATTGCAGGGACGGACCTCCCCGTATCCGAAAGACAGCTCAACCGGATCATCAAGCGGTCGATCACGGGATTATCCCGGACTGGATCCATCATCACAACCGGAAGCGGTGAAGTGGTCATCGGCTTTTCGACGGCAACGAAGATCCCTCATGATCAGACGTCCCAATGCATGTCCGTCCCTATGATTCATGAAGAAGAGATCGACCTTGCCTTCCGGGCGATCGGCGAAGCGACGGAAGAAGCGGTCTTGAATTCATTGATCACAGCGGGGCATGTAGTGGGCCGGGATGGGAATGAAAGGCCGGCATTAAAGGATCTATTGGACTTACATAATATAAAGCTATAAACGCCAGGGAGGAACTATGGAATCTACGTTAATCATCATCCGTGGAAACTCGGGCAGTGGAAAAACCACGACGGCCAAACGTCTTCAACAACATTTTGGCCGGGGCACACTGCTGGTATCACAAGATGTCGTCAGACGCGACATGCTGAAGGTTCAGGACCGTGATGGGAACCTGTCTTTGGATTTGATCAGGCAGATTGCTGAATATGGTAAAGGGAAATGCGAAGTGGTCATTGTAGAGGGGATCTTTTCTCATCAGCGTTACGGTGACATGCTGAAGCAGCTGATCGGCTTGTACAACGGAAACGCCCATATTTATTACTATGATTTATCGTTTCAAGAGACCGTCCGTCGCCATAATGGACGTGCGAAAAAAACAGAATTCGGGGAAGAATCTCTCCGTTCCTGGTGGAATCCAAACGACTACTTAGGTGTGGACGGGGAAGTGGTTTTGACAAATGAGCTGTCGCAGGACGAAGTAGTGGAGAAGATCTTAGTAGACCTCAAAAACAAAAGGAGAGAGCAGCATGTTAGAAGTAAGACCATTAGAAGAACGGGACTATGAACTGATCAAAGAAGCAGAAAGAGTGATCGAAAAGAATTACCGGTACGGTCGTCATCATATTGGTTCCGCAGTCAGAGCCACATCCGGAGAAGTTTACGCTGCCGTTCATGTAGAAGCGAACGTCGGCAGAATCACCGTCTGCGGGGAAGCGATGGCCATCGGGAAATCCATCTCTGAAGGAGACCACGAATTTGAAACCATTGTTGCAGTCGCCCACCCTCATCCACACGAAGATATCGAGAAATGCTGGGTGGTTGCACCATGTGGTATGTGTAGAGAGTTAATCAGTGATTACGGGACACTAACCGATGTCATCCTTTCTTATAGGGGTGAGTTAGTGAAGTGTAATGTGATGCAACTGTTGCCAGAGAAGTATGGGAGTGAGATGGAATAATAAGCGATACAAGGAGGAAGTCATGAAAACACAGGATTTATTTTTTATTAACGAGAAAGAGGGATTCACATCAGAAATCGGAAAACTGGTCTCCATGATGGACTATACGAGGCATACTACGATGGATGAAATCAAAGGGCTGTCACAGGAGGATCTCGATTACCACTTTGATGAGGGTAGCAATTCAATCGGAATGCTTCTATACCATATGGCAAGCCTTGAGAAAGCCTTTCAGATTATGACGTTTGAATCCAGAGACCTCACCGATGAAGAATGGGAAGAATTAAGAGTTGGCATCGTACTAGGTGAAGAGGCTAAGAACGAAATAAAAGGGAAGGACTTGTCATTTTATGAACATTTACTCAAGACTACAAGGTCGGAAACCCTGAATTTCTTTGCCAAAACAAGCGACGATTGGTTACATGAGGTCACCCCTTATGGCTGGGATGATCCTGCCAATAACCACTTCAAATGGTTCCACGTGTTTGAAGATGAATTAAATCATCGTGGACAGATCAGGATGATAACCAAAAGATTGAAGAACAACTAGGAGGCTACCCATGATTCATTACAAAAACGACCATCTGACTGTTTTTCAGAGTTCCTTATATCAAACCACATCGGCCATTGTTGAGACCGACGCCGTGATGATTCTGACGGACCCCAATTGGCTGCCGCATGAAGTGCAGGCCATCCGGGAGTATGTGAATAGAGAGTTAGGAAACAGGCAACTTTATATCATCTACACGCACAGCGATTTTGATCACATCATCGGATCTGGTGCTTTCCCGGAAGCGAAGGTAATCGCAACGGAAGAACTCAAAAATCATAAACATAAAAACGAAATCGTTCAAAAGATTCATCAGTTCGATCAGCGATATTACATAAAAAGAGACTACGAGCCCCACTTTCCTCATGTGGATTACCCAATATCCCGCGATGGTGAAAAGCTCGAGCTGGGTGATCTTTCACTCACGTTTTACAAAGCACCGGGCCACACTCACGATGGTCTCTTCACGGTTGTAGAGCCTTTAGGTATCTTTTTATCGGGGGACTATTTATCTGATGTGGAGTTCCCGTTTATATTCAGCAGTTACATAGATTATAAGAAAACATTGAAGAAGACTGAATCCATCCTGCGAAATCATATGGTCCACGTTCATGTACCAGGTCACGGTTCCGTGACGGAGGACCCTGCAGAAGTGGAACGAAGAATGGAGGAATCGACGTATTATGTAGACAACCTTCTACATGGTAGTGAACTCGTCGAAGCCTTTTGCCGGGAGCGGTATGCTTTTTTTGAAGGAATGAA
The DNA here is from genome assembly GCF_033963925.1 of Rossellomorea sp. YZS02. Classification (NCBI taxonomy): domain Bacteria; kingdom Bacillati; phylum Bacillota; class Bacilli; order Caryophanales; family Bacillaceae; genus Rossellomorea; species Rossellomorea sp. YZS02. Next base: position 157,189 of record NZ_JAXBLY010000002.1, on the reverse strand, counting down.
GAATATACATTCTGAGAACATCGAGATGGCGAAGAAGAATTTATAGAAAGAAAGCAGCAAAAGAGGGGGGATTTCAATGAAACTCGTTTTACTATTCGGACCCCAGGCCGTCGGGAAAATGACGGTGGGGCAGGAGTTAGAAAAGAGAACAGAACTAAAGCTATTTCATAACCATATGACCATCGAATTGCTTCAGCCTTTCTTTGGATTCTCAGAAGAAATGTGGAGAATATGCAATATGCTGAGAGTGAAAATCTTTGAATCCTTCGCCAAAACCGATCAGTACGGAATGATCTTCACCTTCATGTGGGCATTCAATGAAGAAGAGGACTGGAAATGGGTTGAGAAGGTCACAAACATTTTTGAATCCAACGGGGCAGAAGTATATTTCGTTGAACTGGAGTCCGACCTGGAAGTGAGATTACAAAGAAACACGACTCCTAACCGACTGCAGCATAAACCTTCAAAACGAAACATCGAAGACTCCGAAAAGCGATTGCTCGCTTCCCTTGAGAAACTCCGCCTGAATTCGGTTGAAGGGGAAATAGAAAGAGAGAATTATATGAAGATTAATAATACAAACATGAGTCCGGAAGAGGTTGCTGAGAAAATAATCGAGGAATTTCAGTTAGAGAGAGGGACGGACCTACTAAAATGAATCAGGAAAGGTAGGAGGACAAATGAAAAACAATCCATTTCATTCCCCGCCGATAGTAGAAAACGAGAAAATAAAATTGATTCCCCTGGAGGTCAAGCACTCCAAGGCTCTGCTGGAAGCGAATGACCCGGAGATCTGGCGTTATATGCTGCTGGAAATCACAACCCTCGAAGAAATGGAACAATGGGTAACCGCCGCCGTCAAGTTGCGTGACCAACAGACCGCCTTACCTTTTGCCGTGGTGTTAAAGGAACAAAACAAAATCATCGGGTCAACCAGATTGTTCGAAATCAATTTGACACAAAAGTCATGTGAACTCGGCTCTACCTGGTACAGCAAAGATCATCAGAGGTCCTTCGTGAATTCCAACTGTAAGTATCTGATTCTCCAATACTGTTTTGAAGTACTTGGGATGATGCGGGTTCAGCTTAAAACAGATGAACGAAATCTCCGGTCCCAGAAAGCCATTGAAAGAATGGGTGCTGTGAAAGAGGGGGTCCTGAGGAAAGAAAGAATCCTGGCAGGGGGCTATGTCAGAAATGCCGTCGTTTACTCGATCATTGATGAAGAGTGGCCATCCATAAAACAAGGTTTTACTTTCAGGGATTCGAAGTATTGAACGGCGGTGGTGTGAATCAATCCCCTTTTATTAAAGGCAAACAGGTTCTTCTGAGACAGCCGAAAGAAAGTGACATCTTGGACCGGTTTAGTTGCGGATGTCATAAGGAAATTGTCCGCATGTACGGTGGTAATACCAGAAATCTGCAATCCTTTACAATGGAAGAAGCCCGAGCATTTGTGGAAAAGATTTTAACCACCAAATACAACTGGTGTATAGAATACCTCGGTCACTGCATCGGACAGGCAAGACTGACCGTCAATGAGGAAGATCAACGCGCTCGGTACGCCATTGGGATATTCGATCCTTCCGTTTTAGGAAAAGGACTCGGGACAGAAGTCACTCAGCTTCTCCTGTCATACGCGTTTGAAGAACTCCGTTTGCACCGTGTTGATTTAAGGGTGCTGGAATACAATCACAGGGCCATTGCCTGTTATGAAAAGTGCGGGTTTGTGAAAGAAGGGGTTGAACGGGAAGGGGCGTTGATTGAGGGGAAGTTTGAGAGTGATGTTTTTATGAGTATATTGGAAAGGGAGTACAGCGCCTTGAATGACAAAGGTCAAATCTGACTTTTATCATACAGAAAGGAGATGAGGAACTTGGGATTTATGACAGCATTTTTGCTGAAAATCCTTTTTATTATTGGAGTATACATCATTCTCGTTTCCTTGTTTCATCGTGTGGCCAGCAAGCGGTTAGATGTAAAAAAGAGAAAGTTCTTCTCTTTCGATACAGTCAATGAGGAACATGAAAGAGGCGATAAGCTGTTAAGGTATCTTACCTTGGTGATATTGGCAGGCGGGTTCATTCTTCATGTCGTGAAGGACTTTGATAGCGAATACTGGTTTTTTCAGCCATATTTTATCCTAGCCTTCTTTTTCATTATGAGGCATTTATGGAAATCCTTTGTAGAAAGGAAAGCGTTCAGTGATAATAGAGAGTCTATTTACACATTAATGGACACAGGCATCAATCTTTTACTGTTCGCTGTTTTGTTCACGTAGGATTTTTGGTTGTTATGAATAAGGGGGAGAGTGTCATTCAAAAAAACTGGTTAATCAACAAGTTTGCCGAAATAAGAAACAGAATTTTAAAGGCACTCTCACAATTGACGGATGAACAAGTAAATTGGATGCCCGGAGATACCGGTCATAGTGTCTCTACGCTTATTCGTCACATCGATGGCAATATTAAAGAAAGAATCCACAAGGGAATTTGTAATGGAACATTTGTTAGGAATCGTGAAGATGAATTCAAGCCTATGTATCGTTCTAAGGAAGATTTAATACAGACGGTTCGGAGTCAATTCCAATTTGTCATTGATACAATCACTCAAATGTCGGAAGCCTCGTTTCTAAAATCTCAATTAGTCAGAGGCAGAGAACGTACAAATCTAGAAATTTTGCATCAATGCGCTGCACACTTTTCCGAACATATGGGACAAATCTTGTATATTGCTAAACTGAGTTTGAAAGATGACTATATATCTACTTCGATATAAGGAGACATCACCATGCCCAACCTTAAAAACGGTGAATTCAATGTACCTCTGAACGGAATCAATCACTGGGTGAAAATTGAAGGAAGTGAACACAAAACGATTCCTCTTATTATTCTCCACGGGGGACCAGGAGGCAATCATTATGTATTTGAAAGAACGGCTGGCCCATTATTGGGGAAAACCAGGACGGTCGTATATTATGAACAGCGCGGGTGTGGCCGTTCGGATAAGCCGGAATCTGATGGAGACTATACGATTGAGTTATTAATTTCAGATTTCAAAGAACTGAAGAAGTGGCTAGGTGTTGAAAAAATAGACCTCCTGGGATACTCATTTGGGGGAGAGCTCGCTCTTGAGATTACCGATTGCATTCCTGAAGAGGTTCGTAAACTCATTCTGTCAGCTCCGAGTCTTATCAACACGGATATTCAGCAAATGGTACAAATAACCGGTTTTATGTCTATCGGAAATTACGGTCTAAATCATGAAATATCAGAGTGCTTTCAAAAAGGATCGAACCTTGACACCATATACAATCGAGTTTGGGAGCGTGTAAGCCCTGATATCGTGGACTTATTATTATTTGAGGACCAGGAGATTGCCAGAATGAATCGTGCATTATGGGAAGAAAGCAATCTCCTTAATACCGGACTAATGAGCCGTACTCTCCTAAACAACTTAGTAGAAGTCCCCCTTCTTGATCGACTTAAGACTATTCACCAACAAATATTAGTAATCACAGGTGTGTTTGATCGAAACACAGGGATGCCTATTTCGAAATTGATTCATTCCAATCTGCCGAATAGCAAGCTGGTCTTATTCAGAAAGAGTGCTCATTTTCCAGACCTTGAGGAACCTGAGAAGTTTATAAAGGAAATCAACCTGTATTTAAATAGTTAACCACATTAAAGCGAGGTAACCACAATGGAAATTAAAGACCTCAAAATCGTTATCGGAGCAGGACCATATCACAATAACCCCGGCTGGTTACACACGCAGGAAGAAAATCTTAACTTATTGGACGAAACAACGTGGTCCAACATGTTTGAGAAAAGCTCCATTTCCGCTATATTGGCCGAGCATGTGTGGGAGCATCTTACATACGAAGAAGGTTTACAGGCAGCAAAGATTTGCCTGAAGTATTTAAAACCGTCAGGATACATCCGGTGTGCTGTGCCGGATGGGTATTTTCCCGATGAGGAGTATCAAAGAATTGTGCAGATTGGTGGCCCCGGACCGGAAGATCATCCTGCTGCGAGTCATAAGATTGTGTATACTTATCAATTGTTAGTGGAACTATTTGAAACCGCCGGATTCGAAGTAAGACTGCTTGAGTATTTTGACGAGAATGGCCATTTTCATCAAAATGAGTGGGATGGGTCGGACGGCGTCATTTTTCGGTCCAAGAAGTTCGATCCAAGAAATCACGGGGAACGTTTAGCTTTCCCTTCTCTCATCATGGATGCTAAAAAATGTAGATGATTGAAATCATCTTTTTCCTGTGATAATGTATATAAAAATAAGAGGTGGATAAAAATGACACTCATCAACAAACAGATCTCGTTTACACAATTCCATCATCATATCAAGTAACCTTGCTATCCGATTTTAAACAATCGCACATAGGAAGGTTATTTCTCATAGAATCGCATTTGATTAAGTTATTCGCTTATATCAGGTGCGGTTCTTTTTTATACAAAAAAGGAGGAGAAGAAAGATGAAAATGAAGAAGATGGATTATCAAAATGTCAAAGGGACACAAGATTATTTACCTGAGGCGGAAGTGACCAGAAGGGAAGTCAGGAGAACATTGGAGGATGTGTTCATCCAATACGGATGCAAGCCCCTTGAGACCCCCATCCTGAATTATACAGAGCTGCTCGCCTCGAAATATGCGGGTGGAGCTGAGATCCTGGAGGAGATGTACACCCTTACGGACAGGGGAAAAAGAAACATTGCCCTGCGCTATGACCTGACGATTCCCTTTGCCAAGGTGGCAGCCATGAACCCGGCCATCTCCATGCCGTTCAAGCGCTATGAAATCGGAAAAGTGTTCAGGGACGGACCTATCAAAGCGGGAAGGTTCCGTGAGTTCACCCAGTGTGACGTAGATGTTGTGGGCGTTGATTCCCAGGTGGCGGAAGCTGAGCTGATGATGATGGCTTTGGACGCGTTTGGTAGACTCGGGATGAACGTCACAATTCAATACAATAACCGGAAGCTCCTGACCGGGATGCTTAAGGTGTTCGGTGTGGAGGCGGATAAAACCAATCGGGCAGTCCTCATTCTGGATAAACTTGAAAAGGTCGGTGTCAAATCGGTTGTGACAGAGCTTGAGAACATGCAGATAACGGAATCAACCAAAAGCGCCATCGAACAATTTTTAACAGATGAAAACAATGCCAGTTTTGGTTATTTCGAGTCGTATTCCAAAGAGAATACAGATGTCAGGGAAGGATTAGAGGAGGTAAAGGAACTCTCCTCCTATCTTGACTTCCTGGGCATGACAGAACAATGTGTGTTCAATCCCTTTTTAGCAAGAGGACTGGAAATTTACACAGGAACCATCTATGAGATATTTTTAACAGACCAATCCATCACCTCAAGCATCGGGAGCGGCGGACGGTATGATAATGCTATCGGCGGGCTTCTTGGAACAGATGAAGCAATTTCGACAGTCGGTATCTCCTTTGGGCTGGATGTCATTTATGCAGCAATCGCCTCTTCCCAGCAAAACGTGAAGCAGACTTCAGGCATTGACTATTACATTATCCCCCTTGGTACAGAAAAGGAGGCTTTGCGGGTTGCGGCTGATTTAAGAAGAAGTGGTAAGACGGTGGAACTTGAGATGAGCAGAAGGAAATTAGGTAAGCTTCTGGAAAAAGCGAATAGAGAAGGGGTCAGGAATGTGATTGTTATTGGGGAAGAGGAGGTCAGGAAGAAAAAGTATAAAGTGAGGGATATGATGACTGGAGAAGAAAAATTGTGTGATATGTAATTGCTAGTTTTAATCTGGCATCTTAAAAACGATTCCAGGATGCACAGCTTGCAAGTCCCCTTTTCTCCAAGAAAAGGGGACTTGCAAGTATACTTCCGTTATCACCGCGGAATCCAAAGTTTCGAAAAATCAAAATGGCCAAATGAATGAAAGGTCACATCTTTTATCATCGGGTGAAAGGTCCTTGTCTTGATCGGGTGGTGTTGAAAGATTAATAGATTGTTCTCCCGGATATGTTCTTCGATTTCCACCATGATTTCTTCCCGTTGATCAGCTTCTTCCTGTTTAAATATCTCGAGTTTCCTATCAATCCATTTTAATGAACTCGAAGGAAACATCCTCCTGAATAAAAGCGTATCATTATAAAAAGCTCCCAGGAAAGAAAGGTGGGGATCTAAGGAAGATACCTCCCCCATAAAAATCAAATCTGCTTTCTCATCGATTTCCCGTAGATAGAAATCGTTGAAAGTAAATGGGTAGAGTTCGAAGTTGATTCCATATTCTTCTCCTTTTCTCTTAAACCAATCAGCTACTCCGAAAGCTTTTTGATAATACATATGATAAAGCGTGATAGGTTCCCCGCAGTAACCGGCTTCTTTAAGAAGTGATTGGATGGTCTGGGGGTCCTTGACTTGCGGTGTGGAGCGGGAATTCACAAAGCTGCTTGCTTCTATAAATGGTTCCAGTTTGAGGTCCATTGCCATTTGTTTAATATCCATCAGGTGGTACAAGGCTTTTCGCATGGATGGATGCCGGATGACAGTTTTCCTTCTCAAATTGCACATGAGGAATCGAAAGCCCGTTTCAATTTCATGTTTGCTCATCACCTCTTGTGTAGGAGGATGTTGGAGAGTGAAATCCACTATGTGTGCAGCATCCTGACTGACTTTGTAAAAATGGAGTTCATCCAGGAGAGGGCGTTCAAGGAAATAGCGGTCAAATGCTTCAAACACCATTTTATTGTCAGACCGTTCCTTCAATAAAAATGGACCAGTGCCAATCCATTCACTTTCATCAAAAGGTTGATTAGCCGGTAGAATGCAAAAGTTAGGTGAAGCGATATAGCGCAGAAAGAAGGGATTTTCCTTTTTTAACGAAAAGATGACTTTGGAAGGACTTGGACATTCCACACTTTGGATATCTTCTGCTAACCATTGATGGGACGACTCTGCACTGTTCTTCATTCGTTCAACCGTATAAGCAATATCTTTACTTGTCAGTTGCTCGTGGTGATGAAAATAGATGCCCTTACGCAAATGGAACGTCCACTTTTTCCCATCCTCCGTGCTGAAGTGGTGTGCGATATGAGGGAGGATCTGGTCGTTTACAGGATCATATTTTACGAGAGTGTCCCCAAGGTATTCAATTAAATGCGATTCAAATGAAATAGACACCTTTAATGGGTCAAGGGTAGTGATGTCACGTGAAATAAATGCGTGTAATATATCTTTTGATTCTGCCCCTGTCTGATATCCGAACATCTTCCGGATTTCTGAAGACACATTTGCAATCCATGATTTCGGAATCGGGAGTCTTAGGAGCTGAGCCGCTTGATCGAGCTGATCATGGTCCATGCACTCTTTCATGAATTCCTCTACTTCTTTCTGGAAGGTGTTCGTAAACCTCACCCTTGAGAGATTACCTCGTCCAGCTCCTGGTATGTAAGTGAGTCTCCCTAACTCTTCAAACTGTTTCAGAATCCTTTTAACGTTTTTTACTGAACAGAACCACCGTTCTTCAAGTTCCTTTAGTTTAAACGTGCATTCGCCGTTCTCTTCTCGTTCAAAAAAGTGTGCTCTCATGGTGAAATATCGGTCGTTCATTTCTATTCTCCTCCTAAAAGGGGACATTATTTCTCTAATTGTACCCTTTTTACCCCTTTTCTTCTAGCACATAATGGAAATATAGAGGAGATGATACTATGTTTGCAACACTACATCCAAATATCAAGGTTAGGATTTATACGTCATTTTTAAGCCGGATTGTGGGATCAGCCGTTTTCCCATTTATGGCGATTTATTTCACTAAGGAAATCAATGCATCTGTTGCGGGAGTTCTCCTGCTAGTCCAAGTCGCCGTTCAGTTCATAGCCGGTCTGTACGGGGGATATCTTGCTGATGTTATTGGAAGGAAGAGACTGATGGTAACAGGAGAAGCCATGAAAGTCGTTGCGTTTGTCGGATTACTTGTAGTTAATTCACCCCTTTTCACGTCTCCTTGGATCACCTTTATCATGCTGTTGGTGATTGGAGTTTCATCCGGAATCGTTAATCCTGCATCTGAAGCCATGCTCATCGATGTCAGCACAAAAGAAACGAGGGCCTTCATGTATTCCGTCAATTACTGGGCCGTAAACTTATCAATCATGATTGGGCTCATGATAGGGGGCTGGTTCTTTGAACAGCATTTCTTTGAATTGATTGCGGGCCTTCTTCTAATGGGGCTGCTGACACTGTGGATGACCTATTCTCTCATCATTGATACGTATCAAGTCAAAAGTCATAGAGAACAGGGGAACTACGGGATTAAGCCCCTTCTGAAAAGTTATGCCCTGGTAATGAAAGATTGGACGTTTATGGCGTTTACCTTCGGCGGAATTGCAATCCTATCGATTGAATTTCAACGGAATAATTTTATTTCCGTCAGGCTTGAGGAAGACATCATCCCGCAGACAATACACCTTTTTAATCTTTTTTCATTTGAAATGGATGGAATCCGACTATTGAGCATGCTTACCGTCGTCAATACACTTTTAATCGTTTTATTCACTGGAGTTGCCGGCAAATGGATCACTGGAAAAAGAGAGGAGCCAATCATGTACACTGGATTCATCCTCTTCGGACTCGGCTACTTCTTTATGGCCTTCAGCAATCATTTGCTCATCCTCCTCGTATCTGTGGTCGTCCTGACCATTGGTGAGCTGTTATATGTTCCAACACGCCAGTCACTCCTTGCCGACATTGTAGATGACAGCAAACGTGGTGCATATATGGCAATGAATGGACTCGTATTTCAAGTAGGGAAAATGATTGGGGCAGCGGGTCTAGTAATAGGGAATATGGTAGGAGGACTCGCAATGGGGACCGGATTTCTTTTCCTTGTCGTGCTGGGGATCTTCTTTTCCAAAATTGCTTTAGGAAAGATTGTAACCGTTAAGCAAAGAGTTGTAATTGGTAAATAAAAAAGGAGCAAACAGACATGATTGAACTCGCATATTTTCAAAAATAAGAGGTAATGATTAACGGGAAAGATGGCTTTTATACTGAAGATAAGGCTGGACATGATGTGAATTGGAAAGATGGAGCATATTTTTATATTCTAAATTACCAGACTATTGGATTGGGCACAGAAGTGACAATAGAAACAATGATAAACATAGCAGATTCTTTTAAATAAAGATGAGGTCTATCTTATTATCGTAAGCACAATATACTACTTCCCATCATTTTTTTCTTTTATTGTAAAAATTCGTAAGAAAAAAGGTCGAATTTTCTTTACACAACCTTCATCAAGACCAATAGATACCTACATACCCACTCAATACCTCTCTCCTAAAATGTAGTCGAATACATATTTGGGATTGGAGATGAAGAATATGAACAAGAAAGTATTAATCAGTACAGGAATGGCGTTTTCATTGTTATTGAGCCCATTTAGTCAAGCGTTTGCAGAGGAACCGACAACTGGTGAGGCAAAGCAGGTAGAGAATATTGCACACCGCGGGGCAGCTGCCTATGCACCTGAAAACACGATGGCAAGCTATGACCTGGCTGTTGATATGAAGGCCGATTATATCGAGATCGATGTTCAGCGAAGCAAAGATGGTGAATTGGTCGTCATCCATGATACATCAGTGGATCGCACAACCGATGGATCGGGAAAAGTAGGGGATTTGACACTCGAGGAAATGAAGAGTCTTGATGCAGGAAGCTGGAAAGGCGAACAATTTGAAGGAGAAGAGATCCCGACATTTGAAGAGGTTCTGGATCGCTATCATGGAAAAGTAGGGATCTTAATCGAAATGAAGTCCCCGGAGCTTTATCCAGGGATCGAAGAACAAGTGGCTGACGCATTAAAGGAACGACAACTTGATAAACCGCAAAATGAAAAAATCATCCTTCAATCCTTTAACTTTGATTCGATGAAGAAAATGGATCAACTGCTTCCGAAAGTTCCCGTCGGCGTTTTAGCCTGGAGCCAGGCGCAAGCGACACCGGAAGCATTAAAAGAAATCTCTACGTATGCAGAATGGTTCAATCCGAGCTATGGGATTGTAACAGAACAGGTTGTGAAGGACGTTCACTCCCTGGACATGCAAATCGGATCTTGGACAGTGCGCAGTCATGAAGCGGCGGACTTCCTGTTCGATATGGACGTGGACGCGATCATTACGGATTATCCGGATTATATCGATCCTAGAAACGAATAGATTTATAGAAGAGGAGTGGCTTATGCTGCTTCTTTTTTTATTTGTCTATTTACCTAATATAGGAAAAAATGTATAGTTAATGAAAAACTAGAGGAGGGGTCTTGTGGCAAGCTTAAGGGATATTGTTAGACGATTGGATCAGACATTTGAAATAAAAAGTTATGGGAAAGATCCCGCGTTTAGCCGATTCATTCCACAGGTATACGAAGGGAAAATGGATTGGGAGGCCAAATTCGAGCCTGCCTTCACTGAATTATTTAATGGACTCATGATTCAAGGGAAAAGTGAAGTGAAGAATGTGTTCCTCGCCGTTTTCCCGACAGAAGGTGTAATGGACACGTTCATTGAAGAAGGAGAGCCTGGTGATCTCCTGTTCATGCATCACCCGCTATTAATGGAGTGTGGCGACCCGCAAGGAGACTGGGGAAGGGGGTTCGTACCCATCAAGGAATCCCTGATAGACAGAGTGATTAAGAATGAACTTTCCATCTATACGTGCCATGTTCCTCTTGATTACCATCGGACATTAGGAACGAGTCAAGCCATCGCTGAAGCTATGAATGTGAAGATAACTGATCGATTTGTCCATGATGAGAAGCATGGGGATATCGGAATCATCGGTGAAGTGAAAGAGACGGATACAGACGAGATGATACAGAAGCTAAAAGGAATATTTGATATTCCTTACGTGGATTTCGAGGGAAGGAAACGGAAAATAGAAAAAGTCGCCATCGTAGCTGGCTGCGGCGATAAAACGGCATGGATGAAAGAGGCTGAAGACTTAGGGGTGGATGCTTATATATCCGGGGAAATCCATTGCAACATAGACAACGATTACGGAAGAAAAAGATACGAAGAAGTGATCGCATATGCGGAACATACGAAGATGTCTCTTATCGGAGTCTCCCACTCTGCATCGGAGTATCTTGTTCATGAGACATTGATGAGAAGTTGGTTTGAAAAGGAATTTGAGTTTAATAGAATTCGATTGATTCCTCAGAAAGAATGGTGGTTGTAATATGGTAATAAAAGGAGATGGAATCTTAGTTACCGGAGTTACTGGGACGTTGGGAGGAAAAGTGAAGGTAAGCTTCAATAATTCTTCTTTTCTTGGTTACAAGGACCTTGTTTGCCTCTCCCTAAAGAAAATTCCACAAACAGGATTAATTAATCAAACTATGGATTTAATAAGTGTCAAACCGGTTAAATAACAGTTTAGAAGGGAGGAATTATTTAATGAAAAATCGGTAATTCTAAGTTATCATACCCATTGCATTCAATCATTCAACTACATGTATAAACTATTATCCTATATTAAGCAACAGCCCTCTTCGTATTATAGCTCTGATCTGGTTAGCCGGGTAAACCTACGATGTTACGAAACGAGGGCTTTTTCTCTTGGTAAAGAGGGACGGACCTCCAATCCCCCATATCGACATCCCATAAAAAATCTGCTACACTATAATAGTTACCAATGATAACTATTGCCTAAGATAACTATATACAAAGGAGGAAGCAGTGAATGAAGCCGGCACAACAATTTTTTCAGGAGCTCATCAGGCTCTACAGGCCATTCGAAAATCAATTGAACGTCCAGCTGAATGAACATGGTTTGCAGAGGGCGCAGTGGACGATCCTTTACAACCTCTATCACAACGGACCTGCATCCAGTGTGGAAATCTCTCACTATCAAAGTGTGGAAAAACCGACGATTACGAGGACGGTTCATCAATTGGAGGATGCTGGATATATCGAGCGGATACCAGGTAAGGATCGAAGGGAAAAGCGGATGCAGCTTACACAGGCTGGCATTGAAGTTTATGAGGAAGCCCGTAAAACCATCGATCGCTTTGAACAGTCCATCATGGAAGGGGTCAGCGAAGAGAAGCAGCTTGAGATGATTACACTGATGAAAAGGATTAAGGAGAATATGAACAGATAAGGAGTTTTACAGATGAGTCAGACACAATCAAGGCTATGGACGAAGGACTTTACCCTTATGTCCATCGCCAATTTTTTTATCTATTTAATTTTTTACTTATTGCTTGTTACCATGGCGGTTTATGCCGTGGATGAATTCGGGGCGTCTGAGAGTCAGGCGGGTCTCGTAACGGGGATCTTCATTATCGGGACCTTGATTGGAAGACTGTTCCTCGGACGGATGATCACGGCCATCGGGAATAAGAAAATGCTGTTTGTCGGTATGATCGCCTTTATTGCGACATCCTGCCTTTATTTCGTAGAGGGTGGCATCAGTTTCCTGCTGCTCACTCGTTTCCTTCACGGGGTGGCACTCGGCATGGTCAGTACGGCTACGGGTACGATAGTGGCAGAGATTATTCCGGCGAGCCGAAAAGGAGAAGGGATCGGGTACTACAGCATGAGCATCACGCTTGCTACAGCGGTTGGCCCGTTCTTCGGTCTTTTCTTGAGTCAGCATGCAAGCTTCCGGTCGATCTTTGCTTTCTGTCTTGCTCTTGGTGTTATCAGCTATCTCATCACTTTGTTTGTAAAAATACCGGTCGTGAAGAAACCGGCAGGGGAACGAACCGAGAAACAGCGTCTTAGTCTCGCGAGCTTCATTGAACCGAAGGCACTTCCGATTGCACTTGTTGTCCTGTTCGTCTCACTTGCTTATTCAAGTGTTCTTTCGTTCATTAATTTCTATGCCATCGACATCGACCTTGTGGAAGCAGCGAGTGTATTCTTTGTCGTCTACGCCGTAGCGATTCTTGTATCGCGTCCGTTTACAGGAAGGCTCATGGATGCGAAAGGGGCCAAGGCGGTCATGCTTCCGGCTTTCGTTCTGTTCGCTGCAGGCTTATTCCTGTTAAGTGCAGCAGGAAACACGATGATTCTGCTTCTCTCGGGTGTTCTGATCGGTCTCGGATTCGGGAACATGCAATCCGTTACACAGGCAATCGCGGTCAAGGCCGTGCCACCGGAGCGGGTAGGTCTCGCAACCTCCACCTACTATATCTCCCTGGATGCGGGCCTCGGATTTGGACCGTATGCCCTTGGATTCCTGATTCCTTTGACAGGCTACCGTTCCCTCTACATGATCATGGGAATACTGGTTGCGGCAACACTCGTACTCTACTATTTCCAGGAACGAAAACAATCGCGCACCGTACTCGCGCATGAATAAGATTCACTTAAAGGAGTCCGGCCATGTGGCCGGACTCCTTTTTGAGGGACGGACCTCAAAAAGGGATCTTCACTCCGTTGGTTCACCCGATTTAGAGGTCCGTCCCTCACCTGTGTCCCCACCTGTCTATTATGAGCAAGAATGAACAGGAGGGTTTCTAAAATTTCTGATGAGTGCATGTGAGATGAAAGGCGTGAGAGAATGGAATTTGAAGAAGTGGTAAAGGAAGCTTTTGTTGTGGTCGGATATAGTGCTCCGGGAAGCTGGGGCGAAGATTTTGCGTATCCGATACCCGGCCTATGGGAGAAAGCGAAGGAGTTCGTCACAACGAATCAGGTGGATCAGATTGTAGGGGTGTGCCTTCCCCCCAGAAGTGATGACTATTATTATACCTGTGGGTTTGAGATGGACACTGTAACTTTCCGAAGAATGAGAAAGGACTTGACGGTCCACACTTTCCCGAAACAGAAATATGTCGTTTTCAAGCATATCGGCCCCTCCAAGAACATTCCTGCAACCTACCACAAGCTGTGGAAGGTCTTTGACCAGGAAGGATATTTCATTGAAAAAGGAATGCCCGAGATTGAAGTGGTGGACGCGCATTTGTTTGGAAAAGAAGATAGCGATGAATATGAAATGGATATTTGGATTCCGGTTGGAGAGCATCCCCACGAATGAGGGGGTGCTTTTTATTTATCAATAAACATATCAGTAAAAATAATAAAAATTTATTGTAAAACAATAAATAACATGATAAATTCATATTATATTATCAAGTGAGGTGCTATGAATGAAACGGGAAACGCTCTTTTTGAAGATTGCTTTATTTCTTATCGGGACTCCCATTGCTGCATTATGCTTCTACGGGTTACCCCTGCTCGCCATGAATGTGTCTGGCTCGAGCTTTGCCAATATGATTTATGGAATTCTCGCCGTCATGTACGCGTCTGCGATTCCTTTCTACGCCGCATTGTATCAAGCATTCAAACTGTTAACGTTTATTGATCGGAACAATGCGTTCTCGGAATCATCCGTCAAAGCGTTAAAAACGATCAAAACATGTGCCATCGTCATCGGCTCCTTCTACACTGTGGGTATACCGCTCTTTTATATGCTGGCGGAGGCAGATGACGCACCCGGAGTCATCGTGATCGGCATGATCTTTATCTTCGGTTCAATTGTGATCGCCGTCTTTGCAGCGGTCCTTCAGAAGCTTCTGAACAATGCCATTGAAATCAAATCTGAAAATGATTTAACGGTCTGAGGTGAAATTATGGCGATTATAATCAATATTGATGTAATGCTTGCAAAACGGAAAATGAGTGTTACGGAGCTTTCGGAAAAGGTGGGGATCACCATGGCGAACCTGTCAATTTTGAAAAATGGGAAAGCAAAGGCGGTTCGACTATCTACCCTGGAGGCGATCTGTAAGGCACTCGATTGTCAGCCGGGAGATCTATTGGAGTATCAACCTGATGAAGGCGAAGGGGAATCATAAACATGAGAGCCATCAAACAGCTCTGTCGTTTCGGCTGGGAGCAGGCATTGTCCTGCTTGTTTCCGGTGGTCATCTTTGCATCTTTGGCACTGACTCAAATCATACCGCTTCCTCTCCTGCCGAGATATGACTGGCTGCTTCTCATCTGCCTTCTGATGCAGTGGGGGATGGTGAAATCGGGTCTTGAAACCCGTGATGAACTGAAGGTGATCACGCTGTTTCACATCATCGGTCTTTGCCTTGAGCTTTTTAAGGTACATATGGGCTCGTGGTCCTATCCTGACGAAGGTTATTCCAAACTGTTCGGTGTCCCTTTATATAGCGGATTCATGTATGCAAGTGTAGCAAGCTACCTGTGTCAGGCCTGGAGGAGGCTCGATGTGAAACTGATTCAGTGGCCTCCTTTTTGGGTCGTCGTTCCTCTGGCTGCAGCAATTTATCTGAACTTCTTCACCCATCACTACTGGATTGACATTCGCTGGTGGTTGTCGGGACTTGTCATCGTTGTCTTTTGGAAAACGTGGGTCGAATATGTAATCGGTGGCACCCGTTATCACATGCCCCTTGCCCTATCATTTGTCCTCATCGGCTTTTTCATCTGGATCGCCGAGAATATCGCCACGTTCTTCGGTGCCTGGGAGTATCCGAATCAGAGGGATGCCTGGAGCCTCGTTCATCTTGGGAAGGTCAGTTCATGGCTTCTTCTCGTCATCGTGAGTTTCCTGATTGTAGCGACATTGAAGCGGGTGAAAGGACAGGGTGAGATGGCAACGGGAGCAAATCATAATCCTTCCGGACGTCGCCACTTAAGTCAGGAAGGGACACAATGAAGAAAATCGCTGTCGTATTCGTGATGGTTCACTTTATGATTTTCATTCTCTGGATCATGAACTCGGCCTACTTGTTTTCACCAATTGGTATAACGGCTTGGATTGCCTGCGTGGGTGCAGGCTTTGTCATTCAAATGAAGCTCGATAAAGTCATGAAGATAAGAACGGTACTTGCCGTTTCAAATGGCTGGATGGTGTTCTTAATGGTGGCCACAGTGTTTATTTATTTCGCTGTCAGCTCCATGCCTTAATATGTTTGTCACGGACGGGTCCATTGGTGCTCCAAAATTAAGCGCCAGCTGACCTGTCTTTTTATTTTTTTAGGAATAATATGGAACCACCATTAATCTGAATCGTACATATAATTATTCCTGATAAAATGGAGGAATCAATATGGACTACGGCTTATTGATCATCGGTATCGCTTTATTACTGGTTTCATTCTTAGTTGGTGTAAAAAAACAGACATGGCTGCTCGCGGGCTTCAATGAAAAAATGGTCAAGAACAAGTCGCTGCTTGGAACCATCACTGGACTGCTATTCTTCTTGCCGGTGGGACTGATCGTGATCATCAACAGTATCATTGATTATGCCCATGAAGGGACCGTGTTGGTGGTAGCTATCATGGTCCTGCTCACGTCCGTGTATTTATTCATCAATAGGAGGCTGTTGGATTAATGGAAGAAAAGTATCTCAAGATCAATGGAAAGACTCTATTCACTATGCAAAAAGGAGAAGGGGAGCCAATGATTTTCCTGCATGGCGGGCCAGGTGGGAGTCTTGATTATTTCCTCCCACATATGGAGCCCCTGTCAAAGGATTTCCAAATCATTTTATATGATCAAACGGGGTGCGGGAAGTCTGAAGTGAAGAAAGGTCATAAGTATTCGATTGAGGATGAAATCAGCAATCTTGAAGCGCTTAGAAAAGCCTTGAACCTGGAGAAGGTGACGCTGTTCGGCGAGTCATGGGGGAGTATCCTCGCCCTGTCTTATGCAGCAAAGTATCCGGAACACATCGCTAAACTCATACTGACCGCCGCTGTCGGCTTAACCTCTGAGGACTACCGTACGTTCAAACAAAAGCTTTTCCAAAAGCTCGGATTTTACAATAAAGTACTTCTCGGGTGGTATTCTCTTACCTCCCTGTTCAGTGCCCATGCCTCAAAGAAGCTTCAGCAACTGCTGGATCCCTATTATGTGTATTCACTCGATACATTAAGAAAGAAAAAAGAGATTTCATTTAACAAAGTTGCCCTTAATTACATAGGAAAGGAACTCGATCAAGATTACAACCTGCTGCCATCCCTTTCAGAGTTTAGTTCCTTCCCTATTTTAATTGCACAAGGATCACACGATATCTTAACGCCTGAGTACATAAAGAAACACGTCATAAACCACTTACCTAATGCCACACTCACCGAAGTGAAAGAAAGCGGGCACTGGACCATCCTTGAACAGCCCGACCAGATGGTAGCATTAACCCGGTCTTTCATGCGTTCTGAAGAAACGCCTTCCACGGGGACAGGTCCCTTGGCTCAATAAGAGCCGGGGTACCTGTCCCCGTGGCTTTTTTAGCACATCGGTCCCATCCTATTAAAGGATAAAACAACCCTCTCCTCGAATAAAAATAGATAGAGTGGAGGGATGCTCATGAATGGCAAGATCGAAGTGGAGAATTTGACGAAAACGTTTAAAAAGGGAAATGTCCAGGCGGTGAAAGGTGTATCGTTTCAAGTCGAAGAGGGCGAGTTTTTTGCTTTTTTAGGTCCGAATGGTGCAGGGAAGTCAACAACGGTTCAGATTCTGACAACGCTGATTAATGCTTCTTCAGGAAAAGTGGAGGTGGCAGGGTATGATGTCATCAGGGAGCCGGAACACGTCCGCCGCCATATTGGCGTCGCCCTTCAGGAAACCGGGGTCGATCCGGATTTGACAGGTCGCGAAATGGTGGAACTTCAAGCTTACATATTTGGCTTCGGGAAGGATGAAGGGAAGCGTCGCGCACAGGAGCTCCTTGAGATCGTGGATCTGTCGGAAGCATCCGAGCGGAGGATCGGCGGGTATTCCGGGGGGATGAGAAGAAGGCTGGATCTTGCCCTCACCCTCGTCAATGAACCGAATATTCTTTTCCTGGATGAACCGACGACGGGACTGGACCCATCCAGCCGGGCAGCGATCTGGAAAGAACTGCGGAGACTGAATAAGGAGAAGGGAACGACCATTTTCCTCACGACACAGTATCTGGAAGAGGCAGACTCCCTGGCGGACCGGATCGGCATCATCAATAAGGGCGAGATCGTCGCGATGGGATCCCCTAAGGAATTGAAGGCAGAGATCGGTCAAGATCTCATTACCCTCACATTGAAGAATCGTGACGAGATTGATCGCAGTGTGGAACTGATCCGCTCACAATTGGCGGGTGTCGACGTCCTCGCTCAGCAGGACAAGATCCTGGTATATGTAGAAGAAGGGACCAAGCAGCTGCTCGAGGTGGTCCGGATCCTCGATGCAGAGGATATCGGCATCACGGATATTCAGTTGTCTTCCCCTACACTGGATGATATCTTCCTGAAATTGACGACGGAGCCGAAGGAAGGGGTGAAGAGCCGTGGGGAATAATGTATTCAAGGATACGTGGCTCATGACAATCCGGAACATCAAGACTACTCTCCGAAACCCGTTTTCATTCATACCTAACTTGATCATTTCTGCTTTCTTCCTTCTCATATATGAGGGGGGATTGAGTGGAATATCTCAATTGCCGACCTTTGAAGGAGCCGATTATCTGGCTTTCATCCTTCCCGTGTCCATCGTATCTGCTGCCATCGGGGGAGCAGGGGGAGCGGGTCAAAGTATCGTGAAAGATATTGAGACAGGGTTTTTCTCGAGACTTCTTTTGACCCCGGCGTCAAGGCTTGCCATTGTCCTTGGCCCAATCATTGCAGGAATGCTGCAGCTCTTGGTCCAGACTTTGCTCATCATCGGGATGGCCTTTTTACTTGGGCTTGACGTTAAGACAGGATTTGCCGGCGTGTTATTCGTCCTGTTGATTGCCATCGGCTGGGGACTTGCGTTTGCAGGTTATTCCGTTGGGATCGCCCTGCGGACAAGGAACGCCCAGGACGCACAGGCAGGCACCTTTATCTTTTTCCCTCTGATCTTTTTGAGTACGACATTCGTTCCATATGAATTGATCGAAGCCCAGTGGTTGAAAATCGCTGCCACGATCAACCCGACCACGTATGTATTTGAAAGTATGCGTACAGCCCTCATCGACGGGTGGGTGTTCTGGGATCTGATGCAGGGCGTGATTGCGATTGTGATTGTCTGCGCCATCACCATTACATTCGCTGCCGTTTCTGCCAAAGGTGCGGTTTCAAGAAAATAGAGTGGTATTAGGGATTCTTCTCTTGTTGGGGAAGAATTCTTCTTTTTATAAGCTTCTTGTCGAAAAAAATTCAAATGCGTTTTCAAGTTTATCAATTTAGTATAGCGGGTAAGGAATAACAACATAGTATTCAAAAAGTATTCATAAAAAAGGTTGACATCCCTAACTGTAAATATTATTATTACAGTGTGCCCGGAAGAAGGGTAATATTTTTTAAATTATAACTGTTACTTTTTTTATTACATTTAACGAGGAGTGTGTAAACACATGGTCAATCTATTTCTGACACCAAGCTGTACGTCCTGCCGGAAAGCGAGAGCGTGGCTTGAGGAGCATTCAATCGAATACGTGGAGCGTAACATGCTGACAGAACCGTTGACACCTGATGAGATCAAATCGATTCTGCGCCTGACCGAAAATGGGACAGAGGACATCATTTCCAAACAATCAAAGGCGTACCAGGAGTTAAAGGTCGACATTGATTCGTTGCCACTCCAGGATTTATATACATTGATTAAAGAAAATCCACTTATTTTGAAAAGACCGATCATGCTGGATGAGAAAAGACTGCAGATTGGCTATAATGATGAAGAAATTCGTAGTTTTCTTCCAAGGAAAATACGTAATTTCGAATACAATGAGCTGCAAAAACTGGCCAATTAACCAAATCCGGATTCTTGACAGTCTAAACTGTAAAAGTTACCATTACAGTAATATCCGTGAAGGAGGCAGGCCATGAATAGCGACTTTACATTAGCCATCCATAGTTTAACGTACCTGGCCCTGCAAACGGACCGCATGTCGACAAGCGATGCAATTTCGGAAAGTGCAGGAGTCCATCCCGTCCGAATTCGCAAAGTCCTTAGTCTCTTGAAGAAGCAGGGATTCATCGCATCCAAAGAAGGCACAGGCGGGGGATTCATCTTTGCCAGGGAACTCAGTGACATCAATCTTTGGGATATTTATAAAATCACGTCAGAAGGTGCCCTGCAGCCTAAATGCACGGCTTCAAATGACAAGTGTCTCGTAGGGGCAAACATGAAAAATGTCTTATTTCAGATTTTCCTTGGGGCAGAAGAAAAGCTTGGGGACTATCTAAAAGACTACACGATCAAAGATATCATTGAAATGATCAATCAGGAGAAAGCGTAAAAGCTTTCTGGCCATATAAATGTAACAAATAACATTACAGTTGAAAGGGTGAAAAGATATGTCAAACGAACAAGGTATCCTACAAGTGGGAGATTGGATTAAAGGAACATTGCTTACGGGTGAACTGATCATCGGCTATGTCGAGAACCTTGACAATCAGGGTGGCGGCGTAAAAGCGAAGATCGTAACCAGTGATAATAAGACAATCGAAGGAAGAAGTCTTCCCCTACTAAACAGGCAGGTCAATAAAATCCCGGATACACATGTGAAAAATAAAGAACAAATTCAATTCCTGATCGACCTGGCACTTGAAACAGGGGATCAAGAGTGGTTCCTGGAACTGACAGCTAAATTGAACGCTATGCGGGAACTTGCCGAGAGTGTTAAATGAATATTTTATATGAAAGCTGAAGAGGTGGATTCTTCAGCTTTTTTTCTATATGTGAAAAAATGTCAGGTCCGGGATCTGCTATCCCTGCTTGAAGAAAATCATCCCCACTACCCACATCACAACGATGGTACAGCCTGCAAACTGACCTGCATGAACGTAAGGCATAATGAGGTCACCCAGATCTCGAATTGGTTCGGGAGGAAATAAAGAAATTCCAAAGGATGCAAATGTAAAATATAACAATCCTGTAATAACTGAAACCATTAGAATTTCTACTCCACCCCATTTCCTCTTGATTCCCCAGAATAGAAAAACAGCAGTGGTGATCAAGAGTGAACAGGCAAAGGATACCCATAATCCGGCTACCATCCGAGTGGCCATAAAAGCAGATAATGAGAGTAAACTGAACGACAATCCCCGAAGAAGATTCTCCATCATGATCCCTTTCTTTCTTTAAAGATTTTTACCACTGAGCCTGAAAGAAAAGCCAGAGAAGTGTAAACAAAAACCCATATCAGAAATGAATCATTGAATACAGTATACGTGGCAAAAAGCGACCCAAGAAAGACAATCAAAGGTGGCACGAATATATTTTTAAAGAGGAAATAACCAACGATACCAATGAGCAGTGAGAGAACCGGAAATCCAATTAGAACCATGAACATAATATCCATAAGGAGTCACCAACCTTTTAGTGTAATTTTACACATAAAGGATATATTTATCAATTATTTCTTTTAGATCATTTTAGGGATACTCTGACTAACAACCGTAAGTATCTGTTTGAAGCAAGCACAAAATGACAGGTAGTTTCCTATTAGGAAGGATATGATGGAATCCTGGGAGGTTTTTATATGTCTACATTTAATGTAAGGATCCTTCAACTAAGGGGGAGTTCCTTTCAAATCGGGTTACAGACAGGGGTAGAGCTTAAAAACACCGGAATTCTACACGTGTTGAATTCCATAACGAAGCAGGAGATCGACTACCTTAGCATGAAATCGATCTATACCTCCTTTGCTCCGCATTTGCTGGAGGAGCTGGAAGGTCTGGCTGAAGGATTAGGGATATCCTCAAAAAGGGCGGCTGCTTTACTGAGTGGTTACGATGTGCCAAAGACAGAGGCAATGGGTTGCTCAACGCTTATGACAAGCGACTACTATGTGAGGAATTATGATTTTTCCCCTGATTTTTATGATGGGATTTTTAGCTGTGTTCAATCGGATACCGCTTTAGCATCTGCGGGTTACAATCTTCAAGTCCTGGGAAGGCATGATGGAGTGAATGAGAAGGGGCTTTCGATGGGCTTACACTTCGTCAGCCACCAGGGGTATAGAAAAGGAGTCTCACCTTGGGCGGCCATACGGATGGTTCTGGAAACCTGCTCTTCCGTTGAAGAAGCGGTTACCATGTTGAAAGAAATCCCTCACAGTGCCTGTTATAATTTTTCCCTTGGAGATTGTGATGGAAAGATGGCCAAAGTGGAGGCGATTCCAGAGCGGGTGACGGTCCGGTCCGGTGAATACTTCCTCTCTTGCGTGAACCACTTCCAGGAGGATCAAATGACGAGCAATAATCGTCCATCCATTGAAGGTTCCATTCAGAGAAATAAGCATCTGCTGAGCTTGAAAGGGAAGAGGTGGTCTCATGATCAAATGTTCCACCATTTCAAGAGTGAGGAATCGCCTATATTCTTTACGGATTATGAACAACTTTTTGGAACACTTCACACCTTCTCTTATTCCTATCGGGATTCTAGAATCCTTACAGGCATTGCAGGGGGCAGGGACATTCTTGATGTGAACTTTCAGGACTGGGTGAATGGAAAGGACATTCTTGAAGAGAGACTCAGTGGTTTTATTAAATGAATGAAAAAAGATGATCCCAAATCAAAACGGGATCATCTTTTTTTCATTCAAAAGTCGTAGAATCCTTCTATCCAAAGGGCGGAAGATGGGAATGGAGATGGTGAATATACTGATAGTATAACGACTATTTCATGAATTCAAATTATAGTGAATATTTTCATTGGTTGGTATAAAATAGAATTTTGTGAGGGGGTTCAACATGAACTTATTAAAAACAACTTTAAACCATTTTAAACCCTATTGGAAAAAGCTATTGGTGGCAGTTCTGTTTTCCGTTATAGGCGGGCTTTTTACGATTGTGCCTTCGATTCTCGTGAAGAGGCTTGTCGATGACGTCATTGTCGGCGGGGACTTGAATTTCTTGGTGTGGGTCGTATCCGGAATTCTTGGTGCGTATCTCGGAAAATCCCTGTTCGAGACGATGCAGGAATACGTGCAGGTGAAAATCGGGCTCGATGTGATCACGGATATGCAGATCCGGGCGTTCCGAAAGCTTCACCGGACACCGATGTCCTTCTTCTCGAAGACTCCGAGGGGGGATATGCTCTTCCGTCTGACCCATGACGTGGAGTCGATCCAAAACCTGAATAATACAGTCGTTCCACGTATTCTGCAGCAGGTTGTGGGGGCGATTGCTGCTTTTTCTACGGTATTTGTTTTATTTTGGCCGGCTGCCATCGTGATGTTCTCCGTGTTTGCCATATACATCGTA
The DNA here is from genome assembly GCF_033963925.1 of Rossellomorea sp. YZS02. NCBI lineage: Bacteria > Bacillati > Bacillota > Bacilli > Caryophanales > Bacillaceae > Rossellomorea > Rossellomorea sp. YZS02. The sequence continues at coordinate 133,995 of NZ_JAXBLY010000002.1, read as the reverse complement.
CCTTCCTTTACCCTGGGCAAAAAGATGCGGAAGATGAGCGCCGTCCAGCGGGAGATGAGTGCGGATATGTATCAGCACTTGCAGGAGAGTATTGAAAGTGTGAGATTGGTGCGGACCTACCAAACACAGGATGTGGAAGTGGGAACCCAGGAGAAGAAGCTTTCAGATTGGAAACAATTCTCGATTCGGGCTGCCCTGATTGGAAAGGTGAACTGGCGCCTGGGGAATCTCTTTAATATCGCTGCACCCGGTGTGGTGATGCTGGTCGGTGGTTGGGCAATCTGGGACGGGACCATCACAGTTGGTACTCTCGTTGCCTGCTTGAGCTTCATTCCAATCATGTTTTTGCCGGTAAGATCCATGGCAGAGCATGCCTTGACGATTCAGCAGGCGATTCCTGCCCTGCAGCGAATCTATGAATATTTCGATCTGCCGGAGGAACATGAGGAGGAGCTTCCTTCTTTTGGTGCAGTCAAAGGAAAGATAGACTTAGAGAATTTATGGTTTTCATATCCCGGGAGTGATAAACAGGTCCTGAAAGGGGTTTCCTTATCCCTTGATCAGGGGAATCACATCGGGATTGTCGGAACAAGCGGAGGAGGGAAGAGTACGCTGGTCCAGCTGTTACTCGGTCTCTATGAACCGCAGCAGGGTTCGGTGATGATTGATGATAAGAATTTATTTGAATATAACCGGAACAGCTTCCGTCAGCAGGTGGGTGTCGTGTCTCAGGAAACGTTTCTGTTAAATAGTACGCTGCGTCAGAATCTGTTGTACGGTAAACCTGATGCTTCAACAGAAGAACTGAATCAAGCTGTTCAGGCAGCGGGATTGAAAGAGTTGATTGATTCTCTTGATGAGGGGTACGAAACAATCGTCGGAGAGCGTGGATTGAAGCTTTCGGGCGGTCAGCGGCAGAGGGTTGCCCTTGCTCGTGCAATCCTGAGACAGCCCCCAGTATTGATCTTCGATGAAGCGACTTCATCCCTGGACGGGGAAACGGAAGAACGGGTGCAGGCTTCCTTGGAAAAGCTGATTCCCGGCAGAACAACCATCACCATCGCCCACCGTCTCGTAACGGTGAGAAATGCCGATGTGATCATTCTCCTCGATGGAGGCGTTGTAGCTGAAAAAGGGACCCATGAAGAGCTGCTTCTCTTGAATGGCAAGTATTATGAATTATACAGGGCTCAATATAGCGAGCTTGAAAAGGAGATGATCGGATGACGGCCACGACAAGTAAGAATCGTGACGGAAGAAGGGTATTAAGCTTTCTTCGTCCATATAAAAAATGGGTCATCGCAGACTCCGTCGTCATTGCCATCAGCCAGGTGTTCTCGGCACTGATCCCGACACTCGCCCTCAGCTGGCTCGTGGATACGATCATCCCGAACGAACACTATAACTGGCTTTGGGGACTTATGTGGCTTCTGATTTTATCTGCGGTACTGGATCTGGTCATGATGGTCATCGACGAGTATTTCTGCCATCAGACTGCGAAGACCGTGACGAACTGGCAAAAGCTGCGTCTGTTCCGGCATTTGCAGGTTGTTCCATATTCGTTTTATCATCATAATTCCACAGGGGAAATGCTTGCGAGGGTGTCCGATGATCCGGATACACTTCATAATTTCCTTGCTTGGGAAGGGTCGACCTTTATGGCAAGCGTGCAGGGAGTATTCATCTACAGTTTGGTGCTGTTATGGATTCATCCTTACTTGATGATTACTAGCGTCGTCCTCGGTGTGATTTTCTATTGGACTTCTAATATGGTAGGGGCAAGGACCCGGTTGGCTTCAGCGGATGCCCGTCAAGAAGCATCGAGATATCTTGAAAGATTGAGAGAATCGGTGACAGGCATTCATCTGTCACGGGTCATGGGGGTGTCGGACAGTGAAGTGGACAGTGTCATCTCCATCCGGGACAGCTTCGTAAAGCATTCGGTCAAAGAATTGAAAGCAAGGATGCAGTCGGTGGTAGTGATCGCCAGCTATAACGGATTTGCCCTTGGATTAGTCTATTTAATCAGTACATTATTAATCTGGAATCAAGGTTTAACCAGCGGACAGATGTTGACAGCAGGAGGTCTTGTAACGATTGCGGCGAATGAAATGCAGCGTCTTCTCAGGAACTGGTTGTCCGTGAGACGAACGGGTCCTGCACTGGATCGTTCTGAGATTCTGCTTGCAGAAGAAGTGTCAGAAGCAGAGGTGTCTAAGGGCATACGGGGTGAACGGGCAAGTGGAAGCATCCGACTCCAGGATGTAGCGTTCGCTTATCCGGGGAAAGAAGAAAATGTGTTAAAAGGCGTGTCCTTTACAGTGGGTGCCGGTGAGAAGTGGGCACTGGTCGGGCCGAGTGGGTCCGGAAAATCCACAATTGTCGATCTGTTATTCAAGCTCTACGATACGGGAGTCGGACGGATTGAAGTGGATGGCCGGGATATCCGTGAGTGGGATACGGCATGGCTTCGTTCACAAATGGCGATCGTGACCCAGGACGTCATGCTCCGCAGCGGAACATTAGCAGATAACCTGCGGATCGGGAAGCGGGATGCGACGGATGAAGAACTTCTGAAAGCACTGGCGGACAGTGGACTCGGTGAACTCATCGACACGTTACCAGAAGGACTCAATACTTCCGTAGGTGAAAGGGGAAGCCTGCTTTCAGGTGGACAGAAGCAGCGTTTGTCCCTGGCGAGGGCGCTATTAAAAAATGCCCCGATTTTAATCCTTGATGAAGCGAGCTCGGCCCTTGACCCCATCACGGAAACAAAGATCAATGAAGCCGTGCTACGGGCAGGGAAGAACCAAACGATCATCATTGTTTCTCATCGCCTATCAACGGTGCTGTCTGCAGATCAAATTGTCGTGCTTGAGGATGGCCGAATTGTCGAGCAAGGGAAGCATGGGGATCTGTTACAAAATCAATCCGGTGTGTACTCCCGACTATTTGGCAGGGAAGCGGAGATCGGCGGAGCGACGATTGATTATGTATCATAATGTGAAGTGCCTAAAAGGGTGCCCAGTGGGAGCGGGCATCAGGATGTAACTAAAACATAAAAAGGACAACAATCCTGCTAAACAAAGCAAGAGAGTTGTCCTTTTTTTATTCAAATGAATTTAATTATCCCGCATTCTGAATCTGCTTTAATTCCTCCGTCAAGCGCAGGAACTCTTTTTTATTTCGTTTGTGTAATGCCTGGTCAATACCTTGCGCGATTTGCTCTTTCCGAAATGTTAGCAATGCCTCGTCCAATATCATTTCTGCAAATAGGGAATCCATGTGATTTACATCAGACTGTGGTGAGTTAAGCAAATACTTCTTCATGAAAATCAGCTCCTTGACCTTTTTTCTATTATACTAACCATTTATAGAATATTCAAACATTTTATCAAAAAAATATTCTTGCCCTCAACCTTGGTTCAGGGTGTATTCTTCATTTATAATCACAAAAACGAATTAAATGGAGGAAAGACATATGACAAAATATGCTTTGGTAACAGGGGCGAATAAAGGAATTGGATATGAGGTCGTTCGACAGCTGGCGGAGAATGGGTTTGAAGTTTTCTTAGGAGCACGGAACGAGGAGCTGGGGAAGAAAGCGGTGGAGTCCCTTGGCAAATCGAATGTAACATTCGTTCAATTGGATATCGCTAGTTCACAATCCATTCAGGACTCAGTCCGTACTATTGAGGGAGTGACGGATCACCTTGATGTATTAATTAATAATGCCGGTATTGCACTTGATTTCAACATTCAACCGAGTGAAGTGGAAGTCGGGATGCTTCGTGACATCTTTGATGTGAACTTCTTTGGGACATTTCAAATGATGCAAGCGTATCTGCCCTTATTGAAAAAAGCCGAGGGAAGTAAAATGGTGAACGTCACAACGGATATGGCGTCACAGACCATGTTCGACAATGGGGATGTCCATCCACTCAATATCCTCGGATATAATTCTTCCAAGACGGCTGTGAACTCATTGACATTATCCTTCAGTAAAGAACTGGGCAGCGAAGGTCCTGATGTCTTCGGTGTGACACCTGGTTTCACTTCTACTGATTTAAACGGAAATGCCCCTGGCGGGAAAACGACGGCCGAAGGGGCAGAAGTCATAGTGAAATACGCTTTGAGTGAGACTAACTATCATGGTAAAATCCTTAATAACAACGGGGTTATTCCTTGGTAGAAGGAAGGAAGACAATGGACTATTCGATTGGGCAAGTTGCAAAGATGAACAATATGACGATCTCTCAGCTTCATTACTACGATCGGCAAGGGCTGTTACCCTTTATAAACCGGACGGAAAATGGCGATCGGACTTTCGATGAAGGTTCCCTTAAGTTCCTCGAGATGATCCTCTGTCTGAAAAATACGGGGATGCCGATCAAAATGATAAGGGAATTTGTTCAGTGGACGATGGATGGGGAGCAAACTCTGCCTGAACGTATGGAGATGATGCTCGAGCAGGAACAAAACGTCCGTCAGCAGATAAGGGACATGGAAGCAAATCTTGAGAAGATCCAAATGAAAATCAGAAGATACGAAAATGAAATGAACTAACTGGAAAACCCCGACTCTATTTAAGAATCGGGGTTTTCCGTCACTCTATTTATCAAAGAAAAGTAAGGACTTAAGAGGATTTTTGAACGTCTTCTTCGTTGCTTCATAATCGAACACGCCGCTGTTACATTCCTCTACTTCTCCAAATCCGATGAAATTCATCCTCATGTCCCTGGAGAGATTCCGTGCGTATTCCCATTCTCCCCATTTTTCAAATAGGTTCACTTGCAGTTCATGGGCCTTCAATTGGCTTTTGAGTGTTAGCGTGCTATCATCCTGTTCCTTTGTGAATTCTTCCACTTCCCCGAACTTGTTCAGGATGAAATCGATCTCTTCCTGCAGCTTATCCGGTGCGTTCTCGTATTCTTCTGATAAGTTGATTTGACAGTTAATGCGGATTTTCATTTTACCCATTCATATTCCTCCATTCTCGTTTCTCCTTATCTACTTTTACGGATGAGGGACAGTAGAGGTTTCAATCGTTTCTGCCATTCATCATAAATAAGTGTCGGAATGAATTCCAATGATATCCATTTTCATTTGTCGACCGGTGATTCGTCCGGGACAGGGGACCTGTCCCTTTGTCCCGTCTTCACCAGGTAATAGGCTGTAATGGCGGAGGTGACGGGGATTGCCAGGGCCACTCCGAGTCCGGCTGAGCCGATGAAAATCATTTCAGAGGTGAACACTTTGGAGTTGACGATGTCCCCGATGGAATAAGAAAGATCTTTGAACCAGATCAGGAGTCCCATGTATCCCCCGAAGAAGGCGAAGAATAGCGTATTGGCGCTTGTACCCAAGATATCTCTTCCAAGCTTGATTCCTGATGTGAATAAATCCTTCCGGCTGATCCCGGGATTGTGATAGGCGATTTCCCTCATGGGAGAGGAAATGGATATCGTGACATCGATGATCGCCCCAATCGTGCTCATGATGATCATGGACGCACCGATCTTGACGAAGTCCACTCCGACATACAGGGAGAAGGCGCCGATCTCTTCGGTTTCTTCCTCACTGAAACCCTGAATCATGGCGGCATCGGTCAACTCCAGTATGAAGAAGATCAAAGCACCTGTCGTCACGATCGTAGAGATGAAAGCAGTCACGGTCTTGATGTTGATTTCACTGATATAAAACAAGGAAATACAGCTGATCAAGATGCACGCGATCAACGTCAAGATGATCGGATTCATGTCCGGATCATTCATCATGATGATGGTGAGCAGGAGCACTCCTGTATTCAGGAATAATGCCACAAAGGACCTTGCTCCTTTCTTCCCGCCGACTGCGACCATCAGTGTGAATAGAATGATGGTAAGCCATACTTGGACGGTCATGCTTTCACCCGCTTTCTGTTCACAAAGAAAATGGCTGTATAAATGCCGATCGGAATGGCCAGCACAATCCCGATGCCTCCTGTGAGGGCCCTCGTCATTTCGAGGGAAAGATTCATGGAAAGGGTGAACCCGAGCGGTGAGGCATTTTTAAAATATAGGATAAGCATGGGAATCCCGCCGCTGATATAGACGAAGAACAGGATGTTGGTCATCGTCCCCATAATATCCTTTCCAATATCAAAGCCTGACGTTCTCAGTGCTTTAGTCGAAATGTCCGGATTTTTTTCGTAAAGTCCGAAGATCGAGGAAGATAAGGTGATTGCGACATCCATCACCGCCCCGAGGCATCCGACAAGTATGCCCGCCATGAATACTAGTTGATAAGGTCGGGTGAGGTACTGCATTTCCTCATACCGGAGTCCGTCCCCTGCTGTGAAACGGATGACAATATAGCTGATAAGAAGCGTCAGGAACGTACCGATCAGAGTGGCAACCACCGCTGCATACGTCTTCTCATTGAATCCATTCACGAACAGGAGGGAGACGAGGGTGAAGGCAATCACCCCAACGCTGCAAGCGAGCAGCAAGCCCACTTTTTCTGAGTTTAGGTAAACATCCAATGCATAAGAAAGAATTAGTGCATTGACCCCGAGGGTGATCAGGGAGAACAGACCTTGTTTTTTTCCTACAATCAAGAGGAACACGATGAATGCCCAGGTCATGATCATGAGATATTGATCACGCTTCACATCTTCTATATGCCCATTCAATGCTTTATTCTTTTTTCCTCCGGGATCGATGGAGACGAATAATTCATTCCCCGGTTCGTATCGCTGATCGTTGGCACCGGACATGGAGTATTTATTCGATAAAAGGATCGTCTCCCCTTTATACTGGCCGTTTTTCATTACAGCTTCCAGCTGTTGTATGTATACCCGGTCCTTATTACCGGTCGTATCTTCCATATCTGTTGTTTCTATTATCGTTGAGTCCGTCACTTCCGCAATAGGTCGGTCATACAGACCCTGATTGTGGTTGACGAAGTACAATGAAGCGAAAACACAGACTGCCAGGAAGGGAAATAATAGCAGTGTCCTATATTTTTTAATGATTATCACGTTTCATCCTCCAACTCCTGGATGAATATTTCATCCAAATCGTAATCATTATTCCATATCGGCAGGGATTACGCAAAGGTGGACATGAAAAAAAGTGTCCATATAATATGAACACTTCAGGAGAAGATTGTCACGCCGCATTACATGCGTTACGCCAATCATATGAATGTGATTTCTCACCTTCTATTTCAATATAAAGTATGAAACGGGTTTCAGAACAAGGGGAAATCAAAAAAATCGTCTTGAAGAAAAGGGAATCCGGTATGTAGGGGGACGGATCTCCTTTGATACAGGTAATGATTACAGCTTTTTAGCAAAAACGAAAGTTCCTACAACAGGTGGAACGAGCCACATACACGGAAAAAAAATCAGAACAACCTCAGCTGTTTCCGTAAAAGGGGGCAAGAACAGAAAGACGATTCCGGCAAGGAATAAAGGGACGGACCATACGATCATCTGCAAGGCCCCATACCGATTAACCTTATACCAGGCTTCATCAGATTCGAATGATTTTGAAATCCTGATACCATAATACGTATTCATCTTGATTTTTCCTAAAAGTAATGGGATGCTGATACCGATAAACAGGAGGGAAGCACTCATATTTGTGAGCGATACGCCAATATTACTCATTTAAAAAAGCCTCTCTATCTTTGGAGGCGGCACTCATGATCTGCCTCCACCAACCCATCCAAAAATCTGCGGATTTCTTCGTTAGCCCGCATTTCATTCTTTTTCTTAGAAAAACCATGACCTTCGTCATGAAACACAAGATACTCAACAGCGACCCCTTTGTTTTTTAATTCATTCACAATTCTCTCAGACTCCTCAGTCTTCACCCTCGGATCGTTCTCGCCGTGGATGATGAACATCGGAGAATTCATATGGTCGATATAAGTAATAGGTGAATCTCTTACAAGCTTCTCATAGTCTGATTCGGGATTTCCCACCATTTGATCCATCAGGGTTCTCCAACTAGCCGGGACATTGTTCAGGAAGGTTAATAGATTCGATATGCCGAATAAGTCGACAATTCCACAGAAATACTCAGGATGTCGTCCAGCGAGAAGCAGACTCATATAACCGCCATAGCTTCCACCCATCGCCACGATCTTGCCCTTTTCAGCGATACCCTCCTGTATAAGCCATTCCATCCCAGCCACACAGTCGTGTCGAGGTCCGTCCCCCCAGTCCTGTTCGACCATCTTCTCGAATGTTGCTCCGTAGCATTTACTGCCCCTGAAATTGGGGGCGAAGAAGGTGTAGCCGCTTTGGACGAGGTACTGAATGACAGGTCTGTATATCATACGCTCTGCTTTCTGGGGTCCCCCATGCGGCCAGAGGATGGTGACTCCATTCCCATTCTTCGGTTTGTACAGCAGGGCTTCGATTTCCAGGCCATCATGGCTTTCGTAGTGAACGATTTCCGGTTTAATCATGTTTCCTTCAGGAACGCCAAGCACTTTGGTATTCGTCACCTGTGTCCAGCTTCCGTTCGTATCCCTTTTGAAAATGGTATCCGTTTTGTCAGCTGAAATTCCAAGCACAAAGAGGTTTCCGTTTTTAGTGACCATAATTTTTTTGACGACATCGCAGGGGGTATCGAGTCTCTCTCCCTCACCTGTCGACAAATCATAGACATAAAGATGATCCTTTACGCCTTTTTCCGACGTCATGACAATCGTATTCGATTGTTGATGGAACTGGATTGAAGTGATTTCTTCTTTATCTAATGTAAAAAGGGGGTGGAATTCATAGGTTGAAAGGTTAAAAGAAGCCAGGTATGAAAATTCTCTTCCATAGTTCGTTGTGAAATAAATAACATCCTTGGTCATGTGTACATCCTTGATTGTATGTGTGGTCTTAGTATCTGGTACCAGGGGCAATTTCGTTTCACCAGTCTGGTAAAAAGCAGTGGCATGGGTGTTGGAGTAGGTCTCTGTAAATACATAAGATCCATCCGACGAGGCAGCGGCCACGACAATCGGAACTTTTTTACCTTGTTGGATAAGGGAGGTGTGGCCCGTTTGTAAATCGGTTTTGTAGATATTCAACAAAGGGTTTTCATGATTGGAAGAGTAATACATTTCCTGATCTGTAAAACAGGCGTGATAACACGTTGAACCAGATTCCTCCTCGTGGAAGGGGATAGGGGTTCCGCCTGATTTGGGCAAATGATGCAATTGGTGATTTTCATCACCATCCTTCTCGAATGTGGCGACGATTTGATTTTGATGGATATGGATGAGACTGCTATTCTGATTGATGGTCGTTAACCGGTAAGGGAACAGGTGGGGAAGATCCATGGCCCAAAGATTAAAGGTCCCGTTAAGGTTCGTGCTGAACACGAGGATGTCTTCGTGTTCATTAATGGTGAAGGTGCTGATTTCAGTAGTGTGGAAATAATGTTCGACTTCAGTTGCAGTGCGGATAGGTCATTCCTCCTTGGAAATTCATTTAGTTATAGGTATATTATTCCATTTGGTGAGGAGGTAGGCAAGATAAAATAAATGAGGGAATGAATCAACCCTGTTACAAATAGTCTGGCTGGACATTCGATGATCAAAAATCTTACATACTTCTACAACTATTTCCCCGGAAATTGATAAATACTTATACAATTCGACGCATCTTCAGCTCCAATGAACAGAAAAAGGAGCCAGGGGACCTGTCCCATGGCTCCTCCAGATTATATCGCCACTTTAATGCTGTACTCTTTCAACCACCCATTTACTTGGATTAAATAATCCAGTAAACCTTTTGCACTGGAATCAGGAAGGCTGCTTTCTCCTGCCGCAATTGTTCTGACTGCCTCTTCATCGATCAACTGGAGAATCGGCGAGGTTGAATCATTCAATATGGAGGTCATCCACTTCTGGACTCCCGCGAGATACGCATCATCCTTTGTACTAGGATAGGCGCTCTTCCGTCTGTTCCGCACATCATCCGGCAAATATCCTTCGAATGCCCGGCGGAGGATACCCTTCTCGACGTCATCGATATTTTTCATCTCGAACGGGATATTCCATAGATATTCGACGAGTCGGTAATCACAGAATGGTACGCGCACTTCAAAGCCCGTCATCATACTCGCACGGTCTTTCCGGTCGAGCATGAACGGAAGGAAGCGGGTGATGAACATATACGACATCCGCCTTTGCTTTGCTTCAACATCAGTTTCGCCTTTTAACAAAGGTAGCTCTGCGAGTGCTTCCTGATAGCGCTGCTTTTGATATTCCTTGATATTCAGTTTATCTTTCAGGTCTTCCTTCAGGACGGCGGCGATTCCTCCGATATTCAGGAGCCATGGGAATACATCGGCATCGAGGAACTCCTGCTGATGGAACCATGGATAACCTGAGAACACTTCATCTGCGGATTCCCCCGACAATGCGACGGTGGCGTCCTTTTTCATTTCCTTAAACAAAAGGTAGAGGGAGGTCTCGATTTCGCCGACTCCCGGCAGGTCCCTTGCACGCATAGGGGTGAGGAGGTTATCCACGAGTTTCTCCGCATCAAATACAATCGAAGTATGATCCGTTCCGACATGTTCGGATACCCGCTTAACCCATGGTTCATCAAGGTCACGTCTCAGGAAATCTTCCTTGAAGCTTTCTTCATTGTTCACGAAATCGATGGAGTAGGTTGGAAGCACCTTGTTTTCCTCCTGGAACTCCTTTCCTGCAATCGCCGTGAGTCCACTTGAATCAAGGCCGCCAGACAGCATGGATACGAGTGGCTTATCCGCGATCAGCTGTCTCTTGACCGTATCTTCAAGTAGTCCGCGAATGGTTTGTACAGTCGTTTCGACATCCTCCGTATGCTCTTTGCTTTCAAGTTTCCAATACTGAACGGTTTCTCGATCATTTCTCGAGACGGTCATGTAATGGCCGGCGCGAACTTCATGTATATCTTTGAAAATGGCTTTCCCAGGTGTCTTCATCGGTCCGAGCCCGAATACTTCAGATAAGCCTTCTGTATCGATTTCTGCCTGGACTTCAGGGTGGGCAAGTAAGGCTTTGATTTCGGAGCCGAACAAAACCTGGTCCTCTTTTATCGTATAAAATAAAGGTTTTACCCCCAAATGGTCACGACCGAGCATAAGCCTTTCTTTTTCCTCATCCCAGATCCCGAAAGCAAAGATGCCGTTGAAATGACGGACACAGTCTTCGCCCCATTCAAGGTAGGCATGCAGTAGCACTTCTGTATCGGAGCTCGTTGTAAATTGATGATTCCTCTCCGTCAGCTCTTTACGGAGCTCCAGATAGTTATAAAGCTCTCCATTATACGTTAAAGCAATCGTGTTCTTACCGTTTTGATAGAGCATGGGCTGTTTACCGCCGTTGGGATCGATGACAATTAATCTGCGATGTCCTAAAGCAGCATGTCCCTTGAGCCAGCTACCCTCTGCATCCGGTCCACGATGTTCAATGGCATCAGTCATATTCTTCAAGGTCCGTCCCTCATTGGTAAGGTCTCTTGTCCAGTCAATCCAGCCTGCAATTCCACACATAATTCATACGCCTTCTTTCTTAGAATAGATTCATGTTGAGCGCTCAACCATGAATTGGGTTTGATGTGTTTGTTTTATGATCCCTGTTACGGGTTCACGTTAAATGGTAAATCTCTTTTCTGGGGAACGTCAAAGAATTATGGTTGGTTTCTGAGAAAAAATGTAAAAGGTCGTTCTTCCTTTCCAGTGAACTCCTAAAAAGACATGTCCTTTGCCTTATTAAAATTGAAGTGGACTTTAGAGCATACTTTTTTCTTTCTTTTATAGGAGGGACATAGTACATTACTCGTATAAGGATAAAAATGATGACTTAAGAGCGGACTATTAAACTATTGAACATCCTTAAAAGAGAGTAGGTCGAATATGCAAGTATCGGAAGAGTTTTATAATTTTATGAGCGAACGAACGTGGCAGTTGACGGAGAATTGGTACGAATCATTGGATAAAAGCGATCCCACTGGCGTATATGCCTCCCAAGATCTTAAAGTGATCCAGACATTGAAGGAACAGAATCATGCGTTCCACGAACGATTCTGTAACCTTTTTAAAGATGTGGATCAGGATACACTATGTAACTTTGAACACTGGATCGAAGAGATTGCCAAGGACGAAGAACACTTGCAAACTCCTACACATTTCATTCTGAGGGAGTTTTTCAGGACCCAGGATCAATATTTAGATATTTTAAAGGAATTCATTCGTTTGCATGGCAATGATTATTCACTTGATGAACTTGAGTCATTAAGAAATATCATCATCAAAACCTTCAGTCTTGTCATCTCCAAATTTGCAGAAGAAAATTACGAGTATTCCCAAAGACGGTTGAATGCCCAGCAGGAAATGATCAGAGAATTGAGTTCTCCGGTCATTTTGTTGAATAAAAAAACCGGTGTCCTGCCTTTGATCGGTGACATTGATACGGGAAGGGCAAGGTACATCCTTGAGAATACTCTGGCAGAGTGTCTCGATAAAAATGTCGAACATCTCTTCATTGATCTATCCGGGGTCATTATGGTAGACACGATGGTTGCCCATCAGCTGTTTCAAATCATCGAAAGCCTGAATTTAATCGGAGTGAAGAGTACGATTTCAGGAATCCGTCCTGAAATTGCCCAAACGGCCATTCAATTGGGGATCTCTTTTGAAAATATTTCCGTGACCTCCACACTTGAACGAGCGTTGAACGAGCAGGGATAGGGAAAGGAACGAGGGACTACATTCCCTCGTTTCTTTCTTTTTTTATTCTTTTTTAGTTTGAAAGCAATTTATATAGGGAATTACCACCATTATAGAGTGAATTTGGTAAGGTAGTCCCTTAGAGGAATTCACCCCAGAAGGAGGGGACACCCATGAAATACGTTAAAGTGATCAGGTATCATCACTATGGGTTTAAATGTGGATCACCGAAATCTGACTGCGTGGATGAACAAAGAAACCCGTTTTTTATCAACCGCGAGGTGCAAAACCTCTTTCATACGGATCAACCGGTTTACACAACCGAAATAGTGCTGCCCAAAGATGCCGACATGGAGTGGTCCGGCTGTTTCTGTTATTTAGAGGAATACAAAACGCCGACTACAGAGAAGCGGAACATCGGTTTTTTGCCCGAGGAGAGTGTCATATGGGTGAGGAACATGAGCCATATGGATGGAGGAACCCCTTACTACAGCCGATCCGTCCATCCTCTTGTGATGGAAGAACAAGGGGATGAAGGGAGCATGATGACGGATACCTGGGTGAAGATGCGTGTAAAAGATGCATTGGAGCGAACCCGTCTATGGAAGGAGAAGAATACCAAACTACCTGATTGGGTCACAGAATGTTACCTGTTAGAAGATCAGGTAAAGAACCTGATCTACCCTTCTGTACAAGAGAAAGCCATGGAATTTTGGTTGACTAAAAATTAGCACACCGAATTGTCTACCTGAATCACTTTTTTGTTATACTACATAGTAGGGAATCTTATAGTTAAGATAAGATCGAAGTGTAACATACATGTACACTTTCAATGTAAAAGGGGAATTCACTTGAAATTTGAAGAATTGAATCCAGAACTCGTGACACTATGTCAGACAGCCGACCACTTTCATATGGCTGAAACCGTTATCGGCAGTCCCCTGAGAGGCTTGGACATCCTCTCCCTGAAAGGGATCGAGCGCAAGAACGCCCTTCCGACTGATGTGACCAATCTATTGATCATCTACTTCTTCTCAGAGGTGAAGGGAACGGTCTACCACCGTAATGCATTGTCTAAATTATATAATCACTGGGTATCCAATGAGGTGTTTACCTTTACCAAAGCACAACAAATGGTGGAACTGGATATGCAGTCACAGCTGGGTGAAATTGATCGTATATAAAACCGGAAAGAGGTCGGGATCCAAATCGGATCCTGACCTCTTTTGATTATTGACTTGTGCTGATGCTGTATCCAAGCCCCTTCAAAGCTTGAATCAGGGTAGAGTGGATGTTTAGGGTGCCAAGTGGGATGCCAAGCTGAACAGCAGTTTGGGCGATGGCCGGCCGGATTCCCGTGATCACTGGATGGACGCCGATTAATGTGAGAGTATTCATCAATTCAAAGATTTTCTGTGCGACCATGGTGTCAATGACAGGAACGGCTGACAGGTCCACCACCAGATGATGGATTTCTTTTTGTACACATTCCTCGAGGGCATGTTCCATAATATATTTGGCCCGGGTTGTATCGATGTCCCCGACAATGGGAAGGATGGCAATGGTTTCAGACAACGATATGATGGGCGAACTTAACTCATTGATCAATCCCATTTGGTCCTTCAGCCTATTTTCATAATGGGTTTTGTAAGAAAGGACGAACGTCTTGATTACTTCATCAAAGATAGAATGATAGGCTCCAATCAATTCATATTGTTCATCCAGATGGAGATCTCCATGATCCATCAGCCAAGTTTTCATAGATTGGTAATAGAGGGACCTGAACCGCTGGAACTGATCGAGCACTTTATCGATACTTGTTCCATCATTCACCCGATCTTTTGCAATTGCTTCCGACCAATCCAACAATTTTTGGGAAATCCTCTTATCACTCTGGATCAATGCTTCTGTTATACATAGGATGAAACTTCCCGACTCTTTCTTTAGCTTATCCTCTGTCTCTTGTGACCCATTCACATTGAAAATCGAAAAGGGATCGACTTCACGCATATCCAGCCATTCCCGGATGATCTCATCCGACTGCAGACGAACGTAATCCATCAACTTGTCTTTTGTTTTCATTTCCACGCCTCTTTCACATCCTAATAAATGACACTTCAGTAAAAAATTATAGATGAGTCTGAAGAGATCCGTCAATCAGATTTCAGAGATTCAATGTGGAATTTTATAGAAAAGGATTGTGGATTTTTGGGAATTTTGAAATAATTAATAGTAGGTAAATGGTAGGGGGGAGAGACAGCTATGGCAAAAGTAGAAACCAGTACCGTAACGGCCAAAGTGATCAACGACAGGGAACTGGAAACGACCCTTGCCCGTGTTGAAGGGGAGAAGCATTCATTGTATGCTCTGGGTCGGGTGTATCTTCAACATCAACAGGAAATAGAAGATGTATTCTACCGAACAATCATCCGATTGTTGAAGGAATCAAAGAAACGTAAGAAGAACCACTCTACCACATCCATCTTTATCGAGGAATGTCTGGAGATGACAGCGGATGCATCGAGTACGAAAGATGATCAGCCCTTTCACATTTTTCAACAGCTTAAGGGGGCGGATAGAGATGCTGTGGCATTGGTGTATGTAAAAGGATGTTCCAAGGAAGAAGCTGCCAATATCCTTGACATCACGGTTGATGAGGTGGAATCCCGCTTATTCTCAGGTATACGGAAGCTTCGGGGGATAATGGGGTTTGGCACGGGATTTTCAGGCTGTGCCAACTATCAGAAGGATTATCTTGATTACTTAGGGAAATCGATGGAACGCCCTGATAAGGTCGAATTTGAAATACATATTTATCACTGCCCGGAGTGTCAAGAGGACCTTGCCTCGTTCCAGGAAGTGACTCTTGCACTTACCGGATTGGCAGAAGGTGAGCATGCTCCTGGAGTGCTTATGGAAAGAGTGAGATCGAGGCTTAAAGAAAGGGAGGAGCGCAGCCAGAAACGTAAGAAGAAACGGAAATCGATCCTGCTTTCCTTTGCAGGTGTATTCTTCCTCCTCATTATGACAGGATTCGTGACTGGAGGGTTTGCCCGCCTCTATTATTCTTATACGGAAGAGAATGAACAGCTTCGCACCTATCTTCAGGAAGGCATAGGGGAAAGGTTGAACCTGGAGGCGGAGAGCGATGGTGTGAAGATCACGATTAAGAGTGTTGTGGCTGATGATGTGCAGACGCTGGTGTTTTATGAAGTGGAGAATGAGAAGAAAGATGAACGATATATGATGAATGCGTATGAAGGCATATACATCGAAAATGAGCGTGACGTTTTGGATATGGATTCGAATACCCAATATTATTCCCCTCCAATTGATCAGAATGACATACATAATGACGAAGAAAATGTGTATAGAGGAACGATGAGCTTAATGCCGGTTTCCATAGACAAGGGAACCATTAAGCTTAATGTGGCAAGGCTCATGCAAGTGCCAAGCGAACCCGAAGAGGGAATGGCCGGAAGGATGGAGTTGAGATTTGCCGAGGGGGATTGGAGTTTCGAGATTCCATTTGAAAAGCAATCATCCCGGGTCCATCAGCTCGATCAGGTGGTGGAAGTAGGCGGGATTCCTGTCCGTTTGGATCAATTGACGATCGCACCCACCACTACTGTCCTGCAATACAGCATTCAAAATGGTAGGAAGAAAGAACGGATAGACAGAATTAACTTCGACTCCATTTCTGTAGACGGAGAAAAGAAAAAAGCAGATATCTTTGGAGCGAATATGTATGTTGAATCCTATGAGCAACAAGAGTGGAACTCCTTTACTTCAAGCTTTGATACTCTCTATTTTGAAAATCCAGGGGAAGTGACTGTTCATTTCGACTCCATACATCTTACAGTCGACGACCGAAAAACGATCGAATTAGGATCTGTCAACGAACTTCCACAAACCTTTCAGTATCAAGGGAACACCGTTACCATCGATAAAATCCAGGTTGGGAATCCTGCACATGTGGAATTGACCCACGATATAAACAAGGAACGGACATATGAAAATATTCAGTACGGATTCTCTAATTTTAATGAAAGAGCTGATGACAATATCTCCGTCGGTATAAGCGGGGGAGACGGTATGCTGATGGACAAGGAAGGGAACTTCCACAAGCCTGAGGAATTTGTCTTCGATCAAGAGGAACAACCCCGCTATTTTGATACAGAACAGACGATTGAATTTTATAATCAGGCTTCCGACGAAGACATCGTGCCGAAACAGCTTGTCATCGAAGGGTACAGCACTACGAAATACGTAGACGATTCGGCTAATGTGGACCTTGAGAAGGATTAATGGTGAAATCGCCTTGCAATCTCTACGAAGGTGAAATTTCCGATGATGAATTCTATCTCAAAGATCAGCCCAAAAAGATACCGTACAAAGAGAACAGTGACATGCTGTTCTCTTTTTATCGTGCGCTTCATCATTGGAATATCTGTCAGCAACAGAGAAACAATAGGTTTGTCGCCACCAGGGTGACAAAGTTAGTTTTCATCATGATTGAATCCCACATGCTTTAAGGCCTATCATTAACATAAGAAATCATTATCTATTTATGAAAGGGATGAGAGAAGTGGCGCAATCCAATATGAAAGTTGCGGTACAAAAGTTTGGTAACTTCCTCAGTTCTATGGTTCTGCCGAATATCGGTGCATTTATCGCTTGGGGTTTAATTACAGCGTTGTTTATACCAACTGGGTTCTTTCCAAATGAAAGCCTTGCCAAACTGGTAGGGCCGATGGTTACGTACCTATTACCATTATTGATCGGGTATACAGGAGGTAAGCTCGTACACGACCAGCGTGGTGGGGTCGTGGGTGCCATCGCGACAATGGGTGTCATTGTCGGTGCACCGGATACACCGATGTTCTTAGGGGCCATGGTCATGGGACCACTTGGAGCATATGTCATCAAGAAATTCGACGGAATGATCGAAGGGAAAATCAGAGCAGGATTTGAAATGCTTGTGAATAACTTCTCGGCAGGTATCCTAGGTGGAATCCTTGCGATTCTGGCATTTTTAGGTGTCGGGCCTGCAGTGGATGCATTCACTAGTCTACTTGTGGAAGGTGTTGACTGGCTCGTAGCAGCAGGACTGCTTCCTTTAACCAGTATCCTGATCGAACCGGCAAAGATTCTATTTTTAAATAATGCCATTAACCATGGTGTCCTTTCACCAATCGGACTGGAACAGGTTCAACAGGGTGGAAAATCGATTCTTTTCCTATTAGAAGCTAACCCGGGACCAGGTTTCGGTGTACTCCTTGCCTTCATGTTGTTTGGAAGAGGAACAGCGAAACAATCGGCACCAGGAGCAGCCATCATTCATTTCCTAGGTGGGATTCATGAGATTTACTTCCCATATGTACTAATGAAGCCGAAGTTATTCATCTCCGTTATCCTTGGTGGAATGAGTGGGGTCTTTACCCTTGTATTATTAGGCGGCGGACTGGTATCACCAGCATCACCAGGAAGTATCATCGCGATTACAGCGGTTACCCCTCCTGAAGGAATGGCGTATCTGGCAAACTATGCAGCGATCCTTGTGGCAACAGTTGTGTCCTTCATCGTGTCTGCCATCATCTTGAAATCAAGTAAAGCGACAGACGATGATATTGAAGGTGCAACAAAGAAAATGCAGGAAATGAAAGGCAAGAAGAGTTCTGTTGCCGGTCATGTGAGCAATGGAACACTGCCTGAAGAAGTAAACAAAATCGTCTTTGCCTGTGATGCAGGTATGGGCTCAAGTGCCATGGGTGCTTCCCTTCTGCGTAAGAAAGTGAAAGCGGCAAATCTCGATGTCAGTGTGACGAATACATCGATCAGTAATCTTCCATCAGATGCCCAAGTTGTCATCACTCAGGAAGAACTGACGCCTCGTGCGAAAAATAAACTTCCGAATGCGTATCACATCTCTGTGGATAACTTCCTATCCAGTCCTGAGTACGACAAGCTGATTGCGAGTCTTCAAGACGGAATCACGGATGAACAGGCAGAGGTTGTGGAAGAAGCAGAAGAGGAAGCCGTTAACGCTGAACCGAATGCAGATCACGAAGATGACCTTCTACTTGAAGAGAACATCTTCATGAATCAGTCATTCTCCACAAAAGAAGAGGCAATCCGTTTTGCCGGAGAAGCTCTTGTCAAAGCAGGATACGTGGAAGAAAGCTATGTAGATGCTATGATTGACAGAGAAGGAATCACATCTACGTATATGGGCAATAATGTAGCCATTCCACACGGTACGGAAGACGCGAAGAAAGCCGTCATCAAATCCGGTTTCACGGTCGTTCAAGTTCCGGACGGTGTAGACTTCAACGGTGAAAAGGCGAAGATGATCTTCGGTATTGCCGGTAAGGATGGAACACATCTTGAAATCCTTTCAGGTATCGCCGTTGTCTGCTCCGAGCAGGAAAACGTCGACCATATGGTTCAGGCGAAAACGGCCAAAGAACTGAAAGACATCATCAACAGCAACTAGAACAATACTTCAGAAAGGCGGGATCCCTGCCTTTCTGTTCTACTTTGTATAAATAAAAGTTATGTAAGGGAAAGAGGGGAAAGGATGTTTATTACTTCAAGAGAAAAATCCATTATTGAATTGATTGTAAAAACATCGGGAAAGCACACCGTATACTCTCTTTCCTCATTTTTGAATGTGAGCGGCAGGACCGTTCAGCGTAATCTGAAATCCATTGAAAGCATATTAAAGGAATATCATTTAGAACTGAAGCGGACGGCCAATGAAGGGCTGTTCATTGACGGAAAGAATGAACATATTTATAGGTTAATCCAGAACCTGGCGGAAGTGAGTCCAACAGACGAAACACCCGAGGAGCGAAAGTTGAATCTCTTGATCATTCTCCTTCATGAAGGACCTTCGTTTAAAAAACAGGTACTGGCAAACCAGCTGGGAATCAGTGTTACCACTCTCACTTCTTATTTGGATGAGCTTGCCGATTGGCTGCAGAAATACGGTATCATCCTCACACGGAAGAGGGGAGTCGGAGTGGAGATCGAAGCGGATGAGGCGGATAAACGACATGCTTTGGCCAGCTTCTTCCTTGTTTATTTTTATGAAGATATCATCGAGACTCTGTATGGGATGCAAACGGGGAATCAACCTGATGAACAGGTGCTCGGGTATTTCAATCCGGATTATCTAATCGCAGTCGACCAGGTGGCCAGTCACTATCTGGCCCTCGAGCAGACCACGCTCACGGACAGTGATTATATCGGGCTTGTCGTATATACCTGCCTGTCCTTCCAAAGAACGGAAGCAGGCTACAGGCTTCTGTCGTATGATTCTTTGGAGAATCATGAAGCCAATGAATACAAGTTGATGGACTCGATTTGCACGGAGCTGAAGGAAAGACTGTCGGTTCAGATATTCAGTAGCGACGTCCAATTTTTGACGGTCATTCTGAAAGGCTCCAAGGTGCAGGACCCAGATGCCGTATATTATGACAGCATCCTCCTTGGTCATCTCATCAAGAATGTCATCAGAGATGTATCGGAGGATCTCCATGTGGATCTGTCCGATGACTTTTCTCTGTTCCAGGGCCTGCTTGCCCATATGGGACCGTCCATCTTCCGCTTGCAGCAGGAGCTGGATCTGTTCAATCCATTAACGGATGAGATTAAGAAAAAGTATCCCGTCTTATTTTTAGCTGTGAAAAAGAGTCTGGAAAAAGAATTCAAGGATATTTCGTTTCCCGATGATGAAGTTGCATTCATCGTTCTGCATTTCGGTTCGGCCATGCTCATGAATGAAGAAAAGGTCCATATCCAGGCCGTTGTCGTCTGTCCGACGGGAATCGGGACGTCCAAGATGCTCGCAAGCCGGATCCAGCGGGAGCTGACCATGATCAACAAGGTTGAAATCCTGTCGATCAAGGACTTTCAGACGGCGGATCTGGATGAGTATGATATTGTCATCTCAACTGTCAGGCTTCCATTTACGGAAGTGGAGTATATCCTTGTCAGTCCGTTATTAAGTGAAAAGGACATCGGTTTCATCCAAAGCTATCTGCAGAGCAATGTAGAAAAGCTGACGAGGAAGAAATACTTGAAACCTACACAGAAGCAATCGGGAACCGAAGTCAGGGTACTCCTTCAGGAAATCAAGGACGTTCACGCTAGCATGGAAGCCATTCTCACCAATTTCAAGGTGCATCGGAAGCACTCAGCAGGTACTCATGTCAAGATCCTCACTGAAATGGTGGAAGAGGCTGAACGGGATGGCCTCCTTCAACATACTAAAGAAGTTGTGCACAAGCTGATGGAAAGGGAAGAAAAGGGCGGACTTGGAATTCCGAACACGAATATGGGTCTCTTCCATTGTCGGGATGACAAGGTGAAGAAACTGATCTTCCAAGTGGCCCATCTTGATGAACCTTGTAAGATCAAAGGCATGGACGGTGAGGAAATGGAGATGAAAAGCCTCCTCCTCATGCTCGCCCCTGAAGAATTGAGCAGGCGGGAACAGGAAATCCTGAGCCTGATCTCGACAAGCTTAATCGAAGATCACCGGTCGATGATGATCTATTCGTCCACGAACGAAGCGGTCATTTTAAAGAAATTAGAAGAAATTTTTCTGGACTACTTACAAACTAATTTGATAAAGGAATGATGATGGTGAAACAAACCGTACATTTTGGAGCAGGAAACATAGGCAGAGGGTTTATCGGAGCATTATTCTCACAATCAGGTTACCACGTGACCTTCGTGGACATCGCCGAGCAGGTGATCAACAAGCTGAATGAAGAAGGACGCTACGAGGTGAAACTTGCAACGGAAACGAAGGAAACGGAAACAATCGAACATGTATCAGGTCTCAACAACCTTCATCAGGAAGAGGAAGTCATTGAGACGATCGGACAATCCACCTATCTGACGACTGCGATCGGACCGAATATCCTCCCACGGATCGCTCCCCTGATCGCCAAAGGGATTGAAAAACGCGTGGCATCTTCGGATGAACCGTTATACGTAATCGCATGTGAAAATCAGATCGGCGCAACGGATATTTTGAAAAAACATATTATGGACAATCTTAAACAAGAAACGATAGGTCAACTTGAAGGGAAAGTCTACTTCTTCAATTCAGCCGTCGACCGCATTGTGCCGATGCAGGATCAAGGTTCATTGGACGTTCTCGTTGAACCGTACTATGAGTGGGTGGTAGAGACGACGGAAGATATCCCTCATGTTCAAGGAATGACGATTGTCGAAGACCTTGCACCGTTCATTGAGCGTAAGCTGTTCACGGTGAATACAGGTCATGCGGTCATTGCCTACCTCGGTTATTTAGGAGGGAAATCAACGATTGACCAGACATTAGCCGATGAGAACATCGCTGCTCAAGTGAAGGAAACCTTGAAAGAAACAGGGGCTTATCTTGTGAAGCAATATGGTCTTGATGAGAAAGAACATCTGGCTTATATTGAGAAAAACATCGGTCGGTTCAAAAATGCGTACCTGAACGATGATGTGACTCGTGTCGGCCGTGCGCCGATCCGTAAGCTTGGTCCGGATGACCGTTTGATCCGCCCGACGACTGAAGCTCAAAAAGTGGGACTTTCTTATTCATATCTTGCTAAAGCGATTGCCGCAGCCCTGTTGTTCGACAATCCGGAAGACGAGCAGGCTATGGAAATCCAGGGCATGATCAAGGAAAACGGACCTGCATATGTGTTGAAAGAAGTGAGTGGCCTTCCTGTGGATAGTGAAATCGTGAAGGAAGTATTGGATCAGTACGAAGGATTGAAGAAATAATATGGTGGACTGCCGAGTGGGATTCGGCAGTCTTTTTTTATGGAGAAACATACGTGTCCTTTCTGTGACACCTCCGAAAAGCACGCCAATCCTACAGTTATCGCGGGTCCCGTCAACTCCCTTATTTTTCATCATGAAAATGTGAAAATAAAGATAGAATTCCCCACATCCCGGGTGTAAAATAGGTAAAAATAGATTCTCATATTTTGACATGCAGGAGGACACAACCGAATAAAATCTACAGTTATGCCGATTGTTGCTATCGTTTTTTCTAGTTTGGAAGAGTGCATGGATGCTTCCACCAATAAAAGAATTCAGAATGTTAAAAATACGATAAGAGGTTGATGAAAGTTGGCAATGGATACTACTGAAATAGCTGTAAAGGAACAAACGATTTTCCACCATACAGGGAATAAGATCAAGACGGAAGACAGGGAGATCCAGATCATCGCAAAAATGGAAGAGCCACTGGTTGTCGTGCTTGGCAATGTGCTGAGCCATGAAGAATGCGATGAACTCATTCAATTGTCTATGGACCGGGTCGAGCGTTCGAAAATTGGAAATACACGTACAGTCGATGGATTGAGAACGAGCAGCTCTGTTTTTCTGGAAGAAAGTCACGATGTTGTGACACGCGTTGAAAAGCGAGTCTCTCAAATTATGAATATACCTGTCGAGCACGGGGAAGGCTTGCAGATCCTGAACTATAAACCAGGTCAGGAATACAAGGCCCACTTCGATTTCTTCTCGGCATCGGCAAGACCGGTGAAGAACCCGAGGATCAGCACCCTCGTCATGTACTTGAACGACGTAGAGGAAGGCGGAGAAACGTATTTCCCGAAACTCGGTCTGTCCGTCTCCCCGCAAAAAGGGATGGCCGTTTACTTTGAATATTTCTATGATAATCAGGAACTGAACGAGTTGACGCTGCATGGCGGAGCACCGGTTGTCATCGGGGATAAATGGGCTGCGACTCAGTGGATGAGAAGGCAGGTATTTAAATAAGTGAAAAAGGAGGAGTGTCCCAGAGGTGGGGTGCTCCTCCTTTTTAGCTTGCCGATTTTACTTTGTTCATCAAGCTGGTATTCATCCGTTTCACATTTAGGGTATGAAGGATCATCCCTGTGATGATCAGGAGAATGCCAAGCAGGGCGGACCCTGATGGAAAAGGAACAGAAAGGATCGAAGCTTCTCCGATGATGACGAACAGAATCTGGGTGGATTGAGTTGCTTCCACTGCTGCAAGCTTCCCAGGATGCTGTCTCGCCATGTTCGTCGCAAGAAAAAAGAGCGAGGTCGCAATCACGCCGGAGCAAATGGCCACGATAAAGGACTGTGTCACTTGAGACGAATCGGGTGCGCCCGTTTTGAAAAGGGCAAAGCATCCGAGGATCAGCCAGAACGGGGTAGTGGCAATGGTCATGCCCAATACCCGTTGAAACGTATCCAGCCTGCCGCCGCAAACCTCCATCATTTTACGGTTGCCGAGGGGGTAAGCGAACGCTGCGATGATGACAGGAAAGATCCCCGTGAGCATTTCTGTAAGAGACGAGTCGTAAGCATTCTGAAGTTGGATGAACAACACGCCGATAAGAATGATCGAAGAAATGGCGAGAGCCTTTCTTTGAATGGATTGCCTCTTTTTGTTCGGCCCCGTTGTGTAAAAGAGGGGAGCGAGAAGGATCCCCGCCACGATCGTAAATTGCCACGTCCCGGCTACGAGCCAACCCGGTCCGTAAGCAGCCGCATAGGTAAGAGGACCATAAAAAAGAACAAAACCAACAAAGCTCCACATCAGCCATTCAATCGGCTTCTTCTTCATCTCAATCCACACTTGATTTATATTCTTCCTAAAACCTACAATAAGGAAAAGGAAGGGAATCATGAATAGAAATCTCAGAGAGGAACTCCACATCCAGCTTCCCCCGGCCAGTTCCATGGAGCGGTTCAGGATAAAAGTGACAGCAAAAAACATCGATGAAATGATACCTAGAGTCAGTTCTTTCATGAGAAGCACTCCTTTCTGTTGAATATACTATATTTTATTTTATATATATTATAATATACTTTAAATCGTGTTTTATAGAAAGAGGTAGAAAGATGAACAATGATGGTTTATCGTGGCAGGACCCTGAAAAATTAGCGCAGCATGTTGGATTGACATTAAGGAATATACGCAAAGATCGTGGTCTTCATTTACAGGATCTGGCCGCGATCACTGGTGTCAGCACCTTGACTCTTGGAAAGATTGAAAGAGGGGAGGCCAATCCTTCTTTAACGATCATCTGGAAGATTGCGAACGGCCTATCGATTCCGATTTCTGCTCTGCTTGTGGAGAAACAAGAAGTACAGATTTCAAGGGTGAATGAAGGAAGCAAAGTAATCAGTGCCAATGACGCACTGACCCTTGAGCCCATGTTCACTTCCTCTGGATATAGCTCATTAGAAACACATCGTGCGTTTTTGAAGCCTGAAAGTGAATACTGTGCCGATGCACATCAGCCTGGTGTGATTGAGTTTGTCACGGTCATGGAAGGGAGTGTTTGTGTGAAGGTGCAGGAGGAACGATTCGAGCTTGGTCAATACGATTCGATTAAGTTCCATAGTGATAAGGAACACAGTTATATCAATAAAGGTGATACGGAAGCGGTGCTCCATTTTGTGATGATCTATACAGGACGGGTAGATTGAAGCTTATCGATTGGCGATAAGCTTCTTTTTTAGAGGAAGATGATGAATATTTTAGAGGAAGATGATGAATATTGTTTTTACATGTTTTATTTTAGTAGCATTTGGTACCAGGATTCCTTGCACTTTTAAGGAATTGCGTCATTTTTCATGGGTGATTGCGTCATTTTTCAAATAATTGCGTCATTTATGCCTGGGATTGCGTCATTTTAACGATAATCGCGTCATTTTCCCCCTTGATTGCGTCTCTTTGAAAAAAATGTAATTTCCTCATACGGCCACCCCACTCCAAAAATTCTCTTGAAACTTTTCCCACCCCACCCGACTCTAATGAATGACAGGAGGTTAACCAATGGATGTAAAACTCGTGAAAAAAGCCATCAAAGGGAATGAACAAGCATTCGAAAAGCTGATCCACGCAGAAAGCGAGAAGCTTTACCGGACGGCATTCCTATATGTAAGAAATAAAGAGGATGCACTCGATGTGGTGCAGGAGACGGTTTGTAAAGCCTTCACTTCCATATCCCGGTTGAAGAATCCGGAGTACTTCAGCACCTGGCTCATCAAGATTCTGATTCATACAGCGTACGCCACGCTGAAGAAGAAAAAGAGAATCGTCCTTACGGGTGATGAATTTCTCGACAGTGCCATCACTTCAGCTGAAGAATCGGATATAGAAGGCCGGATCGATCTGGTTACAGCAGTGGCGTCCTTGAACAATCACTACCAAACCGTCATTATCTTATTCTATTTCCAGGGGCAGTCCATTAAGACCATTTCGGAAACAATGGGTACGCCGGAGGGCACGGTAAAGACGTACCTTCGCCGGGCAAAATTAGAGCTGAAAAAACTGTTGGAAGGAGTGAATCAGGTTGGACAGAAAATGGTTTGAGGAAGAATTGGATAAGATCGAAGTGCCGAAAGACGACCTGTACAGGTCCATTTCTACAGGTATTCAAAAAGGCAGGAAGCATAAGGTACGTAGAAAAAGGCTCAAGGTGAGTGCCGGCATGACCACAGCTGCTGCCTCTATGATTCTCGTCTCTGGATTTCTCTTCTCCCCGGTGAATAATGCATTAGCCAAGCTTCCGGTACTTGGTGGGATCTATGAAAAAGTCGGATCCGGAGTCGGGAAAGAACTTTATTCAAGTGATAAAGTCACCGAGGTCAACCAGGCAGCCACTTCCAATGGTGTTGATATCACGATCACAAGCACCTATTACGATGGGAACGTTATTGGGGTCACGTTTAAGGCGAAGGGAGATGACCTTTCCATCGAACATATGGATGAAGGCAATCGTCCCGTGAGTGGTTACAGCTATCATCTTTTTGATGGGAAAGATCAGAATCAATGGGGTGCAGGAAGCTCGGGTCTGAAAAAAGAGGGAGAAGAATTCATAGGTTCCATCGAATTTTATAAGGATGGAAAAGAACTGCCGGAGGACTTCACCCTTCCATTGACGTTCACCCATATGGCCGATGTGAACGGCACATGGTCCTTTGATGTACCAGTGAAGAGGATTCCTTCCGAAACCATTCAAACAGATGCAAGGACAGTATCACCGGATGGGGAATTTGAGCTGCAGATGACTTCTGTTACGAAAGGAAAAGCGACGACGATACTGGAATATACGTATACGGTAGAGTCCGAGAAGGATAGCTTAGATCTGATCGTGTTTGATGACCTTGGGAACAGGTTGTCGAAGTCGAGTGCGGAGGTACTTCAAACCAAAGAAGTCCATGGGAAAGTAGAAAAGACGGTAAGGGAGCTCTTTACGAGTAAACTCAATGATAAGGCCCATTCGCTGAAAGTACAGGCAGACATGAAGCGAGTGGATGATGATGCCCTCCACTCATTGAAATCAACCATTCCATTTCACATAAAGAGTCCACGTTTCGGTTATCAAATCACAGTAGAAGATATCCAAAACACTAAGGGGAAGGTGACAGTCAATTTCACCATAGACGATATCAAAGAAAAACAATTTCGATATGACATTCTAGAGAATATTGCTCAATTCGTTCAGATGATACCATCTAGCGATATTCACAGAGATGACAAAGATGAACTAGACTATAATAAGATGTTGAATCATATGATCAGAAGTACTGAAACGAAAACAATTGATAAGGCTGCTCTCCGTTATCAAATCACTTTTGACTTACATAAGGATGCCGATCTGGATGACTATTCATTAATCGTTCCATTCGAAAGCTTAAGCCGAAACGATAAGCCGATTGAAATGGCGCCCTTCGAAATTAAATTGAAGTAAACTGAATCCCTGGATACAATTCCAGGGAGTTTCTACTAAAACCAATTGACAACCATTTCAACAGAATGATATAGTTATGCCAATCAAATAAACAGTCACTCTCTGATAATAGAGGCGCGAGTATGAAGAGTACCTTCTTTGAGAATATTGGATTCCGGGATAAGTAGGGAAAGGCAGATCGCCGAAGCAGAAAATAGCCAATTCTATTTTTTGTTGGGCCAGCATTGAAGAAATGTTGGACTGTCACAATGCAAAGGTTGTGGAGCACTATTGAAGAGATGTTAATACAGAGTCTTCATCATGTTTCCGTTAACTTTGGTGAAAAACCGTATGAGCATCTGCTTCATACGGTTTTTTTGTGTTTTTTTAGAGAGTCTAAAGGAGTAAAGGATATGAGTACAGTTGATGTGAATGTTCAAGGTGATTTAACCATCGGTGGGATGGGTACAGGTGAGCTGGTCGAAAGATACGGCACGCCGTTGATGGTGTACGATGAAGGGATGATCCGCGGGAATGCCAAGTTGTTTCGGGATGCGTTCAATGAAAGTGGTATGAAATATCAAGTTGCCTATGCGAGTAAAGCGTTCCTTTGTAAAGAGATGGTGCGACTTGCAGCACAGGAAAATCTTTCACTGGACGTCGTGTCTGGCGGGGAATTGTATACGGCCCTTGAGGCGGGATTCCCTGCTGACCGGATTCATTTCCATGGGAACAACAAATCCGAAGAAGAGCTCCTTATGGCTCTTGAAGCGGAAATCGGCTGCTTTGTTGTCGACAGTTTCCTTGAGCTTGAATTGCTGCATGACCTTGCAAAAGAGCGTGAACAGCAGGTTCAAATCCTGATCAGGGTCACCCCAGGAGTGGAAGCCCATACCCATGAGTACATCACAACAGGACAGGAAGATTCGAAATTCGGATTCAGCATTTCGAATGGACAGGCAAGTACAGCGATTCAACTAGCCATGAGAAAACCGTACTTCACCTTACTTGGGCTTCACTCTCATATCGGATCCCAAATTTTCGAACAGGATGGATTCGATCAGGCGATTAAGGTACTTGCTGATTTCATGCAGCGGATGCGCATCGAATTCGATATGACGATGCCGGTGTTGAATATTGGTGGAGGGTTTGGTGTCCGCTATACGGAAGAAGATCGCCCACTGCCGATTCCGACGTATGTAAAGGGCATTACGGATAGTGTGAAAACGTACTTTTCGAAGAATGAATATCCACTTCCGGAAGTTTGGGTGGAGCCGGGCCGAAGCATAGTGGCTGAGGCAGGTACGACGTTGTACAAAGTGGGATCAAAGAAAATCATTCCAGACGTGCGGACATATGTGGCGATTGACGGAGGGATGACGGACAATATCAGACCTGCACTGTATCAGGCAAAGTATCATGCGATGCTAGCCAACCGTCCTAATGAGGAATGCACGGAGCTTGTGAGCATTGCCGGGAAGTGCTGCGAGTCAGGGGACATGCTGATCTGGGATTTGATGCTCCCACCGACGAATTACGGGGATATTCTGGCAGTGTTCAGTACTGGTGCTTATGGGTATTCCATGGCGAGTAATTATAACCGGATCCCAAGGCCGGCTGTCGTGTTTGTGAAAGACGGTGAATCCCGTGTCGTGATCGAGCGGGAGACATACGCGGATCTTGTACGGAAAGACCGATAGGCAATGGAGAGTGGAATCCTTAGGGTTCCACTTTTTTATATGGGATTTTATGGTTTATTATGGTAATCTGGTAGAAATATGTTTTCTATTTCTTGGGAGGATCAATCTATGTATCTCGAATCTATCGGTTCAATGGTGTTGAAATTTCTCTTCGTTCTGGTCGGCATCATCCTGTTGACCGGCCTCATCGGGCTGTTCAATGAGGGAGTGGATCTTAGCTTGAAGCAATATCTGATGAACCTTAAGGATATTACAAGCTCTCTGCTTCATTCAAATGCAATGACGATCACCAATGAAGTGAACAACTCGTATCCGATGTTCCCTGCTTTCTGGGAACCATATTTCTATTCAGTTTCCATCTTCATCTCTGCTATTCTACTATCTGTTGTCATGGGTATCCTCCTTGCATACCTCACACATTTACTGCCGAGTGCCTGGTCGAAGTTCATCACCCGGGCCACCAACCTGCTGGAGTCCACACCCGATATCTTCATTTTGATCGTCATTCAATACAGCGTCATTTTGGTGTTGAAAGAGACGGGGATTTTATTGTTTCCCATCGTCGGATCACAGGAGAAGGTGTATCTGATCCCTGTCCTGACATTGTCCATCTTACCGACGATCATGTTGTTCAGAATTACCTATCTGCTGGTGAACGATGAGTACGGCAAGCCCTATGTAGATCTGATCAGAGGAAAGGGAATGTCCAGGCATTTCATTTTCTTTGTCCATATCCTGCGGAATATCACGTTCAGTTTATTGAATCACTCCAAGTCCATCATTCTCTTTCTCTTGTCATCTCTTATCGTATTTGAGAGATTGTTCAATATCTATGGGATCACTCATTTTATCCTGTCATTTTCCCAAATGGATGTGATTTGTTTTAGTCTGATTATGTTCTATGTGCCGGTATTCCTGCTGCTCATCCTGATCCGGCTAATCATTGTTAAAAAAACCGGACAAAGGGTGGTCATATGATGCTGAAGAAATTAATGAAAAATCCGGCCTTTTTAACAGGTTTTCTTTTTCTGTTTGGTATGTTTGCTGTAAGTTTGATTTATTACGTGGTATGGGGAAATGAAGTGCCAAAACTCGACCTTTTGAAAAATGAAGAGGGGGATTTTCTTAGCCCTCCATACTCCCCGTTAGAGTATCCCCCGCTTGGGACGGATAATTTTAACCGGAATGTCCTTCTCCTTATCATCGTTGGTGCGAAATATACGATAGGCGCGGCTCTTGTCATCATGTTATGCAGAGTGCTGCCTTCGGTTGTCCTTGGACTGGTGGTTCATTTTTATTTCAAGCCGTTCAGGAAAATCATCGATAACATAGTGGATGCCGCCAATTATTTTCCTCCCACTTTACTATCGTTCTTATTATTGAATTGGATGCTGCTTGAGGGGCCTTTATACAATCCCGATCATTTCCCCTATGACTTTTCAGATAAAACGATTTTTTACCTGGTCATTCTCATCGGCATCTCGATCCCGAGTTTGACCCTGTTATTTTCAAACGAATATGACAAGATCATGAAAGAAGAATTCATCGATAGCTCCAAAGTGTTGGGGGCTACAAAGCGCCATTATATTCTGAATCATATCAGGCCTTTCATTCTGCCCCAGATCCTTCTTGTATCGATCCGTGAATTCATGATTATCATGTTGTTGATTGCGCATCTTGGGGTGTTGAAGATTTTTATCGGTGGTGCTGTGATTGATGAGGACATTTTTCAAAACGCGGTGCTTGTGTCACTTTCTTACGAATGGTCGGGCCTTCTTGGAGGGTGGTGGCAATATCTGTGGACCACCTATCCGTGGATCTCCTTCATTCCAGTAGTGTTCTTCACGTTGACGATTCTGTCTGCGAAGCTGATGCTGATCGGTGCGACACGTGTCCTGGAATCGGTGGGGCAGGATAAGCGGGAGACTCATAAAGATGAGGTTCATACTTTTGAAGGAAAAGAATCATTTGATTTCGTGCATAGGGCTTGATGATAGGGTAAAGAAGCTGCTTCGGAGTATCCGGGGCAGCTTTTTTGGATGGAGGTATAACGTTTGATTATACCTCCATTCCTTTTTGGTCATATGCAGGAACGGCATCGCCCCTTACACTTTACTTATGAAAAATTTGTTTCAGGACGTCCAGAGTATGCTGGTCCCGGGTGAATAAATACATTTCCCTTTTCAAGGGGGTGTTTTGCAGGGGGATGAATACGACCCCTTTGTAATCGACTTTCTTGACCATGATGGACGGAAGGTAGGATACACCCTGGTTCTGTGCGACATACCCGATGAGTGCATGGTAAGGAAGTTCTTTGATAACAGGAGGAGTGACTCCA
Source organism: Rossellomorea sp. YZS02 (assembly GCF_033963925.1). Lineage (NCBI taxonomy): Bacteria > Bacillati > Bacillota > Bacilli > Caryophanales > Bacillaceae > Rossellomorea > Rossellomorea sp. YZS02. The sequence continues at coordinate 102,515 of NZ_JAXBLY010000002.1, read as the reverse complement.
TGCTGCGTCATCAGTGCCCTTATTTTCTTACTGAGAGGGGTCGTGGCATCAGGCAGTAATTGTGTATAAGGGAAACAGTCCTGTATCTCAATGGTTTCACGTATGGCAAGCCGATGGGTGACGGGTACGGCCGCATAGAATTCATCACTGAATAAATGGCTGCTGAAGCATCCTTTTTGATTAGGGTGGTCCTGGATGATGGCCGCATCAATATCACCTTTTTCTAATAAAGGAAGAAGGTCGATTGTGTCATCCCGTATCATTGTCAAATGAATTTGAAAGGGATCGATCCCTTCAATATAGTCCGGAAAGAAATAAGAAGCCAGCAAGGGGTCACTTCCCATGCGGATTACGCTATTCGTGGTGTATTTCTCCATTACCAGGTGCAGCTGACTAAGGATTGGTTCAAGCTCCTCTTGCAGATCTTTGCCCTTATTGGTCAGGGTCATTCCACTGGCCGAGCGGATGAAAAGGGGAAAGCCCATCGTGTCTTCGAGCTTCTTCATTTGTTTACTCAATGCTGGTTGGGATATGAAAAGGGATTGGGCAGCCCTTGATAGGCTTTTCTCCCTGGCTACCGCCATGAAATATTCAAATCGTTGAAGGTTCATCGTGATCACGTCCAATTCAAGGAGGGGTATATATGCTGAAATATTATCTTTTATTAAGTTTAGCGATTATTCTCGAGGTAATCGGAGCCTCATTTATGAAGCTTTCCGATGGGTTCAGCGAGCCCGTTTCTACGTTGATTGTATTATTTTCCTATAGTGTAGCACTTGGGAGCTATATATGGCTAACGAAGGAGCATGAGATCGGGATTGTCAATGCACTATGGGCAGGTGGAGGGACGGTATTAGTATCGGTCATGGGACTATTCCTCTTTCAAGAATCCCTTTCTGCACTTAAACTATTCGGGCTCTTATGCATCATTGCAGGAGTCATTGGGCTGAACCTGCCTGAACAAAAGAAGGAGGTGGAAGCATAAATGGGAACCCTATTCCTCCTCATCAGTCTGCTCTTCGCAGTGGCGGGAAATACATCCGTTAAATTATCCAAAGGTTTTCAGAAAAGGATGGCGAGTATCGCCTCATTCCTTCTTTATGGGGTTTGTTTATATTTCTTGACTTTGAGTGTTCGATACATGGCTATAAGCATTGCCTATGCGATTTGGTCAGGTGTGACCATTGCTTCAACCACATTGATCGGAGTTCTATTTTTTCAAGAAAAGATAAGTAAAGGAAAAATAGGATCGATTGTATTGATTATCGTTGGGGTTATCATAGTAAAGCTGTGACAGTCATCACGGGTTATATGGGATCCTATGTCCCGTGCGATTCGAACTATAAGGGGGGAGGTAATTAGAATTGAAAAAAGAAATGCATCTGAGTATAAGAAAAATCTGGACTATCGATCTGATTGCTTTCGCGCTGAACCGGTCATAATGATCGATTATGCCGGTTCTCTTTATTTGTTCCTGAGAAGATTAGATTTTCTTAGTGGACATTTTTTTATGAAATATGTCAGGTGCTTCAGAAGGGAATATCAATGTTTACGAGGCTGATCATTCACTGTATACATCTGAACTGTGTCCAATGACATATGTATATTTCCCGTACCCTCTTTCCTCCAACTATATCGGGACTCCTTTCCTATAATATAACCCCCATTGAGAAGGGGATATGCAGAGCCTTACAATGCAAGTAACCACATAATCTTTCAAACTTCCAAGAGCAAGTCTTCAAAACTGGGACAACTCAGAATCTCTTTAACAGGAGGTGTAGACCGAACTACAAGTAGTGCTGTGAAGGACTACATACCATCTTCCATTATTTCATCCCTACAACTTAATAGAATAGGAGAATGTTCATGAAAAAGCTAAATGTGAAACCCCTGCTCGTCGGTTCAATCGCTGCAACGATGATATCAGGCTCTATGGTTCAGGTCGGAGCACAGGGGGTCCCTGGTAAAGAAGTTAATGCGGAACCGTCATCAGTAGATGTAAATGCGGCCATCAAGGGAGAGCATACGATCACCCTTATTACAGGTGATGTAGTGAAAGTCTCTATGCTCGACAATGGAAAACAGATCATCAATGTAGAGCAGGCAGATAAAAACGGTGATGGCGTCAGGGTGATGAAGATCAAGGATGAAACCTTCGTCTTCCCGAATTCAGCGATGCCTTATATGGCAGCCGGTAAGCTGGATGAGGATTTGTTTAATATTACAAAATTAATCGAATATGGCTATGATGACAAAAACACCGATTCCGTACCGGTCATCGTCGAGTACCAGGAAACGAAGGCGAGATCCATCTCGGCTGCTCCAAAGGGGTCAAAGAAAGTACGGGAGCTGGAAAGCATTAAGGGAGCTGCACTGGCAGCAGAGAAAAAGCAGGCAGACGTTTTCTGGAATGACGTGACGGTTCAAAGTGATGAAAAGCAAGCGGCATTAGAATTTAAAAACGGTGTAGACAAAATTTGGCTTGACGGCCGGGTAGAAGCGGCGCTCGATCAGAGTGTGCCGCAAATCGGTGCAGATGAGGCTTGGGAACAAGGGTATACGGGAGAAGGTGTCAAGGTGGCGGTCCTGGATACAGGGATCGATTCGGAACATCCGGATATTGACGGCCAAGTAGATGAGGCCATCAGCTTTGTACCTGGAGAAGAAGTAAAGGATGCCAACGGTCATGGAACCCATGTGGCCTCTACGGTGCTCGGGACTGGAGCGGGCGACGGGAAGCATAAAGGGGTTGCACCAGATGCCCGTTTGTTAGTAGGTAAGGTGTTGAGTGATCAAGGATATGGACAGGATTCCTGGATCATCGACGGTATGGAATGGGCATCCGATCATGCCAAGATCGTTAACATGAGTCTTGGAAGTGATATGCCGAGTGACGGTACGGATCCGATGGCGGAAGCCGTGAATCGACTGTCAGAAGAAAATGGAACCCTATTCGTTATTGCTGCCGGTAATAGAGGGGGAGAAGGGACGATCGGTTCTCCAGGAGCGGCAGATTCAGCATTAACGGTTGGAGCTGTGGATAAATCGGACAAATTGGCATATTTCTCTTCCAAGGGGCCAAGATATGGAGATATGGGATTGAAGCCGGATCTTTCAGCGCCTGGTGTCGGAATTGTAGCTGCACGCTCTCAATATTCAAGCGGGGAGGGATTGTATAAAAGCTTAAATGGTACATCAATGGCTACACCCCATGTTGCGGGTGCTGCTGCGATATTAGCAGAGAAACATCCTGAATGGGATGGGGAAACATTGAAACAGGCTTTAATGAATACGACCAAGAAACTTGATGGGTATCAGCCTTATCACGTGGGAACAGGGCGTGTGGACCTACCGGCAGCACTTGATGCGGATGTAAGAGCGACAGAATCCGTATCATTCGGCTTCTTCAAATGGCCGCATGATGAGGCTCAACCTGTTGAAAAGGTGGTCACTTACACTAACGACAGCGAGGAGGAAGTGACGCTCGCATTAGAGGCCACTTTTACGAATGCGGAAGGAAAAGAAGCTCCTGGCGGTATGCTGACTCTATCTCAGGATACAGTGACGATACCAGCAGGTGGAAAAATGGATGTCAACGTGACCCTCGATTCCACACTTGGTGAAGCGGGCTCCCGCTACCAGGGGTTCCTGACAGCGAAGGCAGACGGAACAGAGCTTGTCCGGACGACGATGGCCATGATCAAGGAGGAAGAGCGTTATCCACTTACCCTGAATGCAACCGATCGTGATGGGGAGAAAGGACTTGCTTATGTAGTGCTGTTTAGTGAAAAGATGGAGCCTGAAGCGGTTGCTGTCGATGGAACTCTCGAGCTTCGCTTGCCGCCTGGCACGTATTCGGCTATGTCATTGATGGATGTGGATGTCGATACAGATCATGCTGGTGTGGCTCTTGTCGGAGATCCGGAAGTGAAACTGGATGGACCGAGGACGGTTGAGCTTGATGCACGTAAAGCCAAGGAAATCAAAGCGGTCGTGCCGAAGAAAACCGAAGCGAACTATACGCGACTGGAATATCATCAAACCATTGGAGATATGCCGATGACAAGTCTTTATTTAATGCCTGTCTGGATTGATAAAATGTATGCTGTACCAACGAAAAAACCGAAAAGTGGGTATTTTGAGCAGCTGACCCGCTGGCGTCTGACGAAACCGGCATTGACGATTGATTTCAAAGGGAAGGAATTGGATGATATCCCATTTGCGGGTAGTACGAGGTTGGATGGGAAGTATAATCTGTCCACAGTTTATGCTGGTAAAGGGAGCGCTACTGACTTTGACCGCCTCAAAGCGAAAGGGAAAGCTGTGGTGGTCGATCGTAATGCAGAAGTGAGCGTGTCCCAGCAGGCGACGAATGCTGCCGCTGCGGAAGCGAAACTCTTGATCGTGGTAAACAGTGAAGACAAGGAATTCAGTGTGTATGCTGGAACGGCAGACTATACGGATAACCCGGTAGCCGTTGCAGGTATTAGTAAAAGTGAAGGAGACAGGCTTGTTAAAGCGGTTCGCTCAGGAAACGTAAAATTGAAGGTAGAAGGAACAGTCGATTCCCCATACCTCTATGATTTAATGGATGTGCATGAAGGCTCGATCCCGAAAGATTTGACCTATGAGCCAAAAGGAAAAGAACTGGCGAAGATCGAAACAAACTACACATCACCTGTTGAAACCGATGGAGGGGAATTCCGTTATGATCTCCGTCCACATACCTTTAGAGCTGTAGGTTTCTTACAAAAAGTATCATTGCCAAGCGCCCGTACTGAATACGTATCTGCGATCGAAGGTACAGGTTGGTATCATCAGGCAAACGTCCTCGATGAGACCTGGCAGGTGAGACAACCGCTGATGACATATGATGGAGGAGAGAAAATCTCTGAGAACTGGTTCTCACCAGTCGTTCGTCCAAGTCTTGGAGATGGATACTGGCCTCCGAGAAGACAGGGTAACTCGCTTCAAATCAATGTTCCTGCATGGGCTGACGGTGGGAAAGGGAACACCGGCGGGACGGATTGGGATGTTTCAAACGAAAACCAAACCACCCAGTTATATAAAGGAGATACGTTACTGAAAGAAGGGAAAGGGCAGGCCTTGAATGTTTGGGATATCTTACCGCAAGAACGCACTCAATACCGATTCGTCACAGATGCGAAACGGGATGAGAACCGCTGGAATACCTCCACACGCACACACACGGAGTGGACGTTCTGGACTGAAGCAACAGAGAATTGGATGGAAGACCTGCCATTCCTGATCCTTAATTATAAGGTGGATACAGATGTGAACGGAGACGCCCTTTTGAATCGTCCAACCGAACTCGAACTTACTGTTGATAAAGTTGAGGGCGCAATTGGTTATGGAAATGTAAAAGGTGCAGCTTTAGAAGTGTCCTTTAATGAAGGGAAGTCATGGAAGAAAGTGAAGCTTGAGCGGGACGGAGATACGTTCAAAGCTGTCATCCATAATCCTAAAAATGCCAAGAGTGTCTCATTGAAAGCAAGTGCCTGGGATGATGAGGGGAATAAGATCAGTCAGGAGATTGTGAAGGCTTATGGATTGAGATAGCGAGAATGATAGGAGAAGATGCCGGGGGTATGGGCATCTTCTTTTTTTATAGCATTAAATGGCTATGCCTCTAAGAACATTTCTTCCAGAGAAGGTTCTTCCACTTCTACCCTCAATATATCTACTTTTATTATATTTAAAGCTCGGATAATATCCGCAATCTTTTTCTCAGAAGAAACACACATTGTGAAATGATTGTCGGCTGATTCTAAATCGGTGCCGGTCGAATCAAGCCATTGATAGAGATTCGTTTTTTCATCGACTGGAATAGCGGAGTGCTTTACTTTTACTGTAATCGTTGATCGGTAATATGCTCTTAATTCATCGATGGTGCCGATTTGAACGATTTCTCCTTCCTTCATGATGGCCATTCTAGTGCAAATCTTTTCTACTTCGTCTAAATTATGGGACGTCATAAAAATGGTCTTTCCACACGATTGCAATTGTTGTATCAGTTTTTGGATCATAATGACGGATTCGGCATCCAGTCCTGACGTGGGTTCATCCAGGAAGATCAATTCCGGGTCGTGAATGATAGCCAGGGCAATGCCGAGCTTCTTCTTCATTCCAAAAGAAAACTTAGAGGTTTTTTTATTGGCGTGCTTTTCCAGCCCCACTTTCTTCAAGGTGTCCATGCACTGTGATTTCGTTACAGGTTTTCCTGACAGAGCAGACAATAGTCGTAAATGCCTGATTGGGGATAGGGAAGAATAAAACGTTACATAATCAGGCATTACCCCAATCCGCTGCTTTACTTTATCATGGGTTCCTTTCTCTCCGAAAAGGAAGTACTCCCCCGAAGTAGGGTGTATGATTCCGGTGAGAGTATTGATGAACGTGGATTTACCTGCCCCGTTCTTTCCTAAGAAACCAAATACCTCCCCTCTCTTTACATCCAGGGTAATACCTTTTACTACATCATTTTTTCCATAAGATTTCGTTATTTGATGTGTTTCGATGACATTCATTTAACATTCCCTCTTTCTAAACAGTAAGTGAGTAAATCCGACCAACATTCCAGCAAGCAACAGGATGACGAGAAATGTCAGGTCTTCCCGGTTTAGATAATAATAAGGATTGAAGAACTTCATCCAGCTGAACCAATCATTGGATGTGAGGGTGAGCCAGAACGATAGTGCCGGGAACAATAATCCCAGGATGACTCCAAGAAACATCGTTAAAGCGGGTTTCGGGATCAGAATGGAAATGAAAAGGGTTAATGCGATTTGATAAGCAAGCAAGCTCATCATCTGAGAGAATATAAACAGATCGAATCGATGAGAAAAAATCAGGATAATGATGTGAGATACCGTTATACATACAAACCAAAATGAAAAGATGCCTATGAATTTCCCTATAACGATCGAGGTCCTTGATGTTCGTGAAACGAGGAATCTCATCGTGCGTTCATGTAATTCCCTGTTTAATGAATCGTGAGAAAGTCCCATGATGAATAACTGCCCAAACAATACGACAAGCACCAATAATCCAAAGACATGGATGTCTTCGGTTTCCTTTGCTGTGAGATCTATCCCACTTACCAACAAGGTTGAAAATTTCGCTGAATAATAGGATGTAATCAAGAGTAGAGCGATAATAATCAGCGACTTCACTCCTGTAAACAATTGAAGAAATTCTTTCTTAGCTATTACGTACATTTATTTCCCCATCCTTTTTATGTGTCATTTCTTTCTTCCGTTCTATCGACCATTATAACGCTCAAATCTTAATCTCAATGAAAGACAACCTTAATTTTTCCTTAATTATTAAAATTTGTTAAATGGGGTGATATGATATGAGGGAGAACAGAGAGAACAGGAGATAGAACATGAATGAACCGAGACTTTTGATTGTGGATGATGAATCTGCCCTTATCCATATGCTTGAAACCATTTTGAAGAAAGAGGGTTTCAAGCATATTGATACTTCACATTCAGCTGAGGGTGCCCTGGACCTATGTAAAAAAAATACATACGATCTTCTATTATTGGATGTCATGCTTCCGAATCGGAGCGGCTTTGATATTTGTCCATTACTAAGGGAGTATACGGATGCCGCCATCATTTTTCTGACAGCCAGATCTTCTGATTTGGATAAATTATCGGGGTTCGCGCTGGGAGCGGATGATTATATTACGAAACCTTTCAACCCGCTCGAGGTCGTTGCTAGAGTTAAAGTTCATTTAAGGCGGCAAAATGCTACGCCACCAAGTTCAGATCAGAACACATACCGATGTGGACCGATTGTAATCAATACTGGTTCAGGAGAAGTATCGGTGAACGGGAAGAGAGCTGATTTACCGGCACAGGTATACCAGTTATTGTTATTCTTCTGTAAACATCCGAATCAGCTATTCAGTAAAGGCCAGCTTTATGAAAATGTGTGGGGGAGTGACTACCTTGGGGAAGAAAACACTGTAATGGTCCATATCCGCAAACTTCGTGAAAAGATTGAAAGCAATCCGAGCAATCCCAAGCATCTTGTTACTGTGAGAGGGCTCGGGTATAAGCTGCTATCAAACGGAGACAGTCATGAACATTCATAAGCGGTTTATGGTCCATTTCTTCGGACAACTTCTATTATCGGTATCGTTGTTGGGAGCATTCGCCTGTACCTTGTTCGCAACAATTGGTTTTGTTGTTATGGAAGAAGAAATAAAGGATGATCTCTCCAGCGCAGAAAGTCATTTTTTTGCAGGTGAAATAGAGGTGAAAGAGGGAAAACTACTTTTAAAAGAGGAGTTAAAGTCATTGGTGCGTAAGCAAAACGGGTGGCTGGTCGTCTATAATTCCGCTGGAGATCCGGTAGCCTCCTATTTAACTCCAAAATTTACGGAGAAAGAGATTCTCAAACAAGAGTCAAGCGATGACTACCATTATTGGAATACTGAACTGTCGGACTCACAGTCGTATACGCTTTTGTTTGGAAAGCATCATCCAACCGAGAAATTGATTCAACAAGCAAAAGAAAATATAGAATGGAGTCGGGGAATGCTTTCTTTCTCAGCAAACACCATTCAAATAATGGAGAAAGAAAAAGGGTGGTCACAGCTAGTCGACTCCAATGGGAAGGTAATCGATGCATTCAATGCTGAAGATGAACCAGCCTCCTATTCATATAGAAATCTGATCAGGATGAAAAATAATAAAAATGTCTCTACATTCACAGACGAAAGTTCAGATAGGACGCTGCTTGTTGGTACCCAAATCCCTCATCCATCCCCGACACCGGATGCTAAAACCCTAAGTGCATTTAGTAATGGTGGTTTTATAGTATTATTGATCATTCTTTCTTTTTTACTTATCGCCACGCTATTACATGCGAGGAAGTTTGGAGTGCCTTTGCTTACTATGATGAAATGGATTCAGAACTTAAGTGACGGGATATATGAAGAGCCGCTTGATGGTTACGACCGCCCGATTATGTCGAGGAAGAATGGAAGGCTCAAGCGGAAATATAGATTTTACAAAGATTTCATCGCCAATCTTAGCTATTTGACAGAAATTCTCCGACAAAATAAGCATCATGAGAAACAAATGGTTGTTACACGGGAAGAATGGATCAGTGGAATTTCACATGACTTGAAGACCCCTCTCTCCTCCATATCGGGGTATGCACATATGCTTCGATCAGATACATATAGTTGGACGGAAGATGAAATAAGGAAGTTTGCAGCCATAATCACTGAGAAATCGGAATTTATGAAAGAACTTCTAGACGATTTAACCTTGACATATCGCCTGAAAAACCATGCACTTCCCATTTCAAAGGAAAGAACTGAAATGAATGAAGTCCTGCGCAGGACAGTCATACAGTTTATCAACAATCAAGACAACAAGGATAAGCAATTATCATACAAGCCGTTAGGTACTATGTTATATGCTGAAGTCGATCGGAAATGGTTTCAGCGCATCCTTGATAATGTTCTGTCCAATGCCGTCAAATACAATCCAGTTGGTACGGAAATCGTCGTGTCACTTCGCTCCATAGAAAATCAGCTGATGGTCATCACGATCAAGGATGATGGTAAGGGGATGGATAATGAATCCCTGAATAAACTGTTTCAACGGTACTATCGTGGAACTAGTACCACAGAAAGGACCAGTGGATCGGGGTTGGGAATGGCGATCACCAAGCAGTTAATCGAGTTGCATGGTGGCTCCATCAACGTCACCAGTGTTCCTGGGAGGGGTACGAAGGTAAGGATTATGGTTCCGATGTGATATGAGGTTTGAAGGTTATGGGGAATGGGAGAATTATTGAAACTTTTTCTATTTTAATCAGTATAAAAGGGTTGACTATATGTATTTATGGAGGTGTGGAATAATTGAAGGTTAGTATAGTTAGAAGCTTGTCAGAGACAGGTTTAAATAAAAAAGTAAATCAACTTTTGGGGGATAAGAAGGTCTAAGTCATAGATATTAAATTTTCACTGACTATTTTCGACTGTGAAGCGCTCGTTATGTATAATGAGAAGGATTCAGTGGGGTGAGTAGCTTTACTGTCTTAATGGGACTCTATTGATGGAAAGAGGGTTTAGATGAATAACCGGTTCAGTCGTATTTTCTTCTTTCCGGCTTTGGTGGGGAAATGGATTCAGAAAAGGCTGGGAAAAGGGAGAAAAGGAATGATCAGTTATATAATCTTCTATTTTATAGTAACAGGTCTTCTTTTTATCATAACGAATAAAGCAGATACTTTTTTTGTTGATCAACTGTTTTATTTCTTCAATACCTATTTACTTTTGGGTATGTATTACGTCATTTTTTATTATTGGAAGATATAAAAAATGATGAAAAAGAAAGAGAAATCATTGATGAAAATATAGCTCTTATAACTTACCATGCTCAAGGAGGAGAAAATGCTTAATGAAATCTGAAATTGTAAAGATCCAATCCAAAAAGTTACTCGGAAAATCCAAAGTCATGTCCCTCTCGGAGGATTCGACGAAGGAACTCTGGCAAAGCTTCATGCCACACCGGAAGGCTATTTCTCATCGTGTAGATGAGATGCTTTATAATATGAAAATATTTGAACCAGGTTTCGATGTAAAGCAATTAAGCCCTGTGACTCCATTTCGTAAATGGGCAGCAGTAGAGGTGGAGTCATTTGAAAGCAGACTCGAAGGAATGGAGATTCACACCCTGAAAGGCGGACTATACGCAAAATTCCTTCACCATGGACCCGCCAGCACCTTCCACAAAACCCTGGAATACATCCACACCGAGTGGATGCCAGAATCAGAATATCAACTCGACGACCGCGAACACTTCGAACGCTTCGACGAACACTACAACCCTGCCGATCCCAGCTCCGTAGAAGAGGTATGGATCCCAATCCGAAGAGGGACGGACCTATGATTTTGAGGTGAAACCCAGTAGGGACGGGCCTTCATTTGCGAAAATGAAGGTCCGTCCCTTTAAAGTTGAGTCAGTTTCATGCCAATGGTGCGGAAGTAGTTGAGCATGAATGGGTGGAATTGTTTGGCGGTTTTGGTGAAGTGTCTTCTTTTGGAGTAGCCGAGTCCGATGGTGCGTTGACAGGTTGGCGTGTTGATCCTGATTTTGTGTGGGAAGGGTGTTCGGCGGTTCATCCATGAGATGGCGGGAATGAAGGCGATGCCAAGACCTTGCCTGACCAGGTCCCCGATGACGCCGGGTTCATCTCCTTCGAAGGAAATCAGGGGTGAGAACCCTGCCTGCAGACAGATTTCATCTGTCAGGTTTCTCAGGCCGTAGCCGGTGTTCATGCTGATGAACGCTTCATCCTTCACTTCGATCAGATCGATTTCCTCTCTGTCCTCCAGCCAATGACCAGGAGGGACGATGAGGAAGATCTCCTCCGTCATCAACGGCTCCCAAACAATTTCATCATCCCCTTGATCCACTGGAATGGAGGAAATGCAGTAATCCACTTCACCATTCTTTAACTGCTCCTTCATTTTCGACATGGAGTGGACAAATTGTTGGAACCGGACGTGGGGATTTTCCTTCAAGAACGATCCGACGAGTTCTGGAAGGACCCTTGGGATCGTCACAGCCATCCGGATGGTATTCTCCTCGAGGTTGATCGCTTCCCTAATCTCTCTTTTTCCTTCATAGATTTCCATGAATATGCGCTCCACCCGGTTAAGGAACAATTCCCCGAAGCGATTCAGTTTGATCTGTCGATGTTGTCTCTCAAATAAAGGGACTCCCAGGTCTTCTTCCAAGCGGGCAATCGTTTTGCTTAGGGAGGGTTGAGCAATCCTTAGTTCCTCCGCAGCCCTGGTCATATGCTCTAAACGGGCGACGGTCTGGAAGTAATGCAACTGTTGCAACTCCATATCATCCTATCCTTTCATAGACTGAAAGCTATATGTGTATAACCTATTATATATTATACATTATCATTTTAACCACGTATGATAATTGAATGTAAATGATTAAAAGAAGGAGTTTGTTTATGAAAGGATTCGCACTAATACTACAAGATTTAAAGGCGATGGTTAGCCATAAGCACAGAAGAATCGCCCTCGGGTTTCTTCTTTTAGTTCCATTAATCTATTCTGGATTATTCCTGTCAGGCTACTGGAATCCATACGGCAAGCTTGAACAATTACCTGTTGCCATCGTCAATGAAGATGAGGGAGCCATCATGGAGGATGAACCGATAGAGGCGGGGAAAGATTTTGTAAAGGAACTGAAAAAGTCAGAAGATCTGAATTTCAAGTTCGTTTCCACTGCTAAAGCCAAAGAAGGTCTTAAAGAAGGAACATACTATATGATCGTTACGATTCCAGAAGACTTCTCGGAAAAGGTGAGCACCCTGATGGACGAACATCCCGAGCCTGCCGAACTTCTGTATAAGGACAACCCTGGTAAAAACTTCGTAGCCTCTCAAATTAGTTCCAGTGCTACAGAAAAAATGAAGAGTAAGCTGTCAGATACCATTTCCAAATCCTACGCGGACGGCGTTTTTTCCAAGTTTGAAGAAATGGGGAAGGGATTAACGAAAGCAAGTGACGGGGCAAGTAGTCTGCATAATGGAATTAAAGATGAAAAGGCAGGAATGAATACTCTTTCAGCTGGGATCAACGGACTCGGAGAAGGTTCCGAAAAGCTTCAAGCTGGAAGTGAAAAACTGTCAGCCGGAGCAGGTTCCCTTGAGAGTGGCCTCCAGCATCTACATTCAAGTTCTGTGCAATTAGCCGGTGGAATGAAGAGCCTCACGCAAGCAGGTGAGCAAATGAATACGGGCACTGAACAACTCACGGATAAAACAAACAAGCTCGCTGGTGCAGAGGTTCAGCTCCAACAGCAACAATCAGAAGCAAATGTTACGGCGGAGAAGCTGTCGAGTCAGATTCAAACGTATAAGGAATCCCATCCAGAGGTGAAAGATGATCCTGAATTCAAACGCATTCAAGAGCTTTCGGATAAACTAACAGCTTCTACATCGGAGCTTGAAAACGGACAATCGGAACTTCATCAGCAAACAGAACAGCTAGCGGGTGGACAGAGTCAGCTGTATGCAGGGTTCTCCCGGTTCACAGACAAACTGAACCAGGCATCCGAAGGAGCTTCTGAACTAGCTACAGGTTCCAAAGCGGTCTCTTCAGGCTTTACTGACTGGAACAAGGGATTCACAACCCTGACTGCCGGGATCGATTCTTTATCAACTGGAAGTGACAAGCTTTCTTCAGGGGTCAGTGCTTTAAATCAGGGACTGACAGATCTTGAATCCGGTTCAGGGGAATTATCGACGAAGCTCGCCGATGCAGCAGAAAAAACATCAGAGGTTCATTCAACGAATGAGTTATCGTCCATGTTCTCAGATCCAGTACATCTCGTGAAATCCAATGTATCCAAGGTGCCGAACTATGGAACCGGAATCGCACCATACTTCTTGTCATTAGCCCTTTACGTAGGTGGGATCATGGCGGCGAATATACTGCCCCTTGGCAGACGTAATGATCTTCGCGTGAATGGTACAACTCATTTCATCAATAAATTGGGATTGGTGTTTGCCATCGGATCTATCCAGGCACTCATCGTCGACGCGGTCCTTCTCTTTGGATTCCATTTAGAAGTCGTGAATATACCGTTGTTTATTCTATCGAGTATCATTGTTTCTTTCACATTCATGACCTTTATCTTCATGTTGATTACCGTATTCGGATTCGTCGGGAAGTTTCTGGCTGTTACCTTCCTCGTCCTGCAGCTGGCGACATGTGGAGGGACATTCCCTAGGGACTTGAATACGCCGATACTGCGCATCATCGGGGAGAATTTACCGATGGCCCATTCGTTAAGCAGCTTCCAGGAGGTCATTACATTAGGTGACTTCACTCAGCTTGCGCATCAGTTATGGGTATTGTTTGCCTATTTGGCTGTGGCTGGCGGAATCGCCTGGTTCACCACTCATATGCAGCATGCGAAAACGGTTGAAGTAGCAAAATGATCATAAAAATGCCTGTCTCCCTTTTGAATGGGGGACAGGCATTTTTTTATGATAGGGCATCTGTTACATATTTCTTCGTCACGGCCTGATAAAACCCTGCCTGGACCGTCAGCACCGACACAATCATGACATTTAGGACTTTACTTACATTCTCTTCCATGATTCCGTCAAACGTCGAAAGCATGTCCCGGCACTCATCTTTGATGAACCCGTCGATATGCTCGTTTACCGAACCATCAGCTGTCTTTATGGAAGGTAAGGATTGGTGATGAATCTGATCGAAGACGGATGCATACGCAAGGTAAAGGTCCATGGGGTTGATGATATCATCCGTACGGTCATCGATATTGTTGAACACGAGTGTAAGGATTTTCCGGATGGAATCGAAATCAAGTGTTGCCTTGAGGTCTTCCACGATAAACAGCATGGCAGCCTGTTCAGTGGTGTATTTTTTTCCTAGCTGGGGGGAACCGATCAAGCCTCTGACATCCCGCTTCACCCAATTCTGAACGGTGCTCTGCGGAAAGTTGGTGAATTCAATCAGATTTCCCAAGGAGACGATCTCATTGAGTGAAAAACCGATTTCGCCCTTGGCGGGTTTGAGTATTTTTTGAATGATTGGTGGAAGTTCATCCTCTTTATGTAAATCACCCCACGCATCGTGAAGCGCACCTTGTGGGGTCCTGCTGTTTATGCCGTTCAGTGAGAGCAGGAGGTGGGCCATATGTTTGCGCGTCAATTTAATCGTTTCCATCGTGATTACCCCGTCCCTTTTACAATTATCTTCTTCTATACTACTGGTTCGTCAGGTCCTCGTCAATTTCACCTTTTGCTTGTATTTCAGTCTAAAAGGAATTATAATATATTCAGATACAGGTTCATATGAACTTGAAATAGGAGTGAGGAAACAAGATGGGGAAACGTATATTTTACTTCCTGTTAACGAACGTTTTAGTATTACTGACGATTAGTATCATTTTTTCCGTCACAGGAGCGGGGAACTACATCACGGCTTCAGGCGGGCTGGATTTAGGTGCACTACTCGTATTCAGTGCCATTATCGGTTTTTCCGGGTCATTCATCTCTCTGGCGATGTCACGCTGGATGGCGAAGCGGATGATGGGTGTCCAAGTGCTGAACCCGGATGGAGCCCTGTCTTCTGAGGAACGTGCGGTTGTGGAGAAAGTCCATCGTCTTTCAAGAGCGGCAGGACTCACACATATGCCGGAAGTGGGAATTTATCATTCTCCTGAAGTCAACGCATTCGCAACAGGTCCTTCGAAGAAACGCTCACTTGTGGCCGTTTCAACTGGATTGCTACGTGAAATGGATGACGATGCAGTGGAAGGCGTTATCGCCCATGAAGTGGCCCACGTAGCGAACGGGGATATGGTGACAATGACCTTACTTCAAGGTGTGGTCAACACATTCGTTGTCTTCCTGGCACGGATTGCAGCATGGATCGCGTCGCGTTTTGCAAGGGAAGAAATGGCACCGATCGTGCATTTCATTGCCGTGATTGTATTCCAGATCGTATTCTCGATCTTAGGTAGTCTGGTTGTCTTCGCTTATTCCCGTCATCGTGAGTACCACGCTGACAGAGGCGGAGCGGACCTTGCCGGTAAGGATAAAATGGTTCATGCCCTACAGATGCTGAAAGCTTACTCAAGCCGCATGAAGGGTGAAGATGATACGGCCATTTCTACATTGAAAATCAATGGACGACGTAAATCGGCGATGTTTTCGACTCACCCTGATTTGGATGAGCGGATCAGTCGTTTGCAAGCGAAATAATAGAAGATTTAAAAGGTGTCTGACTCCGTTAAGGGGAGTCGGGCACTTTTTTTATGGACTTTTTTAAGCATCTCAAATCATCCTAATCCCTGTCCTTTACATCAAATTAACATTATTTCAGAATAGTTTAACGTTTGATTAATCTCTTATTTACTTTGGTTTCCTATGATGAATGTGTGAAACAAAAGAAAACAAAAATGATTCAAAACTAGGAGGAGACATCCATGAAGAAGAATGCATTGTTGAAGGTATTAACTGTTGGGGTGACTTCCGCTTTCCTTATGGCGGGCTGTTCAGGGAACGATAACGCAGAAGAAAGCAAAATCGATACTAGTAATCTATCATTGGATCAAATAGAAAAGAAAGCAAAAGAAGAAGGGGAAGTGAACTCAGTCGGAATGCCGGACTCATGGGCGAACTGGGGACAGACTTGGAAGGATATCACTGAGAAATATGATATCAAGCATACAGATACAGATATGTCGAGTGCTGAGGAGCTTGCTAAGTTTGAAACCGGAGATGCCGATGTAGGGGATGTTGGTGTGGCATTCGGACCTCTTGCAGAAGAGAAGGAACTGACTCTTCCGTATAAACCATCGCACTGGGATGAAATCCCTGATTGGGCAAAGGACGACAATGGAGACTGGGTGGTTGGTTATACAGGAACACTTGCTTTCATTACCGACAAAAATAATGTGAAAAACCCTCCTACTTCATGGAGTGACCTGTTGAACGGTGACTATAAGGTGGATGTAGGTGACGTGATGAAGGCCAATCAAGCACAATTCGCAGTGCTTGCAGCTGCTTTTGCCAACGGCGGGGACGAGAAAAATATTGAGCCGGGAATCGAGTTCTTCCAGAAGCTTGCGAAACAGGATCGCCTGCAGACGACGGATCCTTCCCTGACAGCTCTTGAAAAAGGGGAGACTGATGTTGCCATTGTATGGGATTTCAATGCATTGAACTACCGTGATCAAATTGATAAAGATCGCTTTGAAGTGGTCATTCCATCTGATTCATCGGTTGTTTCCGGGTATGCGAATGTCATCAATAAGAATGCCAAGGATCCACACGCAGCGATGCTGACACGTGAGTACATCCTATCAGATGAAGGTCAGGCAAATCTTGCACGTGGTTATGCAAGACCGATCCGTGAAGATGTGAAACTTCCAGAAGATGCGAAGGCAAAGCTTCTGCCTGATAGCATGTATAAGAACGCAAGACCGGTCGAGGATGCCAAAGCATGGGAAGAGGCAACAAAATCTCTTCCACAAAAATGGCAAGAGGAAGTGTTAGTCCATGTCAACTAACGACAAGCTGATTTTCATCATGATTGATGGACTGCGCTTTGACACGGCCGTCGATAACATGGGGTATCTGCATCACTTGGTGGAAAAGGGACAGGCTTCAAGATTCAAGGTGATTTCAGAGATGCCGAGCATGTCCCGGCCCCTGTACGAAGTCTTGTTGACGGGAACGCCTCCCTATCAAAACGGAATCACGTCCAATCAGATTGTACGTGGTTCAAAGGAAGAGAGCATCTTTCATTTGACAAGTAAAAATGGGTTGAAGAATGCAACGGCAAGCTACCACTGGGTGAGTGAACTCTATCATTCTGCCCCTTTCAATCCCATGACGGATCGCATAAAGCTTGATGGGAATGGTGCCATTCAGAACGGTATGTTTTACTGGGAGGATCACTATCCCGATACGCATCTTTTTGCCGATGCCAACTATTTGAAAACGACGAAAGATCCTGACTTTCTCTATATTCACAGCATGAATATAGATGATGATGGACACAAATATACCGCAGATTCTGCCGGTTACAGAAATCGTGTGATTGCTGTCGACGTTATGCTTGCTTCCATTCTGCCGGACTGGATCGAGGAAGGTTATCAAATCATCATCTCAGCCGATCATGGAATGAACAAGGATGGTCAGCATGGAGGGACGACGAAGGAAGACCGGGAAGTCCCGTTATTTGTGATCAGTTCGAAACTAGAGGCGGGAATCTATGAACAGGAAGTCCCGCAGCTTCAAATCGCACCATTACTTTGCAAACTATTAAACATTCAACCGTCACCTGCCATGCAGGAGTTAACGATTCCAGGCCTCACTGAGGGTTTATAGTCCTTCTCAGGGTGGATGGGCGTATATCCCCTTCACCCTGAACATGAGGACAATGGTGTAAAAGGAGTGAATACTCATGAAAAAGAGGAAATCCGGTATATTTCTTACGATGGTTCCTTTAGTGGTCTTTATTCTATTATTCTTAATCGTTCCATTGGTATCGATGATTCATGCAAGTTTTACAAAAGGTGGGGAAGGGTCATTCTCCCTGGCTAACTACATGGAGATCTTTACGAATCCCTATTACTATCAATCATTCGAGAATAGTATCATCATTTCGGTTTCGTCTACCGTTGTGGCGATGATCCTGGCGCTTTTTGCCTCATACGCCATTACGTTTTTTCACAAGAGAACACAGGACCGGATTCTCGTACTGGCAAATTTAACGTCAAACTTCGCCGGAATTCCGTTATCCTTCGCATTTATCGTCTTATTGGGGAATAGCGGCGTGTTTACGATTTTAGCGGAAAAACTGGATGTCGCGCTGTTGAATCATTTTAACCTGTATTCTTGGACAGGTCTCATTCTTATTTATATTTACTTTCAATTGCCCTTGGCCGTCATGCTTATGTTCCCTGCGTTTCATGGCATCAAGGAGCAGTGGCGGGAATCGGCTTATCTTCTTGGTGCGTCCCCGCTAACATTCTGGAAACGGATCGGCATTCCGATCCTCCTGCCGAGCGTCGCAGGTACAGCGAGTATTCTGTTTGCGAATTCAATGGGAGCCTATGCCTCGGCCTATGCCCTGACAGGAAGTACGTATAATCTGGCTACGATCAGGATTGGAGCCTTGATCTCAGGTGATATCTATGCCCAACCGGAACTTGGAAGCGCCCTTGCTGTGCTACTGGGAGTAACGCTGATTGTCTCGATGCTGATCAATGAATGGCTCACAAGAAAGGTAAGGAGGGATGTCGGATGAAGAAAAGTCGGTTATCGTTCGTCCCCTTGGTCATTGTGTTTGCTTATCTTATTGTTCCATTAGTAGCGACGTTCTTATATTCGGTCTCGACTAAATGGAATCAAACGGTTCTGCCGGAAGGAATCACCTTTAAGTGGTATACGGAGCTATTCAGTGATGGAGCGTTTACTTCAGCTGTCCTCCGTTCCCTTGTGCTTTCAGGAGGGGCAACCGTTCTTTCAGCCCTCTTCATGGTGCCAGCGATCTTTGCCATTGTAGTCTATGCCCCGCGTTTGGAAAAAGGGCTGCAGGCGATTGTGCTCCTTACCTATGCCATGCCGGGAGTTATTATGGCAGTGGGACTGTTAAGAGCCTATTCGAAAGTCGGAGTTCCCATGGTACTGGTCACGGTCGGTGCATATTTCATCGGAATCATGCCTTATATGTATCAGGGTACACGCAATAGTCTCAGAAACATTCATGCTGTGTCCCTGATGGAATCGGCTGAACTATTGGGGGCATCTAAAGTATCGGCCTTCAGGAAAATCATCGTTCCCAATATCATGACGGGCATACTGGTGTCAGCCCTCCTTTCATTCTCGATTCTCTTTGGAGAATTCGTCCTGGCGAACTTATTGGTCGGTGGCAGTTATGAAACCGTACAAATTTACTTGTATCAGCAATTAAAGAAAAGTGGTCACTTCTCCAGTGCCATCGTTGTGTGTTATTTCGTATTCATCAGTATCCTATCAAGCTTGGTTGTGAAATTTGCCCAGCGTAAAAAGGAGTCGTTCTAACATGAGCTTTATCACATTGAATCAAATCCAGAAATCCTTTGAAGGCCAGACGGTCATTCAAGACATGAACCTTGAAATCGAGAAAGGGGAGCTTGTGACGTTCCTGGGTCCGAGTGGGTGCGGGAAAAGTACGCTCCTCAGGATGATTGCAGGTCTTGTCACACCGGAAGAAGGCTCCATTTTGATTGATGGAAGAGATGTGACCAATGTCTCACCGAAGGACAGAGGAGTGGGAATGGTGTTTCAATCGTATGCTCTGTTTCCCAATATGAATGTGTATGAAAATGTCGCTTTCGGATTGAAGATGAAGAAAATGGAGAAGAGCGAAATCCATGACAAAGTGATGACTATCATTGAACTGGTAGGACTGACAGGGAAAGAAAAGGCCTTTCCACATGAATTATCGGGCGGTCAGCAGCAGAGGGTCGCTTTGGCAAGAAGTGTCGTCGTGGAACCGAAAGTTCTTCTGTTGGATGAACCATTAAGTGCCCTTGATGCACAAATCCGTAAAAATCTTCAAAAGCTGTTACGTTCGATTCAGCAAAGACTTGGGATCACGATGATCCTTGTGACTCACGATCAGGAAGAAGCCATGGTGGTCAGTGATCGAATTGTCTTGCTGAACAAAGGTGAAATGGTTCAAAGCGGTCATCCTCACGATATCTATATGAATCCGTCTACGGAATTTGCCGCCAGATTCATCGGTCATTACAATGTCCTGGAGGCAGATGAGCTCGATGCCTTACTTGGGCCGACAGCCCTTCCTGAACACAGTCTGTACGCCATCCGTCCTGAAGCGTTTCAGAGAACGGAATCAGGACATTCTTCTGCGGTTACAGCCGTGGTGAAAGACATCGCTGTATTGGGAAGCATCGTACGCTATACGTTGGAGTCGAACTCTGTGACTTTTTCTGCCGATTTGCTGCAGCAAAGAGAGACAGGACTGAAACCTGATGGTGAAGTCATTCTATATATTCAAAAAGAGGATGTGATTCCACTGACATGAGTGCATTTGCAGCTGACCGGCACAGATTAATAGAAGACATCCTTCATGAGGATGAGAAAATATACGTCACACAGTTAGCAGAAAAAATGAATGTGACACCTGAAACCATTCGGAAGGACCTGGCAATCCTAGAGAAAGAAAATCGCCTCACCCGCGTCCATGGAGGAGCGGTGAAATACGTTCCGCCCGTGCAGGAGCCATTGTTCCGACAAAAGATGAATGTCCACCTCGAGGCCAAGCGGACAATCGGGAAACTTGCTTCCCGCTATATTCAGGACGGGGATACGATCATGCTTGACGTCGGCACCACAACCTATCAACTGGCCTATGCTCTGGCAGGACTTCAGCGCCTCACGATTGTCACCAATTCCCTGGCTTCAGCAGAAATCATCAATAAGAATCTTGAAGCAAAGATCTTTGATGGAAAGCTTGTCATGCTTGGCGGGATGAGCAACCCTGAACAGAAATCCGTGTCAGGGGCCATGACCATTCAGATGCTCCGGCATTTTCAATTTGACAAAGTGTTTCTGTCTTGCGGAGGAGTCACAATCACAGATATATTCGATTATGATTTGGAAGAATCCCTCGTTTCTGAAACCGTCATGAAGCAGGGAAGGGAGACCTATCTGCTGGTTGATTCCTCTAAATTGAACCGGACCTCCTTTTGCAGGATTGGTTCAATGACAGAACTTAACTATGTGGTATGCGATGCACCGATGCCGAGGGAGTGGCAGAAGAGTAAACGCACCACATTTAAAAAATGGATTTCGCCATAAGGAGGAGACACCATGACTGTCGATTATCACGTACATCTGGAAGAAGGGCCCTATTCATTTCGCTGGCTTGAACGCACAAGCCGCGCATTGCAGCACTTTCAACCGCTTAGTGAGGGGTTCCATCATAGAGAGTGGATTCAAGCCAGCCACAACCTGCTGATTGAGCGGCTAGAAAAAGGTCCATATTCATCCCAATGGCTGGATCTATACTTACAGAAAGCCAAAGAGAGAAATCTCAAGGAAGTCGGTATTGTCGATCATTTATATCGTTTCAGGGAAACCAGAGACTATTTCGAGAAGCACATGGATATCAGTGAGTCAGACTTGGGGAAAAAGCAGCATCAATGGTTGAAGCAGGTGATGACCGAAAACATGGGGGACTTTGTCGACTTCATTGAAAGTCAGAAAACAAAATGGGCGGAACATGGTATCAAGTTACGGCTTGGGATGGAAGCTGACTTCTTTCCGGGTTGCCATGATCAGCTAAAGGAATTGTTATCCACTCATCAATGGGATTATGTGATTGGTTCGGTTCATTTCATTGATGGATGGGGTTTTGACAACCCTGAAACGAAAGGGCGATTTGAACAATATGATCTGCAAGATTTATATGGACGCTTCTTTCAAATCGTCGAAGAGGCCATCCGCAGCGGCTTGTTTGACTTCGTCGCCCACCTTGATAATTTGAAAGTTTTTAATTATAGACCGGATGAAGAAACTCTTAGGCCTCATTACCATAAGATTGCACGTGCATTAGTGGAAACGAATACAGAAACGGAAGTGAATGCGGGTTTATTTTATCGTTACCCGATCAAGGAAATGTGCCCAAGCACAAGCTTTCTGAAAGTGCTTGCTGAAGCAGGGGTGAAATTCACCACCTCGTCGGATTCTCACTTTCCGGATGATATTGGATGTTATGTGGAGGAGAATACAGAGAGATTAAAGGAACTTGGTATCCTGCATGTGGCCACATTTTAAGATCGAAATTGGGAAAGGATCCATATTGGGACACCCTTATTAATAGTAAACTAATATTATTATTTCTGATTTAATAGATGGAGTGTCTGCCTAACGATTTTATGATCGTGTATGGCGGGCACATTTTTCTTCTGTTGCCGTGACCAATTCTCTTATCTATGAATATTTTACTAGTGAAGGAGGATACAAAATATGGTAAAAGCTAGTGATTATTTAATAGCATTAGATGATGGTCATGGTCTTGGAACAGCTGGTAAACGAACACCTTATATTCCGTCGATTGGAAGACAGATCAGGGAGAATGAGTTCAATGAAAGAGTGACTTACTTTTTGAAGCTTGAATTGGAAAGGTGTGGATTCCGGACCCTTCTCACGGCACCGACAGATGCAGATACTCCGTTGAAGGCAAGGACGGATGCAGCGAATTCCCTGGGGGCGGACGCATTGGTGTCCAATCATTATAACGCCTTCGATGGAAGGTTTGATGGTCCCGGAAAGGATGCTGAAGGACATTCGCTACATGTTTATTTCAATGATGCACAAGACAGACGTCTCGCAGAAAATATCGCGAAGTATTTGAAGCAGGGAACAAAGCAAGTGTACCGTGGGATCATTGAACAAAATCTTCATATGACAAGGGAGTTCAATGGACCTGCCGTCCTCGTGGAGAATGGTTTCATGGACAATGAGAGAGAAGCGTTACTCATGATCAATGAGGATTTTCAACGTGAGACAGCTAGGGAGCAGGCCCTGGGGATCTGTGATTTCTTCGGAGTGCCATATGTAGCCGCAGGGAGTGGCGGGCAGGTGGGAACGCCGCCGGTTTCAGGTGGGACAAGCGGTGATAGTGTTGCGGGCAAGCGTGTTGAGAGCATCTATAAAGGGGCGGAAGGTCTCGATTTTTACAGCCGTCCGACATTCGATGATAAGTACCGGGCAGGGACATTGAAATTTGGTTATGGATTTCCGACGATTGTCAGGAAGTTAAAAGTAGAGGGAGCAGAGATGTATGAGGTGAAGAACTCCAGAGGATATGCTTACTACGTCACGGCCTCTCCGCAATTTGTGAAGGTGGAAGGAAGTGGACAACCATCGGGTGGATCTGCATCACCTCCACCTGTATCAGGAGGCCCGATTGCCATCGGTGAAATCACGATCATAGGGGTGGCGAATGCTGCCATCATACAAGATCGTCCGGATCGTCTCGCATCTCAAAACCTCGGGACTATCAGAAAAGGCAGGACCATTCCTGTCACCGGATCTGTAAGGGGCAGAAACAGCAGCTCAGGCTATTGGGAAGTTGTTTATAATGGCAAAAGAGCGTATATCACAGGAGATTATGGCCGGTACAAGGCCTATTAAAGTGGGACAGAGGGACAGGTCCACTGTTCCGTTTTCAGGATTAATCACGTAAGGAGCCTTGATATTAAGGCTTCTTTGTTGCGTCTCAATCCCTAGATCCTTGTTGCATTCCGCCTTCATTTTTAATAAAGTATAGAGTTAGAGAGCATTTTGAAGGAGGACGTAGATAGTGTCGAATATAAAACCAGAAACAATGGTTGCTACTATAGAAGAATTAGATCAAAAAGGATCGGGACAGGCTGTCATTTGGCGTGAAAATGAGCTTGGGAATCCGAAGAAACTGAGACTTACGATCCCTCAGACCCTGCTCGGGGAAAAGGTGAAAGTGACAGTCGACCAGCCGGACCGCAGAAGGCGGAAGGCGATGGCTGATGAAATCCTGGAGGAGAACCCTGAACGTGTTGCCCCGCCCTGCCCGCATTTTGAGCGATGCGGAGGATGTGTGTGGCAGCATTGGGATTACGAAGGTCAGTTGAAGCACAAGACCGATCATGTAAAAGAAGCGTTGATAGGGCAGGGATTTGATCCTGAACTCGTCCGTGACACGTTGGGGATGGACAACCCGTGGCGTTACCGGAATAAGATGGAGTTTACGTTTTCACCTGAAGGAGAGCTTGGTTTGCATGAACAGGGGAACTTCCGTAAAATCATCTCTCTTGAAACGTGTCTGATCGCAAGTGAAGAGATGGTCGAAGCGACCATGGAAGTCGCTGATTGGGCGAAGGATCATGCCTTGCAGGGGTATGACAAGGATAAGCATGAAGGATTGTTACGCCATTTAATGGTCCGTCAATCGTTTGCAACAGGCGAATTGATGCTTGCCGTATTCTCTACGGAAGCACCTGATGCCCATCCAAAAGCTGTCGATGATCTAGTGAACCGTGTCAGCGAGAAATTTCCGCACGTTAAGAGTCTCTTATGGCTTGAGAACACGGCATGGGCTGACCGTACACAGGCAGAAGAAATTCATCTGCTTTCCGGCCGTGACTTCATTTATGACGAGATGGACGGCTATCGTTTCCGCCTTTGGTTTGATACGTTCTTCCAGACGAATCCGACTCAGGCACAGAAACTTGTAGATTTGGCGATTGAAATGGGACAGCCTAAGGAGACGGAAAAAATGATCGATCTTTTCTGTGGAGTAGGGACGTTCTCCCTTCCGTTTGCTAGCCGTGTTGGAGAGCTTTCCGGTATTGAAATCGTCGAAAGCTCCATTGAATCTGCGAAACGGAACGCCAGTGATAATGGCATAGCCAACACGACATTCCTTGCAAAGGATGCACGTAAAGGAATCGATCAGATGCTCGAGAGCTTCGGTCATCCCCAGCTGTTGATGCTGGATCCTCCGCGTTCCGGCGCCGGCGGGAAAGTGATGAGACGGATCGGGCGTGCGAAACCGGAGCGCATTGTGTACGTTTCATGTAACCCGGATACATTCGCGACGGATATCAAGGAGCTCGAACCATTCGGGTACACACTTGATGCCGTTCAACCTGTCGACCTGTTCCCTCATACCGTTCACGTAGAATGCGTAGCGACATTGACATTAAATGCATAACAAGGACTGAACCGGTTTCATACCCATATGAAAATCCCTGCCCATCATGAATGGGGCAGGGATTTTTTTGAGGGACGGACCTCAAATTCACACTCCAATATAAATTTTTAGTCCAGTTTAGAGGTCCGTCCCTCAAGTTATTTTAATGGCCTTGATTTTTTGGGGATGTTGGTGAGGTTCCACTTGGCACCGTCTCCGTTTGGGTCTGAGATGCTGACGATCGGGGCGATGAGGATCATTCCAGATACGGTGTTTTCGTTGTGTTCAAAGTCAAGGTATCCGATGTTGAATGCGATGTCCTCGCCCCAAAAACCATAGATTTCCTGGATTTTTGATTTTTGGATGGCGGGGTTGAAAAGGACTTCGAGCTTGTAGCGGGAGTCCGGATTGATCCGATTCAGTTTGATCGTAAAGTTGCCTTTTTCGTCCACTACCCCTGTACTTTCAGTGACGTATTCTTCACTTTCTTCCCCCTGCCAGTTGATCACCCTTGCGTAGGGCTCGAATTCCCCGTAATCCTTGAGCCCGGCAAACATGATACTATCTTCTGGCAGGTTGGATTTTCCTTCAACGATAAGTTCATCCCCTTGCAGAAGGACGTTACCAGATAAGTCAATCCTGACCCCTGAAGGAGTAGCCGATTTTTGAGGGAGTTCGGTTGCCATTTCAACACGGCAACCGGTCAGTAAGATAAGACATACAGACAAAATGAACATCAGCCGATTTCTCAATGGAACCCCTCCTTTGAGTGGTTCGTGAACGTAAATGGATCTTCCAGCCTAGAAGGAGGTGCCGGCTTGTCAGGAGAGGTCCGTCCCTCACTGACAGGGATTGTATCTTCCAACAGAACTTCCTTCAAAAACCTGGTGATTTCATTGATGCAAAAGATTGAAACGGCGAAAAAGGCTAGAGGTGTCAGCACGAGCCATGTATGAAGAAAGACCATCTGAATATTGATGCTCATCGTCGCCGCCCATTCATTCGTAAAAGAGAAGTATTCTGGTACATGCTCCATGATCCCGAATTCCACTGTTTTCAGTCCGCCGAGGCAGATGTGAAGAACCCCGAGTTGAATGAGTAAGTATAAAGTCTGGGATACCTGTTCAGAAAACATGACCAGGGCATGGCGGCTGAATTGAGGGCGCAGGTGCCGTTTGATGATATGGAACCTGGTTGCCCCGATTTGCCTGGAGACAGAAATAAAATCATTCTTCAAATATTCCTTCATTTCCTCTCCCAGATACATTCCGAGTGATGGGATGACAATGATGGCAATTACTATGACCTCAATGATCAAAAATTGAAACGAATACATCGCTCCTGCTTCAAATGCAAGCTGAAGGGGAGTGAGGAGAACGAAGGCAATGATGGCTAGGGGGATGAAATTGAATGTATCCCCGACTCCCTTGATGATCTGTCTCACCCAATTTGGAAGAAACGCGTAGAGTATCCCGAACAGAAAGCCGCCGACCATGCGGAGAAGCGCAATGACGATTGCCGATAAGAGTGTATATTTCGCTCCTGCGAGAAGTAAATAAAATAAATTCCTCCCAAGTTTATCACTGCCAAGAGGAGACATTTGCTCCATTGTATAAGGAGGATCCGCGTAAACCCTGCCGGAATCATCCTTTAAATACGCGGGACCGGGCTCAAGGAGATCCGGGAAAAGGTAAGGTATGATGAAGCTTGATGAAAGCATGACAAGCAGAAAGCCCAGTGGCAGCCAAAATCTGATTGATCTCAAGACCCTCATGAACCGACCTCCTCTCCGGACAGCCATTTCTTCAGAATGACCGATCCTAATGTAAACACGACGAAAAACGGTATGTAAATCATCATCATCCCGATGAAGAACGCAATGGGAGTATTGATCGACATATCCAGAAGTACATTCATAAATCCGTTGATATTAAAAAGGATTTCAATGATCAACAGATTCGAAAGCATCAGCAGGAAGATTGGCTTGATATGATAATAGAAATGGACCCATACATTTCGGAACAGATGAACCCATATCGTATAAGCTTTTGAAAATCCTTTAGAATAAGAATACTCTACATATGGTTTCTCTTCCTCTTCCCTAAGCTGAAACAAGAAATTCTTTGTTAAAAAAGCAATCGGCATGATCGCAAGACAAACAATGGGGAGCAGATAGATCTTTTCATCGCCAAGGGTATAAATGTCGAATAACAAAATATCGGTCTTC
The DNA here is from genome assembly GCF_033963925.1 of Rossellomorea sp. YZS02. Classification (NCBI taxonomy): domain Bacteria; kingdom Bacillati; phylum Bacillota; class Bacilli; order Caryophanales; family Bacillaceae; genus Rossellomorea; species Rossellomorea sp. YZS02. Next base: position 74,982 of record NZ_JAXBLY010000002.1, on the reverse strand, counting down.
TTGAAAAACCAGACAATGAACAGCTGAATGAAAACGATGATCATGACATCCGGCAGTGAGTCCAGGGAATCCAGTAGTCGAAAGCATATGCGATAGACTTTCCTTGGCAGAAACATAAACAAGTAGCTCAACAGAGAAGACGCGATGGCAGCAAGGAAGAAGGAAAGTAGCAAGAGAGAAAATGAATAACCAAACAGTTGAAAGAATATCGGATAAATCGGATAGCTTTTGAAGTCCATGGGATCGCCTATCCTGATGATGATGGAGCCGGGATCCAGTAGTTCAAGACCCATATTCTGCAGGGTTTGAAGATATTTTCCCAGCATGATCACTAATTCATCATCGTAATCGAGCAATGAACCTGCTCCGCTGAAAAGGAATAACCCGATGCATGTGAGCACAAATTGCATGGGAAGACCGATAAAATGAAGTTTTCTCAGTAGAGACACCCCCAACCTCTTTTAGATTTAGTATAACTTTATGTTACAAAAATTTCAAAATAATTTTAATTTTTACAATAATGTTAATTGACTGGGAGGTGGCTGGTTGCATAGTTATTCGGGTCAATGAAAACCCTATGAGTATGTGAATCATATGAAAGGGTGATGGAATGAAAGACGAGCATTTATTGACCCAGACCGTTGCACATCATCAACACAAAAAGCGTAAGAGACGGGAGGGGACCAAGTTAAGCTGGTGGCAGCTTTCCCTGATCGGCATCGGGTCGGTCATCGGGGCCGGATTCTTCCTTGGAACGGGATTATCAATCAAGACAGCCGGACCTTCCATCCTGATCGATTATGTCATCGCCGGTGTAACGGCTTATTTTGTGTTCAGTGCCCTGGCGGAAATGATTACAAATGATCCCCAAAAAGGGACATTTCGTATCTATGCAAAGAAAGCATTTGGTCATTCCTTCGGGTTTGTATCGGGATGGATGTACTGGATTTCCGGCATCCTGATCATGTCCAGTGAAATCGTGGCATTATCGACGTTTACTCAATTTTGGTTTCCGCACATTCCGTTATGGATTTTTTCCATCATGTATGCTGTCCTGGGATTTGGTATCAACCTCTTGGGTGCAAGTAACTTTGGGAGAATAGAATCGGTTTTTGCTGTGATTAAATTATCCACGTTGCTGATTTTTATTGTGTTCGGTGCCCTGCTATTATTACATATCATTTCGCCATCCGAGCTTGCTTCCGCTAAGAACGCAGGCATCTCTCCTTTTATGCCCGAGGGGATTAAAGGCACGTGGGCTGCGTTGATATTTGTATTCTTCTCCTTTGGGGGGATTGCGGTCCTCGGGATTGCGTCCAATGAATTGAGGGAGAAAAATGACGTCCCGAAGGCAGGGAAGGGGACACTCTTTTCACTTGTGACGGTCTATGTACTTTCGTTGTTTTTTGTCATGAGCATGGTGTCCTGGACGAAGATCAACGAAACGGAAAGTCCTTTTGTAACGGCACTTTCGGCTTATCATATCCCGTTCCTCGATTCGATTTTCAATATCATCATCATCAGTGCAGCATTCTCGACGATGGTGGGGGCGCTTTTTTCAATCACGAATGTGATGATATCCCTTGCTGTAGATGGGGATGCACCGAAAGGATTTGCTGAAAAAAATGATCGGGGAGTGGCGGTGAAATCCCTGATGATCACAGCGATCGGACTTGGCGTATCGATTCTGTTTTCATTCCTCTTGCCCAATGAAGTGTATGAATATATCACCACAGCGGCAGGGGTCATGCTGATCCTGAACTGGGTGATTATCCTTGTGTCCCATATAAAGCTTCATCCTTCCTATGATGCTTCGAATGGGAAATTCAAGATGTTCGGCTATCCTTTTACATCATATATTGGCATCGGTCTGATTCTTCTTGCGATTTCAGGAGCTATGGTCCATGCTAATCAACGAATCGGATTGTTCATATCATTAGGGTTGATCCTTGTGATCTATCTGTCTTATTGGGGCATTTTCCGCAAGGGTCATAAAGGACATTAAAGGATAGTAGCAGTATAATGGAGGAGAGAAAAGAGAGCTTCACAGAAAATCATAGAAGGTCTATGATTTTCTGTTTTATTTACGAATAGGAGGAGATGACACGATGGAAAATGAAGCAGGTTGGAATCTCGAAAACAGTTTTACCAGTCTTCCAGGGGCATTATTTACCCGTCAGGATCCGACTCCTGTGCGTTCACCTGAGCTATTGGTGTTGAACGAGGAGGTGGCGGAATCGTTAGGGTTGGATGCAACGAAGCTTGAAGCCGGTGTATTATCAGGCAATGATATCCCAACGGGTGCGGACCCCCTTGCCCAAGCCTACGCCGGGCATCAATTTGGTCACTTTAACATGCTGGGGGACGGGCGTGCGGTCCTGATTGGTGAACAGATTACGCCGAGTGGTGGGCGGTTCGATATCCAGTTGAAGGGTGGGGGAAGCACCCCCTATTCCCGTGGTGGTGACGGTCGCGCAGGACTCGGTCCCATGCTCCGGGAGCACATCATCAGTGAAGCCATGCATGGCCTTGGTATCCCTACAACCCGCAGTTTAGGGGTGGTGACGACGGGAGAGCCGATCTATCGTGAAACGCAACAGCGGGGAGCGATTCTGACAAGGGTTGCAGCCAGTCATCTCCGTGTCGGGACATTCCAGTTCGCTTCAAGATTTGGGGACGTGGAGGATTTGCGTGCACTGGCGGATTATGCCTTGGAGCGTCATTATCCTGAAGGTTTGGATGCGGAGAATCCTTATCTCTATCTGCTGGAGGGAGTCATCAAACGCCAGGCTGCCCTTATTGCTAAATGGCAGATGGCCGGGTTCATCCACGGCGTCATGAATACGGATAACATGACAATCAGCGGGGAGACGATCGATTATGGCCCATGTGCCTTCATGGATACGTACAATCCGAAGACGGTCTTCAGCTCGATTGATCGAGAGGGAAGATATGCATACGGAAATCAGCCGCCGATCGCCGGCTGGAATCTCGCCCGATTTGCCGAGAGCCTGCTGCCAATCCTTCATGATGAACAGGAAGAATCCCTGAAGCTTGCGCAGGATGCAGTCCTTGAATTTCCGAAGCTTTATGAGGAGCACTGGCTGAACGGCATGAGAACCAAGCTTGGATTATTCAATCGTGAAGAAGGGGACCGTGCACTTGCGGAAGAATTACTGCATCTATTGAAAGAAAATCAAGCAGACTATACCAATACGTTTCGCAGTTTGACCTTGGGGCATGAAGACGCTGCCCTTTTCAAGGACCCTGAATTTGCCCAATGGAAAATGCGATGGAATACAAGAAGGGACAGGCAGGAAGAATCGGGGGACGATTCACTTGAGCTGATGAAGAATAGCAATCCCTCGGTCATCCCAAGGAATCACCGGGTGGAAGAAGCTTTACAGGCTGCTGTCGATCATGATGATCTCAGCGTAATGGACCGGTTCCTTGCAGTGTTGAAAAATCCGTACGCCTACTCACCGGAACAGGATGAATATTGTTCACTTCCTGTCCCATCCGGTCGACCATATCGCACGTATTGTGGAACGTGATCAGCTAAGAAACTACAATAAAGGAAGATGATGACCAATGAAGGCAGTTCAAGTGACAGGTTATGGAGATGTCGACAAGCTCTCAGTTGTGGATATTCCATGTCCAATCCCAAAAAGGGGGGAGGTCCTAGTCAAAGTAAAGGCATGTGCCATCAACAATACCGAGATCTGGATGAGAGAAGGGGCTTATGGAACCGAAGAGAAGTCGGGCTGGCGTCCCGAGGGAGTTCAATTCCCTAGAATCCCCGGATCGGATATCACTGGTGAAATCATTGAAGTAGGTGAAGATGTTCCTGAAACCATGGTGGGTAAGGCGATTGTTCTTTTCCCTTTTACTTCAAGCGGTGGTGAAGGCAGTGAACACATCTCAGATGATATGTCATTCATTGGTTCAGAATATGACGGAGGATATGCAGAGTATGTCGTCTGGCCCTCTGAACTCTGTTATGACATGCCTCTGTCTACATTTGAAGAAAGTGCTGTGTTTTCCGTCAGCGGATTGACGGCGTGGCATATGGTGGAACAGATTCAGGCGAAACCCTCCGAAACGATCGTCGTTACGGGCGCCAATGGTGGTGTAGGGTCTTTGAATGTTCAGATCGCTTCAAACGTATTCGGTTCAAAGGTCATTGCAATCGTTGGGGATCTGGAGTTAGAAGATAAAATGAAAGAACTTGGCGCCAACCATGTACTGTCCTATAAGTCACCAAACCTTGCCGAAGAGATTCTTGAAGTGAATGATGGTCCGGTAGACTCCGTCTTGGATGTTGTCGGAGATGCGCTGTTTTCAACGTCCCTCGAAGTTTTGAAAAAAGGCGGTAAGTTCTGCATATCGGGGTCTGCCGGTGGTCAGAAAACCGAACTCGACTTCAGGATCCTCTATTTGAAGCACATCACGTTTTATGGCTCGGTCCTTGGCACGAGAGAAGAGTTCAAACAGATGCTTGAAGCGATTTCTGAAGGCAAGATCAAGCCGGTCATCGATCGGACATTTCCCCTGGAAAAAGCAGGGGAAGCACAAACGTATTTTAAACATTCAGGAAAACTGGGGAAGATCTTATTACTTCCGTGAATTTTAACTGAAATCCGGAGTCTTTATGGCTCCGGGTTTTTTTATGGTTTTTCAGCGGGGGATAAAGGATTGTATATGTGCTAAGACGAACTATAAGGAAGTAGTACTTAAAAGGGGGCGGTTCATGATGAAAAAGATGAAGGATCGACGACCAGATGACAGAGGACTAAAATCGTAAAGGGGTTTTTCAACGTGAAGCAGGCATTACTTGTTATTGATGTTCAGCAGGAATTAGTGGAAGGAAATGAAAAGGAACAGGCGGTCTTTCAAAAGGAGAGGCTGATAGAAACGATCAACGGAGTGATTGAAAAAGCGAAGGAAGCGGATGCCCACATTGTCTTCATCAGGGATAAAGATGTCGCAGGCGGTACCGGTGAAGGGTTCCAAGTGCACCGGGACCTTGTGATTCCGGATCATGCAGAGGTTTTTGATAAGCTTGCCACCAACTCGTTTTACGGGACGCCGTTACTCTCATTTTTAAAAGATAAAGAGGTGGAGCATGTCGTGATTGCAGGTTGTCAGACCGAGTACTGCATCGACACAGCGGTCAGGTATGCCACCGTCAGCGGCTTTGACGTTACACTGGTGGCTGACGGTCACTCCACCAAGGACTCGCCGGTGTTAAAAGCGGAACAAATCATTGCCCATCATAATGGTGCCCTCAGAGGCCATTATAATGTGGATCATTTTTCCGACGTTCGGCCATCTGAAGAGGATCTGTTCCAGCCGAAGCATGATGAGTATCGAAAGGAATATGGTATGTAATACGTGTAAGCCCATTTCATTGACTGAAATGGGCTTTTTTGTGGGCAAACCTCATTTGACAATCAATTATTTTCCAGTTAAAATATGAATGTATTCATAAATGAACGCGTTCATATTTTTGCAAGTAGAGGAGTAAGCGATATGGCAGGATTACGTGAAGATAAGAAACGGCAAACACAGCTGAACATCATGGAATCAGCGAAGAACATCTTCTCCGAGAAGGGATTTGAATCGGCTTCCATGGCTGAAATTGCGAAGGATGCAGGGGTTGGGACCGGTACCATCTATAATTATTTCCCCTCTAAGGGAGCCTTACTGCTCCGGATCTTTACTGAAGAAGCGGAGGAGATGAAAAGCGCACTTCAAGACCCGTTTTCTGTAAAAAAAGATGGAGATCTCGTAGGAAGTGTGGTTGGGGCCATGCATGGTTTTGCGGAGTTTTTTCAGCATTACCCGAAACCATTTTGGCGTGAACTGTTTCACGTGATGACCGCAGAGGTGGAGGAGAGTATCCGGCTGAGGCAGGGCTTATTCGGCATTGATGAAGAAATGATGAAGTGGGTCATGTATATGATCGAAAGCCATTCAGACAGATTTCTTGTCAGCGTTGATCCACAGGAAGCCGCCTATGCCATCTATAGTGCAGCCATGTCCGATACGATGTTCTATATGTATAACGAGGATATGAGTCACAAAGCATACAAGGATCAGCTATCGAGGCATATACGATTTCTGTTTGAGGGGAAAATGAAAACTGGAAAGAAGGAATGAACATGAGCATCTTGCGTATAGAAGGAGTTCATAAATCCTATGAGAGTAGCCAAACGACATTTCAAGCCCTCACGGATATACAGGTGAAAGTGGAGAGAGGAGAAATTGTCGTTATTCTTGGTCCATCGGGTTCCGGGAAATCAACGCTATTAAATGCGATCGGTGGGATAGATGTCGTTGATTCCGGAAGTATCATCGTCAATGACCATGATATCACTCAATTGAATGACCGGAAGCTTGTGGATTATCGCCGGGAGGAAGTTGGATTTGTCTTTCAAATGTATAATTTGATCCCAAATCTCACAGTCTACGAAAACATTGAATTGACGGCAAGCATCAGCCCCAATGCATTATCTATTTCAGAGGTGATCGATGCTGTAGGTTTATCGGGTATGGAAGACCGCTTCCCCCGTGAATTAAGCGGTGGGCAGCAACAGCGTGTCTCCATCGCCCGTGCTGTTGTGAAGGCTCCGAAACTATTGCTGTGCGATGAGCCTACCGGCGCACTGGACTCCGCCACTTCGAAAGAAATTCTGCAATTGATTGAGAAAGTGAACGAAGAATTTGATACGACTGTCCTCATCATTACCCATAATCAGGCGATTCAAAGCATGGCGAACCGTGTCATTACGTTAAAAGATGGAAAGATTGAATCTGACCAGGTCAACAAACATCAAACCTCTGCAGAAGGGGTTGAGTGGTGATGCCCCTGCGAAAAAAACTTTTGCGGACCATAATGGAAAAGAAGGCACAGTTTTTTTCTGCCTGGTTACTCATCGTGATCAGTTCCACCGTGTTTTACTCGTTCACGGCAGCGGGAGCGAATCTCATCGACAATCTGAACATTTTTTATAGTGAGAATAAGGTGGAGGATGCCCAATTCGTTACACAGGAACCATTGAAGGATGTAGAGGGGATTGAGAGTGCGACCGGCACGGAATTGGAGGAACGATATCTATCGGATGTTCCTTACGGGAGCGATGCGACACTCCGGGTTTTGGATGCCACTCAGGACGTCAATCTCTATTCCATCGTGGAGGGTGAAAGGCTGAGTTCAGATCAAGATATTATGGTGGATAAAGGGTTTGCCGGAGCACATGATATTTCCATTGGAGAGGATGTTCAGCTGTATGGCAGAACGTTTCTTGTTTCTGGATTCATGGCCATACCGGATTATATTTATCCACTAAAAGACGAATCGGGATTCCTAAAGAATCCTGATGCATTCGGGGTTGCGGTCGTGAACCAGGATGTCTTAGAAAAGTGGGATACGCAACAGGTATACTATAGCGTTCGATTTTCAGGTGAGTCACGAGATGAACTGAAGAAACAGCTGAATCAAATCACTCAGATCATCAAATGGACGGACAAAAAGGAAAACAATCGGATATCGTTCATTAAAGGAGACATTGCCGGAGTCAAAAAAATGGGTGAATTCCTCCCAATCGGCATATTGCTGATCAGTATGGTCATCATCCTGATATTGTTGTGGAGATTAATGAAAAAGGAATATGTCCAAATCGGTACTTTGTACGCACTGGGGTTTCGAAAAGGAGAGATCATACGTCATTATCTATCCTATGCCGGGTTGCTGGCCGTCTCAGGTAGCTTCGCAGGTACCGTTCTTGGATGGGCATTACTGCACCCATTATTATCGACGTTTGCTGCATATTATAATTTACCGGTATTAGAAGTGGACCCACATGGGGCGTACTTGCTCACGAGCCTGCTGCTGCCACTGGTCCTCTTCATCCCATTCACGTACTACTTGGTGCAGCGTGTATTGAAAACCCCTCCTGTTAGTTTAATAAAGGGCGGGGAACTTAAGGTGAAAGTAAGCAGGCTGGAACGATTGTTTAAATTAAAGAAGATCACGTTCAAGCGGAAATTCGTGATCAGGGAAATCGTAAGAAACGTCCCGAGAGTTCTGTTTCTGCTCACTGGAGTGGTGTTTGCCACTGTATTATTATTGTTTGGCTTTGTCACGAAAAACTCCATGGAATATCTGGTGAGTGATCATTTTCAACAGGTGTATAACTATGAATATAGTTATTTGCTAAAAGCTCCCGAGACCGATCCACCTGAATCGGGGCAGGTCGGATCGACGGCTCCTTTTACCATCGAAGGGAAAACGGGTGAGGAGATGGCTACGATTACAGGTTTGAAAGCAGAAAATACGGCTATCCAATTAAAGGACTCAAAGGGGAATAAATTGACATTCACTTCAGTGATCATGAACCAATCCTTATCCGATAAGATGGGGATTGAAGAAGGGGATACCATTGAAGTGACGAATGAATTGTCCGGCCGCTCCTTTGAAGTGACCGTTGATCATATCGCAGTATCATATCTTGGAAATATGATCTATATGCCCCTTAAGGAATACAACCAATTAAACGGGTACCCTGCTGGAAGCTATACGGAGATATATTCTAATAAGGAACTCACAATGCCTGAAGAAAATATCGTAGCGACGACTAAATTATCGGAGACTGTTTCAGGATTCAAGGAAATGATCAAGCCATTGAACTATGGGGTAGCGGCGATCGCCTTTGTCGCAGCGATCATTGCCGTTATCATTATTTACATTTTGATCTCGTTATTGATTGAGGAGAATTCATTTAAAATCTCCCTTATGAAGGTGATCGGTTATCCTGAGAAGTCGATTGCGGGAATGATGATCGGATATAATAGGTGGTTTATTATCCTTGGATTTCTCATCGGGATCCCTGTTACGCTTCTTTCGATCTCATCGTTTATGAATTCGATTACGGCTGAGATGAATGTGACGATCCCCGTCCAGCTCGATTGGATGAGTGTCCTGATCTGTTTTGTCATCATCATGGCTTCGTATTATGTCTCCCTATGGCTGAATCGGAGGAAATTAAACGGAATCTCCATGACGGAAGCGATCAATCGCAGTACGGAATAGAATGAAATGAAAAGGTGTCTGACCCGCAAACGGTCAGACACCTTTTTTGTCAGGAAGTGCCTGACATACCGGACAGAAATACAGCCGCCTTGAAGCTGCAACGGTCTTCTCGATTTCACTTCCGCATATGAAGCATGATGCCTCTTCACGATTAAATACCCAGTGCCGATAACGGGAACGCTTTACACCTTCTGCTTTCAACTTCTTTGCAAGCTCAAGATCATTCGTGATCCCGCCCGTTTCATACGACTGCTTCGCTAAGTGGATGATGCTTTCAGCCGCTATCTTTAACTGATCCGGTGGGCAATCGATTGGTCGAAGGGAAGGGTGGATACCTGAGGTGAACATGATCTCGGATCTCAAATAATTTCCGATTCCGGCTACGAAGCCTTGGTCCAATAATAGAATTGCCCATTTTCGGTTTCGAAATCTCTTGTCCTTCATACGCTCGAACAGATCATCGACTGTTACCTTTTCGCTTAATAGATCAGGGCCCACCTTAGAAATGAAGGGATGTTCCGGCACTTCTTCATCCCGTAGGACTTCAATATCCGATGCACTGTAGAGAAGAGCCGATTTCTTCTCGTTGTGAAGTGCGAGGCGGAGCTGTCGGTTGGTTTTTGGATAGTTGTAAAGGTTCCGGATATACCATTTTCCGTAAAGTTGATTGTGGGAGTAAATCGTGAAACCATTATCAAATTTAATGAGCATGGCTTTGCCCTTCGTATCGACACGTGTCACGATGGCCCCCCTTAACAGATCTTCGTACCCTTCTAAATGAGGGAAGGCAAAATAGATATCCTGTACGGTTTTATTTCTAAGAGCACTCTCAATGTTATCGGCTGCTCTTCTGATTTCGGGACCCTCTGGCATGATACTATACTCCTTTTTTACTTTGGCTGTTTTCGTAAACATTGTTGCTTTTGGATGTAGCGAGTGGCGGTTGATTTCCGCTACAGGTGCTCGCTTTCCGCGGGGCTGGCGGTGAGCCTCCTCGGCTACGCCTGCGGGGTCTCACCTGCCCAGCGTTTCCCGCAGGAGTCGAGCACCTTCCGCTCCAATCAACTATCCAGAAGAAGTGTTTTACAAACACAAAGGAAATGTGAAGATCGCGTATGCCACTGCTTTTTATTCTTTGCAATGACTGATTTAATTTAGTAGTCCGTTACTCTTTTTAAACTGTTGGTCACAAACCATTTTGCTCTGTCAACTACTTACTACGTTAGAGGGTGAAGGGAACTACGTAGACTCCTACGGAAAACGGGCGTGCCGAGACCCCGGAAGCGGTATTTGCTGAGGAGGCTCGGCCGAACGTCCGTGGAAAGCGAAGTAGTTCCCTTCACCCTCCTGCACCACAACTTAAATGACGGAGCATCGTAAATCTTAGTTTGTAACCGAATAGCAACAATCTTTGTGAAAACAGCGTTTACTTTAGATGTTCCCTGATTGAAGGCGATGTAATCGTTGGAACTGTTTGTGCTTTGGATAAAGTAAAAAGTCCAAGCAATATCGCTTGGACTTACAGTGTTTTTACAGGACCTATTTTATAGAAAATGTTTCTTTTATCAACAGATCCTCTGGTGATTTTCCTATAGAATCTTTGTGGAAGTAATCCCTGATGACTCCATCCTTTAAGTAGTTGACGATTGAGATCATTGTCATCCCTTGATCTAACGCAAGATAGGCATTGGTCACTTCTCCCGTTTCTACGTTAACGGAATCAAGGAATCCGTATTTGCCGTACATATCGAAACGTTTCAACGCCTGAATGTTTTTAAATGCTTCCATCGGGGCGTACTCCAGTGCCAGGAAAGTGGCATGTGGAGTGACCGTACCATCTGACTTATAGCCATCCATCCCAAGTGGTGTAGCGGCGAATTCAGAGTAATTATCCGGTGTCGCAGCTGGTGACATGCCCCAAGCAGCATAGCCCTGCTCTTTGGCATATTGAATCTGAATATCGACATGACGCTTATTATTCAATCCGAGTGCATTTTTTCCGAGTTCCTTTTCCTTCAGTACAAGCTGTGGCATCAAAGCTTCGAACATGCTTCCACCCCAGCTCGGCACATACTTGGTGCCCTTGTAGCTGTAATGTCCTTCGAAGACATCTACACCATCATACGTTTCAGTGTGACCTTCAGGAATCTGTGCCTGCCAATCCCAGCTTTCAGGCATGGTGCGGAACATTCTCCACCAATGCTCTCTCGGCACATCTTCTTTCCCGATGGCGATATAGCTCGCCACCCTTGGTTCTGTATAGAAAGCACCATAATGGTGAGCGGTATAGCTTCCGGCCGCTACATCATATCCGCCCCTCATTTGTCCTACTTCAGGAGTGTACAGGGTCGAATAATCCATCTCTTTAACAAGAGCATGGGTCCGGTCATAGAGTTCAGGATAAGCCTGACCGACTACAATCAATCCGGCAGATAGCCATCCATTGTCGACGGTAGAAATGAATTGTCCCCAATCCGTCATGAGGGACGCATCCTCCGTATAATACCAGTTGTAAAATAGTCCGTTCCATTTCTCCATGCCCTCTAAGGATGTCAACGTTTTATTAATATTCTTGACAGCTGTTTCTCTTGAAATGATGCCCACTTCCGCTGCTGAAATAGTACTCATCATATACATCGAAATGTTGGTTGGTGAAGTGAATTGCTGGGAAGTGATTTCCCCATTCTCCATTCGTACCGCATCGTACGTAAGGCCGGTTTGTTTATCGGTGAAATCTTCGAAGTATCGGTAGGTATTTTTTGAAATCGCTTTCAATTGTTTGGATATAGCGATCTCTTTTCCTTTGGTTTGATACTTGGCTGAAGCGGCCGCTGGAAGGGCGGAACTGACAACCAGAGCAATGAGGAGAAGCAGTGACATTATTTTTTTCAATATCCTTCACGTCCTTTCAATTTAGTGAAACGTTTCGATTAAAGTATACAAAAGGAAAAGGAAAACGTATATCACTCAATAGTAACAATTGTCTGAAAAATATATTGTCTCAAATGATAAATACTCATTCTTTGGAACTAGTACTTCTGTTGGTTTGGAATGGGAAGTTGAGGAAACATCATAACCATATGAAGAATCTCGAATAAAGTCTATTCAATGATTAGAGGAGGATTAACCCTAGAGGGAAAAAGGGGAAGGGAGAGGGACAGTGAATACGTCCCTTTGTCCCAACTACTCAATCATGCCAACAATTCGTTCGCAAATCTCATGGGTAATCAATGAGTCCTCAATGGAGGGGGCAGGTTCTTTCCCAGTTTCCACACACTCAATGAAGTGATCGACAAGATCATAAAATCCCCGCTTGAATAGAGTAGGTTCCCAATCCCCAAAAGAAGAAATGCTCTTTTCCTTGTTATGATAATGGGTCGTCTCCACGAGGCTGTTGACGACATATTTGTGATGATCCGCAGAGTATTCGATGATTTCTTCCGTCACACCGCCATCACGGTTCATGATCCCGACAGCCGTACAGTCCTCACCAATGAGCTGGATGATGAGATGATGAAGGAGGTCCCCTTTTTTCAAGGACTGAACCTGTACATCCTTCACCTTTGAATCCATCAGGAAACGGAGTGTATCGACTACATGAATGAAATCTTCAACGACGAATCTTCTTGGCTCGTCGGGAGCAGCAAATCTATTTTTTTGCATTAATAGGAAGCTCGGTTTTCCATGTTTTTTAAGTTCCTTCACCTTCGGAATGAAGCGTCGGTTGAATCCAACCATGGCAATCTTCCCGCTGTCTTTCGCGAGTTGAACGATTCGCTCGGTTTCTTGTAAGTTAAGGGAAATCGGTTTGTCTATGTACACATGTATGCCGTTTTCTATGAGCTTTTCCGCTATCTCAAAATGGGCCTCTGTAGCCGTACTCACGAAGGCTGCGTCGATATCCAGGGCAATCAATTCTTCCACTTGTTGAACCCGGTGTTCGATTCGATATTGCTCAGCCAGTTTATGAAGTGTTTCTTCGTTTCTAGTACACAGAACCAGCTCGACACCTTCTTTTTCTGAAAGGACGGGCAGGTACGCTTTTCTTGCAATATCACCTAATCCGATAAGTCCGATTTTCATATTTTGCACCTCATCGTTTTTCTTTCATTATAGTATTCTGTCTTTAGATTTCAAATGATTGGCTTAACTTGCAAAAGTAAGAGAAAACACAAAACACGAACATTAAAAATAAAATTTAAAATAAAATTCGTATTTTTGTTGAATTGGTAAATGGGGTTTGTTATAGTAACACCGTAGCACAATTACATAGTGTCACTCGTATATCCTCGGTAATATGGTCTGAGCGTTTCTACCTGGTTCCCATTATAAGAACTAGACTACGAGTTAAGGTGTTCGGTTTTTGGCGTGTTTTGCCATTTACTTATACTTTGACTTCGGGAGGTCTGGAAGGTAGGATTCACTCTATCATTTCAGGTCTTTTTCTTTGGACCAAGACAGACTAGGGATTCCAACTAGAAAAGGGAGAGATTCAAATGAAAAAGAAAATGGCCTCATTTGCAGCATTATCTGTACTTGCACTATCTGTATTCACTGGCTGCAGTTCAGCCCCAACGGAAGCAAAGGAAAAAAAGGAAGAGCAACCGATCATCATACAAGGTCCAATGCCGATTGAAGCTGAAAAGTTCGCAGGTAAACTTGAACATGTGAAAGAAGAAACATCCGGATCGTTCGTTTTTTACAAAGGAACGCTGGATGGCTACCCTGTCATCGTGACGAAGACAGGAAAAGGAATGGAAAATACGGCAGCGGCAACGGCTGTAGCCATTGAAAGATATAACCCCATCGCCATCATCAATCAAGGGACATCCGGCGGTCATGACCCGGAACTGAACGTGTTTGATATCGTTTTAGGTGAAAGAACCGTGAATCTTGGTTCGTTAAAAACAGGCAATCTGGCAGATGAAGAAGGGATCGAGCCGACTGCCTGGAAGCCGATGGATCTGATGGCATCTGAGGGTAGTGCAGGGGAAGATCCGAATGCTGAAAAAATCCGTTACTTCGATGGAGATGAAGAGTTACTTGCTGCGGCCAAAGCCGTAAAGGACATGTACAAAAAAGGGAAAGTCGTGGAAGGGACGATCGGTTCTGCCGACGTGTGGAATAACGAAGTCGATCGAATCCAATGGTTTCATGAGAAATATGGTACGTCTGTAGAAGAAATGGAAGGCGCATCGGCAGCACAAATCGCCGGTGCCTATGAAGTCCCATTCCTTGGAATCCGCGTATTGTCCAACAACAAAACGAACGGTGGAGCATACAACCCGGACACCGCCGCTGCTAATCAGGAATACGTATTTGAAGTAGTGAAAGAGTATATTTCAGAAATGAAGTAATACATTCTAGAGGGACGGACCTCCGAAACGGAGGTCCGTCCCTCTTTTATGATACAATGGTGAGGTGCAATAGTTGAACATCATACGGAGTTGATCATAATCGAAACGAAAAACTATTTATATACGTATTCATGGGAACCGAATGAAGCCTCCCTATGTGCTTTGGAGAGACGCATCCTGTTTGGTGAGGATTCTGAATCTAGCATTCTCGAAAGCAGTATTGAAATCGATCCGAGTAGAAGTCCTTTCATTCGTGAAAGACTTGAAATCATATGTGAAGCTGGCGAGTTCGTTGAATTACTGAATCATATACATCAATTAGAAGCAGTGGATGGATTCAAGGTTGTATTCGTCCAGAATCCTGATGCAGAGAAAGTAGGCTTTAAGAAGCTGCGCAAAATCGAAAAGGAAGTCGGTCTGCACCTGAAAGGGGAGGCAGAGCTAGTCGAGCCGCATATCTGGTACGGGATCATCCAGGCTCATGACCGATGGGTGTTTGGAAAGTATGTAAGAAATGAAGCCGTATGGCTGCACCATGTGAAAAAGCCCCATAGTTACTCAACGGCACTGAGTACCCGTGTTGCCAGGGCTGTCGTAAACATTGCGGCTCCTGAAACGAGTGGAGTGAAAATGATTGATCCTTGCTGTGGAATCGGGACGGTCCTTGTTGAGGCTTTATCCATGGGAATCGATATCGTCGGCAGTGATCGCAATCCGCTGATCCTCGATGGGGTCAGGGAGAATATCGCTCACTTTGGATTGGAAGGAGATGTGTCATTAAGGGACATCAATGATATAACAGGAAGCTATGATGTAGCCGTCATTGACCTTCCTTATAACCTTTGCTCCGTCATTTCAGATGATGAGCAGCTGGAAATGCTAAGGAGTGCGAGACGATTTGCTGATAAGGTCGTCATCGTGACCCTTGAAGATGTGGATGCCAATGTGACCAAAGCGGGCTTCGATATTATCGACCGCTGTGAAGTGAGTAAAGGAAGATTCGTCAGACAGATATTGGTATGTGCGTAAAGAGTGTGGAAGAGAGTTTCCACGCTCTTTTTTTATTATAGTCATCCACTCAGTTACTTCAAGGTGCCTATCCCACAAATAAGTGCCTACTTCTCAAGTTCCCGATCATGGTTCATACTGGGTACATGTTTCTTCAAGAAGCATATTACTTTCATGTAAAAGGAGAGGATAGGTATGACCATCAAATCTATCACTTTAAATAATGATATAGAAATGCCCGAAGTAGGATATGGTGTATTCCGTGTCGAAGACGGTCCTGCCTTGGAGCAAGCGGTGCAAACAGCAATCAAAATCGGCTACCGCAGCATTGATACAGCGGCCATTTACGAAAATGAAGCAGCTGTAGGAAAAGGAATCAAGAGTGCTATTGAAGCCGGTCTCGTCACACGTGAAGAATTGTTCGTCACTTCCAAGGTATGGAACAATGGTTTGACGTATGATGAAACGATTGCCGCCTATGAAGAAAGCCTGGAGAAAATGGGTCTTGATTATCTTGATCTCTATTTGATTCACTGGCCAGGGAATGACAAGTACATGGAACCATGGAAAGCACTTGAATCCCTATATAAAGATGCTCGTGTAAAATCGATTGGAGTGAGTAATTTCCAGGTGAATCACTTGGAGAGGTTACTAAGTGAAGCGGATATCAAACCAGTCATCAATCAAATCGAGTTCCATCCAAAGCTGACTCAATCAGAGGTTCGAGCGTTTTGTGAGAAGCATGACATCCATGTGGAAGCCTGGTCTCCATTGATGAATGCGGAACTATTGAACAATGAAACAATCAAGGGAATCGCTGATGATCACAATAAATCAGCGGCCCAAGTGATCCTTCGTTGGGATTTGCAGCACGGTGTCATCACCATCCCTAAATCCATGACCGAGTCGAGAATTCTTGAGAACATTCAATTGTATGATTTCACATTATCTGAAGAGGAAATGAACCGATTGGATGAACTGAATGAGAATCTGCGCAGTGGTCCGGATCCGGATGAATTTAATTTTTAACTGAAAATATCTTCAATTGGTTTGAGGATCTAAGTGTGAGCTTCGGTTTATTCCGGAGCTCCTATTTTTATGCTTTTTTTCAGGGGAATAAGAATATTTTTCATTTCTTCAAAAATAATAATACCGATTGAAATGGAACTAGTTGTTCAAAGAAGTGAGTGATATCAAGGATTCCCCTTAATGAAAGCGCATGACAATTTCTCCCTTATGACATTTGTCATGCCCAGCATATGACACCTACTACTAACACGTTGAACACACCTATCCTATAATGAATTCAACGCCTTAAACGAAGGGAATAATGACATGACAAATATAAAAACGTTGAAAAAAGAAGTGGCTCCTTATGAAAAGTCAACCACGAAGGAAAGTATCTGGCAGATGATCAACACGCTTGGGCCGTTCTTTCTATTATGGTTCCTTGCCTATCAAAGTTTATCTGTGTCGTATTGGCTGGCACTCGTTCCAATCGTGATAGCAGCAGGATTCTTAACGAGGATCTTCATTATCTTTCATGATTGTACCCATTTTTCTTTCTTTAAAAGCCGTAAAGCCAACCGGGCAGTCGGAACGGCCATGGGTGTCCTGACACTGTTCCCGTTTGATCAGTGGGGGCATGATCATGCTGTGCATCATGCGACAAGTGGAAATCTGGATAAACGTGGGACGGGTGATATTTGGACCCTTACCATTGATGAATATGTAGCAGCACCTTTGAAAACTCGTTTAGCGTATCGCTTTTACCGTAATCCGTTTGTTATGTTTGTACTAGGACCGATTTATGTATTTCTTTTAAAGAATCGTTTCAATCGCAAGAATGCACGGAAGAAAGAGCGCAATAACACATATTTAGTGAACGCGATCATCGTCGTTCTTATCACCCTCCTTTGTCTTCTGCTTGGATGGCAGGAATTCTTGCTCGTGCAAGGTTCGATCTTCATGGTATCAGGCTCAATCGGAATCTGGTTGTTCTATGTTCAGCATACATTTGAAGACTCTTATTTCGAGGAAGACAAAGAGTGGCAGTATGTACTGGCAGCGGTGGAAGGAAGTTCTTACTATAAGCTTCCGAAAATCATGCAGTTTTTGACAGGAAACATCGGATATCACCACGTTCATCATTTAAGTCCGAGGGTACCGAACTACAAGTTGGAAGAAGCTCATAACAATACAGAGCCATTACAAAATGTGCCGACCATCTCGTTATGGACCAGCTTAAAATCGCTCCGCTTCAAGTTGTGGGACGAAGAGAATAAGACATTCGTAAGCTTCAGAGGCGTCAAGTCCTCAGCGAAATCAAATTCCCGCATCTCAGCAGAAGCCAAACCTGAATTATAAAAACACAGCGACTCTCCTTATGCAGAATTCATATAAGGAGAGTCTTTACTTGATAAGGAGAGAACCTACATGATCCGCATAGTGATGACTCAAGATGAAGAATTATTACTGGGGACAATCGCCACTCTTCTCAATCTCGAAGAAGACATGGAAGTCGTAGGAAGAGCCACGAACAGGGAACACACACTTGAGCTCATTCGAAAGCACCAGCCCGACCTCCTCATCCTCGACATTGAAAACCTCTTGAGGGACGGACCTCTTGAGGTTGAAGATTGCCGTATCCTCGTCCTTGCGACATTTGCGAAAGAAGGATATCTCGATAAGGTGCGCGAAAGCAGGGCAGATGGTTATGTATTGAAGGACAGTCCGAGTGATGAATTAACTTTCACGATACGCAGGATCTTAGAAGGGAACCAGATCTATTCCCCGAACCTTCTCGGGGGAAGACATGAAGCTGCTAATGATATTCCCCTTGACCCAGGGCCGGTGAAGAAGAATTATTTTACGATGATCTTGGACAAAATGAAGCACCCGACAGGCTGATCCCCCTTTAGTCTGGCCCGATCCAAAACAGTGTACCTGTTTCTGATCGGGCCTATTTGTGTCATCTATTTCATCAATCCCACATAATGGTAAGTAGATGTTAAAATATAAAAAAGATAAAGGGGAGTATCGACATGTCACCAGGTGGGGATTTTATGTTCCAAGCGGTTCCGATTTTTATCGGGATCATTTTTGTCATCATTATATCCATTATATTGTCTTCTGCCATCAAAGGAGTTGCGCAGTGGAGTAAGAATAATCAGTCACCGACTCTGAATGTACGTGCGAAAGTCATCGGTAAACGGACAGATGTAAGAGGTGGTGGTGAGACAAGGGCTTACAGCCATTACTATCTCACCTTCGAAGTGGAAAGCGGCGACAGGATGGAATTGAGGGTGAAAGATACGGAATATGGCATGCTTGCCGAAGGGGACGAGGGAGAATTGACCTTTCAGGGGGATCGTTACCTTGGGTTTGAACGACTGCCAGTCGAGGCACAACGGTAAAAAGGAAGTCAAAAGGGGGTACCCTTTTGACTTCCTTATTTATTAGAAAAAGAGATTCAAAATATGAAAGAAGATGGCTGCAAGACTTGCTGAAATGGGCAATGTAATGATCCATGTGATCAACATCCTTTGCGCCGTTCCCCACTTCACACCCTTCAATCTGTGAGCAGAACCCACACCGAGGATGG
This sequence comes from Rossellomorea sp. YZS02, assembly GCF_033963925.1. NCBI lineage: Bacteria > Bacillati > Bacillota > Bacilli > Caryophanales > Bacillaceae > Rossellomorea > Rossellomorea sp. YZS02. The sequence continues at coordinate 55,919 of NZ_JAXBLY010000002.1, read as the reverse complement.
AAGAGGAGATAACGTGAGTGGTACTGACAGGTAGGTGAATGGCTGTTGCACCAAAGATTACGGCTGCTCCCGTCAAATCTGCTGCGACTCCATTCACGGGACGGATCTTCATGATTTTCCCACCGACCGTTTTAATGATTTTCCATCCACCGATCGATGTTCCTAGCCCCATAGCCGTGGCACAGGATACCTGAACCCACGTCTGGATATCATCAGACGTTTGATAGTTGTTGACAATCAGGGCCATCGTGATGATTCCCATCGCTTTCTGAGCATCGTTCGTTCCATGGGTAAAGGACTGCAGTGCAGCAGTCGCGATCTGGATCAGACGGAAATTCCGGTTCGTTTTGGCCAGGTTTCGATTTTTGAAAACGATTTTAAATATACTATAAAGAAGGAAACCTACAACAAAAGCCAGAATCGGTGAAAAGATCAACGCCTGGATGATCTTAATAAATCCGCTGTAATTTAGAGCAGACACACCTGCTGCTGCGATGGCAGCCCCTGCAATTGCCCCAATCAAAGCATGGGAAGAACTGCTCGGTATCCCATAATACCATGTAACTAAATTCCATGTGATAGCGGCAAGAAGGGCTGCCAGGATGACGATGGTGCCGTTCTCAAGTGAGAAAGGGTCAACGATGTCCTTGGTGATTGTTTTCGCGACACCCGTGAAAGCGAGGGCTCCGGCAAAGTTCATGACCGCTGCGAGGATAATGGCATGCCTTGGCTTCAGCGCCTTGGTCGATACGGCTGTTGCGATGGCATTGGCCGTATCATGGAACCCGTTAATAAAATCAAATGCCAAGGCCCCCACAACAATTAATATGGTTAAGATTAAGATTGTATCCATTCCTGCAAGACTCCTTACGCATTCTTCATAATAATGGTTTCAAATGTGTTGGCCACATTTTGGCAGTAATCGGCAATTTGCTCAAGCTCTTCATAGATCTCCTTGTATTGAATGATTCGGATCGGATCCTTTTCCGTATTGAAGAGATGCTTGATGGATTGACGGAGGATACCGTCACATTTCGATTCATAATCCTTGATCTTAATGGCATGCTCTCTGATCTGAATCCATTTTTTTGTGGATAAAAGCTCGACGGCTGCTTCAATTTCATCGGAACATTGTCGGATGGCTTCAACAAATTTCAGCATATATTCATCCGCCTGGGTAATGGAATACATTTCAAACATTGCTGATGTATGCTCCAACCCGTCCAATACATCATCCATACTCATGGCAAGTGCCAGGATGTCTTCGCGCTCTATCGGTGTGATGAACACTTTATTCAAGTCAAGAATGACCTCATGCACATAAGAGTCACCTTTTGTCTCATAATCCTTCATCGTACTTGAAAATTCCTTCAAATCACTTACATTGTTGATTTTATAATCGGCAAAATAATGAGCACTCACTTTTAAATTACCAGCTATCTGACTAAGAAGAATAGCAAACTTATCCTTTTTCTTGAAAACCATGCGTTCCCAAACCTCCACAAAATCTAGTTAATTGTTCTAAACTATTTAATAATAGCGTATCTTGTCGAAAATAAGAAGAACTAATTTACTACATAGAAAACCCGTTGACAAGACTAACTGAAATAGTCTTGTCAACGGGTTTTCTATGTTACCATTCCTTCGGTTCATAATCTAAATCCTGAAACAATCTCGTTTTTTCTTTCTTTGAAAGGTCACGCCACTGTCCAACAGGAAGATTACCTAAATGGATATTCATAATGCGTGTTCGCTGCAGGCGGTACACTTCGTATCCAAGTGCCTCGCACATGCGGCGGATCTGCCTGTTCAACCCTTGGGTCAACGTAATTTGGAAAACGTATTTCGAAACCTGCTCCACTTTACATGGCAGTGTTTTCGTTCCAAGGATTTTGACGCCCTCTGACATCTGCTTTAAGAAATCGTCAGATATCGGGCGATCGACGGTGACGATGTATTCCTTCTCATGCTGATTCTCGGCACGGAGGATTTCGTTGACGATATCCCCGTCATTCGTCAAAAGAATCAATCCATCGGAGTCTTTGTCCAGACGTCCGATGTTAAAGATGCGCAAAGGATGATTGACAAGATCAACGATATTCCCTTTGACGCCTTTTTCTGTCGTACTTGTAATGCCCACTGGCTTGTTTAACGCAATGTACACATTATTCCGGGCAACACGTACTGGCGCACCGCTTACCTTCACGTCATCCCCGGGATTCACTTGGTCCCCAATCTTCGCGATCTTTCCGTTGATGGTGACCCTTCCTTCTGTGATCAATTTATCGGCACCGCGTCTGGATGCCTTCCCGGCTTCACTGATATATTTATTAATTCGCATATTCAACACAACCTTATACTCAAAATGACTATACTAAGAATATCGGACTGGCACGTTATTTTCAAGGTATTGCCCTATTTGAATCGTTTCCCGGGTACCAAACGATCTCGGTATAACTTTTTTAAAATTACCCCTTTACTTTGACGTTGCGTCAAGCTGTAAAGTAAGAAATGTCAGGAGGTGAAATCATGGAATATACCGTTAAAAAACTGGGAGAGATCGCTGGTGTGAGTACGCGGACCCTTCGTTATTATGACGAAATTGAGCTCCTGAAGCCGGCCAGGACCAATTCTTCAGGCTATCGGATTTACGGACAGAAGGAAGTCGACCGCCTTCAGCAGATCCTCTTTTATAAAGAATTAGGTGTAAGACTGGATGAAATCAAGGATATTCTGGATGATCCGACCTTTGACGCAGCACAGGCATTACGGGAACACAGGGAAATCTTAATGAGCAGGCGCACTCAGCTTGATCAACTGATTGCAAATGTAGAAAAAACATTACGTGTAAAGGAAGGGGAAGTCACGATGTCGGATAAAGAAAAGTTTGAAGGATTCAAGAAGAGAATGGTAGATGAGAATGAGAAGAAGTATGGGGATGAAGTACGGGAGAAATACGGTGATAAGAAGGTGGACGAATCGAATGCCAGAGTCATGAACATGTCTCTGGAGGATCATGAAAAGGTAACAGGACTTGAGAGGGAAATCAAGGAAACGCTTGAGACAGCATTTCAAAACGGTGATCCGGCAAGTGACACAGCTCAAAAAGCGGCTGATTTGCATCGACAATGGATCAGCTTCTATTGGGGTCACTATAATAAGGAAGCCCATGCCGGACTTGCTCAGATGTATGTTGATGACGAACGGTTCAAGGCTTATTATGATGCTGATCAGGATGGAATGGCGGAATTCCTCCGGGATGCCATCCACATTTATACAGGGCAGAAAAGGTAAGTGGAATAAACAAGAAGTATTCTGACCCCTTGATACGTGTTATAGTATGGAGACGATCTTGAAAGAGCGTATCATAATTATAACGGAGTGAAAAAATGAGTAAACCAAAGAAGAAGAGCGGAACGGGTCAAGGAACTGGAAAGAAAGGCTGGAATCGCTGGCAGGCAGGGGCCAATAAGAAGAAAAGCAACAAGCCTTATACAAGTAAAGGCGTTAAGCATGGTGGCAAACAGGAAGAAAAGTAGTGAGAGGTCCATTTCCTTGTGGAAGTGGGCTTTTTACTTTTAGGAATTTCTTTATAAATGGAGTCTGATTTTGCTGGTTTCCAGAGAAAAAGAAAGAATGCATTTGCTATTTTTACGATTTCCTGTTAATCTTAAGAAGAATTATTTTTGTTCGGTCTGTAAGGAAAGAAAGTATTTAAACTTTTCGCCTTTGATATCTAACTTGAGCAATAATAGTAATAAATCGTGGATTCAATGTCCACACAGGAGGATACACACATGCAAGAAGGTACAGTAAAATGGTTTAACGCAGAAAAAGGTTTCGGTTTCATCGAAATCGAAGGTGGAGAAGATGTATTCGTACATTTCTCAGCTATCCAAGGCGAAGGATTTAAATCTTTAGACGAAGGTCAAAAAGTTACATTTGACACTGAACAAGGTCAACGTGGACTTCAAGCGACTAACGTTAACAAAATCTAATTGCTTTAAAGAAGGACTCTCCCTGAGGGTCCTTTTTTTATGCAAAAAAAAAACGGTGCCGGGAAGATTGGCACCAATTACGCTAACGCATATTTCATGATTCCTTGAATGTACACAGAATCTTCTTTATGTGTGCATTCCCTGATCTTGATCTTGCCTTCTTTTTCTAATTCTGCTGCCGCTTTTTCGATGGTTTCAGCTTCTTCTCTTGACTGGGCAGGCAGCTCGATTGAAAAGAAGTTTCCCCGGCTTGCTTTGCTTAATGTTTTGAGTAAACCGATTTTATCCATAGGTCCATCTCCTTTATATCATACCATTCGACAACAAAGCTGGATATTCCTTTAATGGTAGAGAGTTGAGCGGTTTTTTGAATGCATTTGCTTTTTATCGGTTTATCTGTTAGTCTTAAGAAGAATTATTTTTGTTCGGTCTGTAAGGAAAGAATAAGTTTTAAACTTTTCGCCTTTGATATCTAACTTGAGCAACGATAGTAATAAATCGTGGATTCAATATCCACACAGGAGGATACACACATGCAAGAAGGTACAGTAAAATGGTTTAACGCAGAAAAAGGTTTCGGTTTCATCGAAATCGAAGGTGGAGAAGATGTATTCGTACATTTCTCAGCTATCCAAGGCGAAGGATTTAAATCTTTAGACGAAGGTCAAAAAGTTACATTTGACACTGAGCAAGGTCAACGTGGACTTCAAGCGACTAACGTTGTTAAAGCGTAATAGCTTTTAAGAAAGAGGGCCCTCTCGGAGGGTCCTTTTTTTATTGGTTTAATTTATGCTTGTCGGGGTGGGTGGGCAGCCTGCGCTTTAGGTGACTGCCAGCTTCGGCGGCTAGAGGCTCGAGGTCATAAGTCAAACAGGCCAAAAAGGCAAAGGGCGCCTTTCCGGCCTGGTCGTCTTATGCTTGTCGGGGCTGAACAAGCCGCCTGCGCTATAGGTGACTGCCAGCTCCGGCGGCTAGAGGCTCGAGGTCATAAGCTAAATGGGCCAGGAAGGCAAAGAGCACCTTCCCAGCCTATTCATCTTATGCTTGTCGGGGCTGGACGAACCGCCTGCGCTATAGGTGTCTGCTAGCTCCGGCGGCTAGCCCCTCGAGGTCATAAGCTAAATAGGCCAGGAAGGCAAAGAGCGCCTTCCCAGCCTATTCATCTTATGCTTGTCGGGGCTGAACGAGCCGCCTGCGCTATAGGTGACTGCCAGCTCCGGCGGCTAGAGACTCGAGGTCATAAGCTAAATGGGCCAGGAAGGCAAAGAGCGCCTTCCCAGCCCATTCATCTTATGCTTGTCGCCTCTGAACGAGCCGCCTCCGCTTTAGGAAATAAAAAGGGACCGACAGCGTTCGTCGGTCCCGGAGACAACATGTTACAAGTTAAAATGGTTAGATAAAGCATAACACACTATTGGTGGAATACCTAAATAAATTTAAAAAGAATTTTAAAGAGGTATTTTTGAATGAATAGAATCGGCGCTTTCCTATGAAAATAAGAAAAAATAAATGAGGTTATGAAATGACTGTCAAGAAGTTTAAAGATTATCAGCTTAGTGAAGAGATTGTAAGAGCATTGACTGGACTGGGATATGAAGCCCCTACTGAAGTGCAGACAAAGGTGCTTCCACTTGCTCTTGAGAAAAAAGATCTTGTTGTACGGTCGCAAACGGGAAGTGGAAAGACTGCTTCTTTCGGGATTCCCCTTTGTGAAATGGTCGCGTGGGAGGAAAACAAGCCGCAGGCCCTGATTTTGACACCGACACGGGAGCTTGCCGTTCAGGTGAAGGAAGATATCACGAATATCGGGAGATACAAGCGGATCAAAGCGGCCGCTGTGTACGGTAAGTCACCCTTCCATCGTCAGAAGCTTGAACTGAAGCAGAAGAATCATGTTGTCGTCGGGACTCCGGGGCGAGTACTCGACCATATTGAAAAAGGGACGTTACCTCTTGATAAGCTTTCGTATCTTGTGATTGACGAAGCCGATGAAATGCTCAACATGGGATTCATTGATCAGGTGGAAGCCATTATTCAGGAATTACCAACAGAGCGTGTGACGCTGACTTTCTCAGCTACGTTACCACAGGACGTAGAGACACTTTGTCATAAATATATGAAGAAACCCGTCCACATTGAAATCAAGGCGACGGGCATCACGACGGATAAAATCGATCATGCTGTGATTGAAGTGAGGGAGGAAGACAAGCTGTCACTTCTAAAGGATGTGACGACCGTTGAAAATCCTGATAGTTGCATCATTTTTTGCCGGACGAAAGAAAATGTGGATACTTTGTGTGAAGAACTGGATCGATCAGGTTACCCTGTGGATAAAATTCATGGAGGCATGATCCAGGAGGCGCGCTTCGAAGTGATGGATGATTTCAAGCGGGGAGACTTCCGTTATCTGATTGCGACGGATGTGGCGGCCCGGGGGATTGACATTGAAAGCATCACCCACGTCATCAATTATGACATTCCCATGGAAAAAGAAAGCTATGTTCACCGTACGGGAAGAACGGGAAGAGCGGGTCAGGCAGGAAAAGCCATCACGTTCTGTACGCCTCACGAAGAGAAATTCCTTGGAGAAATTGAAGAGTATATCGGATTTGTGATCCCTAAGCTTGAGGCCCCTACTGAAGAAGCTGTAGCGAAAGGGAAAAATGATTTTGAACGGAAACTGGAAGAGGAACCCGATTTTAAAATGGATAAAAGCGAGCAGCTGAACAGAGACATCATGAAGCTCTATTTCAACGGCGGAAAGAAAAAGAAAATCAGGGCAGTCGACTTTGTCGGGACGATTGCGAAGATTGATGGTGTGACAGCTGACGACATCGGCATCATCACCATTCAGGAGAACCTTTCTTACGTGGAGATTTTGAATGGTAAAGGGCCGCTGGTTCTGCAGGTGATGAAGAAGACATCGGTGAAAGGGAAGTTGTTGAAGGTGCATGAAGCGCGGGGATAGAGTAGAAGTGTCTTTGGATTTCTATACCCTGCAAATTGGAGCACCATAAGTCGGGATGCTCCTATTCATTCTTGCTATTCTGTTGAGGAAGGAGGTAGTGGAAATGGATTCTTTAAAGAATATGAATGACGCTTTACGGTATATTGAAGAGAATCTGACGGAAGAAATCAGGCTGAGAGATGTGGCTAAGCGAGCATATTGCTCCGAGCACCATTTTAAGCGGATGTTTTCGTTCCTGGCAGGGATCCCTTTATCAGAATACATCAGACGCCGCCGTTTGACCCTGGCAGCACTTGAAGTGCAAAACAGTGAGGCAAAGATCATTGATATAGCCATGAAATATGGCTACTCTTCACCTGATTCCTTTACGAGAGCCTTTCAAAAAATCCACGGGATCACGCCATCTCAAGCGAAGGGCCATTCTATCAAAGCATTTCCGCCTATGACCTTCCAATTATCCATCAGAGGAGGCAATGAAATGAATGTTAGAATCGTAGAAAAAGCACCATTTTCCATTGTAGGGATCATGAAGCGGGTGCCCATCATTTTTAATGGGGTGAATCCTGAAATTGCTGCTATGTGGCAGAGTTTGGACGAAGGGATGATTAAGCAACTGAAAGGGATGTCTAATGTGGAGCCCCGAGGATTGATAAGTGCATCCGTCCAATTTTCCGATGAAAGAATGGAAGAGAAAGGGGAGCTCGATCATTACATCGGGGCTGCCACAACGGAAGAATGTCCTTCTGATTTATCCAAACTTGAAGTTCCCAAGCTGACATGGGCTGTATTCGAAGCGGTCGGTCCATTTCCGGAAACCTTGCAACAATTGTGGGGGCGGATTTACGCTGAATGGTTTCCATCTTCAAGCTATGAACTGGCAGAAGGACCGGAGATATTGTGGAATGAAAGTAAAGATGTTGGCTCTGATATGTTTAGAAGTGAGATTTGGATCCCGGTTAGGAAAAAGTGAGGGAGGAAACAGCGAATTCTAGTGGATTCGCTGTTTTTTTTGTAGGGATAGGGTTAGGTTGAGAGAAAATTGTTGAGGAGGTGATTTATGAGCGAAATATTGATTTTATCACCCAAATATTCAATATATCAGCGAAATCCCCTCAACCGGTTTTGCAGTCCAGAAACATCACAAAAAAAGCGGACCCCATAAGGATCCGCTTCTCTCCCATCATGCTCCAGCCCAAACATCCTTCGCGTATCGACCTTCTTCTTCCAATGATCGCAACCATGTATCGGCTTCTTTTTTTGATGTTTGATAGAAACGCATGTAGCTTTCTACTAATGTCTTTTCTACATCGGGTGCCATTTTGCTTCCGTCACCGCAAATGTATAGACGTCCGCCATCTTTTAGTAACGGCAGGATTTCTTCAGCATTTTCTGCTAACCGATGCTGTACGTAGGTTTTCTCTTGACCCGGGCATCTTGAGAATGCTGTATGCAGGGTGACGATGCCCTCGTGTTCCGCTTTCTCCAATTCGCTTTGATACAGGTAATCGTGCTCGGGGTTTCGGCAACCGAAGTAGAGATGAGCCTCGCCGAGTGATTTCCCTTGTTCTTTCAGGACGCTGCGTGCCTGGATGAACCCTCTGAACGGAGCGATTCCTGTTCCAGGACCAACCATGACAATCGGTGTTTGCGGATCCTCAGGCAGCTGGAAATTCGACTGAGGTGTGCTGATGAAGCAGGCGATCTTGTCTCCGATTTCACGTTCAGCCAAGTAGTTGGATGCGATGCCCTTATATTCACCATTACCGCTCCATGCTTCGCTTCGTACAACGCTTACGGTGATGGTGGCTTCTCCACCCTTGTATAAAGGTGAACTTGAGATTGAATAATAGCGTGCCTTTAAAGGAGGGAGCAGTGCCAGGAATCCTTCAAAAGGTATTTCGCAAGCCATGTATTTTTCAACAAGATCAAGCATGGTGATTCGCTTGTTTAGTACCGCCTCTTTATATATATCATCTTTCAACAGTTCCTCAAGTTCAACAACGTGAGGAGGGCAGACGGTATGAGCCGCTAGAGCACGGATTTGAGAACGGGTAGCAGGCTCCTGGAACTCTACATAATTCGCCAGTAATTCGTGAAGTTTCACCGGTTTTTCGGTAGGGAGATGAGCCGCTTTACCGGAATCTCCCGTCAGTTGGACGTAGTCTGATCCGTTCAAGTTGAATCGACTGAGCACTCGCTCGACAAGAGTCGATGGATTTTGCGGAAGGACTCCGACATGATCTCCTTCCTGATACGTAACACCTTCTGGTAAGGTTAGGGAGATATGCCTTGTATTCCGGCCACTTTCAGCATGCTGTAATTCGAAATTCTCATTCACCGCGGCTGTGAAGGCATGATGCGTCCGGGCGAGTGGTGTATCACTTACATCGCTGACAAAATTCATCGTAATGGAGCTGTTCGTTTCATCATTTTGATGGAGCTTGATGTTTAGTTCTTCAGCAAGGTTTGGCCAAAGGGCTTCTACCCACTTTTCGTAATCCCCTTCAAAGTCGTCGCTTGCATCGCCGTGACCTATTTCTGTTATACGGTGAGCACCTTTTTCATGAAGCTGTTCATCAATCAAGTTCGGGATACGCTGATACGTAGTGGCCCAGTTATGGTCACCGCACCCAAACACAGCGTAGCGGACACCTTCAAATTCATCTGTCTGACTTTCCTTCAGCATGGAAATGAATTTTCCTGCATTGTCAGGAGGATTTCCGTTATAGGAAGCCGAGACAATCAGAACAGCTCCGTTTGTAGGGAGTCCGGCAGTGTATTCATCTAAAGGAGCAACCTCCGTCGAGAATCCTTGCTGACGTCCTGACTCTCCTAAATCACGGGCTATCCCTTCAGCTGTTCCCATGTTAGATCCATAGAGAACGAGTAAAGGTGTTCCGTGGGAAGATTCAACCACTTTGGGCTTGGTGACGTCATCTGCTTTTTCTTCTCCCTTGGAAGCAATCGAGAATGACATGGCAGGCTTACGAGGTGATACCCGCATCGTTAATCCATCCGGCTTGAGGGTCAGTGTTTCTTTTACATCCAATGTATAGTCTTTGTGATCGATCAGATCAAAGTGCTGAAGCACCATGCCAAGGACCAGTGTGGCTTCATGGAGGGCGAACTGCTGTCCAATGCAGGCACGCTGTCCGTTTCCGAACGGTTTATACGCATGGTACGGAATGGATGAAGGATCCTCGAAACGCTCTGGAATAAAGGCTTCAACATCGTCTCCCCATACAGAGGAATCGCGGTGCAGTTCAGGAATGACCAGTGTAAATACATCATCTTTTTTGACATCATATTTGCCACCCAGTGTGGTATCTTCTTTCGCATAGACGGAAAAAGCAGGGGCGGTCGGCCAATGCCGGAGTGTTTCATTCAACACCATACGGACATATTTCATTTGTTTCACTTGTTTATAGTCCGGAATGTCATCTCCTACAACGCGGTCGACTTCTTCCTGGGCCATTTTCAGTTTATCCGGATTGTTCATCAGGAAGTAGAGAGCGAAAGAGAGCAGTCCACTTGTCGTTTCATGTCCTGCGATCAAGAACGTGATGATTTGAAAGCGGATGTTTTCGTCACTCAGCGCTTCGCCTGTTTCTGGATCTGTTCCTTTCAACATATAGGAGAGTAGGTCTTCTTCACCAAGATCCCCTTTTTCCTTCCGCTCGGCAATCAATTCATCGACAAGGGAGAACATATACTCAATGTCTTCTCTGAATTGTTTTTTTGATTTGATCATCAGTTTATCCTGGACCCCAAGACGCTGGGATTGGTTCATCGCTTCGTCCAGTGCACGAACCATGCTGTCCACGAAAGGATGGGACGTTTCACGGTAGAAACTGTTAAAGCGGTAATTGAAACCGCAAAGTCCGATGGTATCAAGGGTCAGACGGGTCATATCTTCAGGAACGTCGATTTCATCTGCCGGATTCAGTCGGGACCATTTTTGGATGAGCTGGGTGGCGAGATCCACCATTTTAGCGTGATATCCTTTCATGGCCTGCTGACTGAAACTCGGGAGAAGGATATTATGTGCCTTTTTCCAATTGATTTCTGTCGTTTCACTTGTGAAAAGACCGTCTCCGCCGAATGCTCTCACTTTTTGGAGGGCAGGCCCCACTTTTTTGTCAAAGCGGGTTTCATCGCATATTTCCTCTGCAAGGGAAGCGCTTGAAACAAAGGTGCTTAATCTACCTGGAAACTGGAACTGATAGATCGGTCCGAGTTCCCTTGCAAGCTTCATAAAGGATTGAAGGGGCTTTTCTTTATCGATAACGGGTAAACTCCCGAGGGGGCCATAGGTTTTCGGTTGTGGATATTGTGATTGATGTGTCATTTTTCCTTCACCTCGTAATAGTCGTTTAGTCTACGGAATGAACGTTCATTCCGTTTGGGGCTGAGAAACAAATTGTTTCTCAGCCGTGTAATCGGACAGCGTCCCACATACTTTCCTCTACGTCTTTAAGCATGGTGGCATCAGGTTTTAATTCCCCGATCCGGACCAGTCGCTGTAGCTCGAGAAAGGCACCATACAAAATTGCGATCAAAGCCGTTGAAGGAAGATTCTTGATTTCCTTTTTGTCTTTTCCTGAATCGAAGAAGCATTTAAAGATATTCAGCAGTCCTTCGAAACTTTCATGACTTTCTTCGTTTAGGAAATGGGCGCTGCTATGTGTTTTGATAAAGTAAAGGGCTTGACTTTGTTCCTTTGTAAACAGGATCATTGAATGAAAAATATGGTGGAATTGACTCCGGATCGACTGATCATAAGGGAAATCCTTTTCCACCGTTTCTTTGAACATATTTACATATTCTTTGAAGAGTGAATTCCCAAGCACTTCTTTATTTTCGAAGTATCGATAGATCGTACCGGCTCCAACGCCGGCAGACGTCGCAATCATGGGAATCGTCGTGGCATCATAACCCCGCTTTGCAAAAAGAACAAGGGAACTCTTTACAATGCTGTCCCGTTTATTTATTGCCTGTGACATGTTCGTTCAGCCTTTCATAACGTTAATACGGAATGAATGTTCATTCCAGTATAGTGTATACCCATGAGAAACGTATCTCAATCACACGAAGTACCTATTGTTTGTGAAGGTTTTGTTAAGAAAGGGCTCTGCCCTTTTTCTGTTTCTATTATATTTGCCGGTCCAACTCTAGTGATTTTTCATAGAATAACGTTGTAAGAGAGCTCACTTACTAGATTTCTTAATAGAAAGGAGGGATTCTACATGACGTTAGGTCTTGTTACCTTTCTAATCGCCGTATTACTACTAGTCGCTTGGTTGTTGGTTTCAATCTTGGCTCCGAACAGCAATCTTGTATCTGTATTGAAAAACGCTGTTTGCAGTACTTTGGGATGTTAATTAGTATAACTCCTTAATTCAGGGACGGACCTCCAAATTTTCATCATTCCATTTGTTGATCAAATGGAAAGCGTGAAGAATTGGAGGTTTTTTTCTTTAGTGGCGTACCGTGGTGAGGGACGGACCTACATATATGATATTTGAAATCTGAAATTAGGTGGTTTAGAGGTCCGTCCCTTATGTTTAGTATTTCACATAAGGGGAAAAGGCTCTCCATGAGATATTTCTAGGAGGTTTTATCAGATGGGAAGATTAGAAGATAAGGTTGCGGTGATTACAGGAGCGGCAACAGGTATAGGGGCAGCTACAGCGAAAGTATTTGCTCTTGAGGGTGCTACAGTGATTTGTGGAGATGTGAATAATGAACAAATGAATAAGACTGTAGAGGAGATCAGAGGGAAGGGTGGTAAGGCTGAGGCTTATCACCTTGACGTTTCAAATGAAGAAAGTGTTACAACGTTTGCAAGTACGGTAAAGGAGCAGTTCCATACTATTGACATTCTGTTTAACAATGCTGGGGTAGATGAACAGGGTGGAAAAGTGCACGAATATCCAGTAGAATTATTTGATCGAATCATGGCAGTGGACTTACGGGGGACTTTTCTATGCAGCAAGTATTTAATCCCGCTAATGCTTGAAGGTGGAGGCTCCATTATTAATACGGCGTCCATGTCCGGTCATGCGGCAGACCTCGACCGATCAGGGTATAATGCAGCCAAGGGTGGTATCATTAATTTCACGAAGGCAATGGCCATAGATTATGCAAGAGATGGAATACGTGTGAACTCCCTCTCCCCTGGAACAATCGAGACCCCTTTAATTGATGATCTCGTGGGGATTAAACAGGAGAAGATGGGTGAAGAATTCAGGGAAGCTAATAAGTGGATCACCCCGATGGGACGCCTTGGTCGACCGAAAGAAATGGCGACAGTTGCCTTATTCCTTGCATCAGACGACAGCTCTTACGTTACAGGTGAAGACATCACAGCAGATGGTGGAATCATGGCTTACACATGGCCAGGAAAGATGCTAATCGAGGAAGAAGAGTGGAAGAAGGGTACTGAATAATTTTCTTGAGGGGCGGACCTCCAATTTTTCATCATTCCGTTTGTGTTTCAAATGGGGAGAGTGAAGAATTGGAGGTTTTTTTATTCCCTAAGGTAACATGGTGAGGGACGGACCTCAATCGGTAGGCTGATACAACCCGAAAAAGCGGTTTTGGAGGTCCGTCCCTCAAACCATATCTTCCCATTCATCAAGAGGTGTGGTAGAATGGGTGTAACTTATGAGAAATGGAGGTTTTCCTTTTGATTTTGATCAGACTTCGCATCCGCAATTTGAACGCTTAATTGAATAAGTTCAAAGGCTCTGCCTGTGTGCAGGGTAAATGGGATCGGTCTGACTATTTTTAAAGGAATTCTTCATTTAGCGTGTATGAAGAAAGGGGAGTTCTTCTTCCTCTTTGAGAATAGAATTGAATATCTACTGGATGGTGCTATTTCGATGACTTTTATTACTGTCATCAGGAGAAAGTGCGGGCTTCTTCGCGTGCCATCTGTATATTCAACATCCATTTACAAAAAGCACAGGCAGCAGCCTGTGCTTTTCTTGTACGAAAATATGTGATAGGAAGTGACCCTATAATGGAAGAAAGATTAAAAGCGATCGCCATAGGCGTTAATACAAAAGATAAGAACAATGACTTTGAATATTCGATGCTTGAGTTGAATGGATTAGCTCAAGCAAGGCAAATCGATGTGGTCGGTGAAATGACACAAAACCTGCCCCGGCCGAACCACGTACACTATATCGGGAAGGGGAAGATCGACGAATTGCTTCCGCTAATTGAAGAGTGGGATGCGGATGCTCTGATCACCAATGATGAACTGTCTCCATCACAAATACGTGTGTTGGAGGAGAAGCTGGACGTCCGTGTCATGGACAGAACGATGCTGATTCTCGATATCTTTGCAGAGCGGGCGAAGACACGTGAAGCCCAGCTTCAAGTCGAGGTGGCACAGCTTCAATACATGCTTCCCCGTCTTGTGGGACGTCGTGAATCACTGGGCCGTCAAGGCGGAGGTTCGGGACTTGCCAACCGTGGTGCGGGTGAAACGAAGTTAGAGCTCGATCGTCGACGGATTGAAGAGAAAATCACGGCCTTGAATAAGGAACTGGATTCTCTTGTCGACCTGCGAACCACACAGAGAAAACAGCGCAAAAAGAGTGAAATCCCCGTTGTTTCCCTTGTCGGCTACACGAATGCCGGGAAGTCGACGACGATGAATGCGTTTGTGGAAACATTTCATCCGAACGAGAACAAGCAGGTGTTTGAAAAGGATATGCTATTTGCGACCCTTGAAACATCGGTAAGGAATATTACGTTACCGGACAAGAAGGAATTTCTATTGACTGATACCGTCGGATTCGTCAATAAGTTGCCACATCAGCTGGTCAAGGCGTTCCGTTCTACCCTTGAAGAGGTCGTTGAAGCGGATCTAATCGTTCACGTTGTGGATTATTCAGACCCTCATTATGAAAAATTGATGAAGGTGACGGATCAAACCCTTGATGGCCTCGGGACTGGCGATATCCCTGTCATTTATGCGTTCAATAAGGCAGAGTTGCTTGATGAGGAAGTACCTAGAGTAGAGAAGGATCGCATCTATTTTTCTGCAAAAAATAGAATAGGGATTGATGAGCTCCTTCAAGTCGTGAAGAGTTATATCTTTAAAGACTATAAACGCTGTCAAATGCTGATTCCGTTTGATAAAGGGCATTTGATCTCTTATTTTAATGAGAATGCCAATGTGTTAGAAACCGAATATGAAGAAAATGGAACGAAGCTTACCCTTGAATGTAAGGTAAGTGATGCTGAAAAATATAAAGAGTATATGGTATAAGTGGTATGGACTTCTCCACCTCATGTGGGGAAGTCTTTTTTGTTGAAAAATATGTACATACTCCTCCACCTGGGCTCTTGCATACAGTAAATGCGAGGAGGGATGCAGTATGTTTTTTCAGAGACGGTACCCGGTTTATCCAATTCCATATGAGTGCTATCCATTTGGAGCAGAAGTAAGGAATGATTATGAAGACATCCTTTTACCACATACTTATCAGCAGCATTTCCCACAACAGGAATATTATCCACAGAATCTTCACTATTATGATCCTTATCAGGGGTATGCTACACAGGCAGGTTATACGGATCCTTTTGACTCCCGTGCCAACTGGAGGGAATGGGAGGATCTAGGTGCGCCACCACGTGGGATGAAGGGATCACCTGCCGTTGCTTCCTGGCAGGCGAACCGGCTTGATACGTTTGTCAGAGGCGAAAACGACAGAATGTATCACAAATGGTGGGACGGTTCGCAATGGAGTAATTGGGAAGACCTCGGAGCACCGAGAAGAGGGCTGAAGAGTTCGCCTGCAGCCGTATCATGGGGTCCTAATCGGATTGATACCTTTGTCAGAGGGAATCGGGATATTCTTTTTCATAAATGGTGGGACGGCAGAAGATGGAGTGAATGGGAAGATCTCGGCGGACCTCCGCGGGGCTTTAAGGGAGATCCGACGGTGTCGTCCTGGTCAGCCAATCGATTGGATGTGTTCGTCCAAGGATATGATAACAACCTTTGGCATAAGTGGTGGGACGGCCGGAACTGGAGTCAATGGGAGAACCTTGGCGCACCAAGAGGCGGTTTGAGGGACTCACCTGGTGCCGTATCCTGGGGGCCAAATCGCATCGATTGCTTTGTACGGGGAAACAACGACCGGATGTGGCATAAGTGGTGGAATGGTTCACGATGGAGTAATTGGGAAGATCTTGGTTCACCGCCTCGAGGGTTTGAAGGGGCTCCTGCCGCATCTTCATGGGCCCAGAACCGCATTGATACCTTTGTCCGTGGAGACAACAACAATATGTGGCACAAATGGTGGAACGGTTCCCGCTGGAGCAGCTGGGAGGATCTTGGTGCACCACGTGGAGGCGTGCGTTCATCACCGGGAGTGGTTTCATGGGGACCGAACCGGGTGGACGCATTTGCCAGAGGAAGAAATGATCATATGTGGCATAAGTGGTATGCATGATCAAATTCAAAAACCCGGCGTGACAGGGATCACACCGGGTTTTTTTAACTTGCTTTTTTTCTTGGACGAGCTTCCATCATAGGCAGATATTCATTAAAATAATGATTCGTTTCCGAAACAATCACTTTATAGAGTAATAGTAATGCAATCAGGTTCGGAATCATCATCAAGGCATTAGACATATCGGCAAAAGCCCAAACAAGTTCCAGGTTGGCGACTGCCCCGAGTCCAGTTGCAAAGATGTAAATAAGTCTGTAAGAGTTAGCGAATCGGTAGTTCGTAATATACTCGAAGCATTTCTCTCCGTACATATACCATCCCACGATGGTAGAGAAACCGAAGAAGATGACGGAGAACGATACGATGTATTCCCCTACTACCCCGAGGGCATGTCCGAATGCGGCACTTGTCAATGCCCCACCGTCCAGGCTCGGAGCGTGCTCGACACCGGAAATCGCTCCACCGGTCGGATCCCAAAAACCTGTGATCAACAGTACAAGCCCCGTCATTGTACAAACGACGATCGTAACGATGAATGTTCCCGTCATTGCAACGAGTGCCTGCTTGACCGGGTGATCGGTTTTCGCATTACCGGCAATCAGTGCGGCGGTACCAAGCCCGGCCTCATTGGAGAAGATGCCCCGTGAAACCCCGCTGCGGATCGCTTCTGAGATGATGATCCCCGTAAATCCACCGGCAGCTGCTACAGGATTGAACGCATAGAAGAAAATCATTTTAAATGCAGGGATGATCATGTCATAATTCAGGACGATGATGATCAGAGAGCCTCCAATATAAAGGAATGCCATGATCGGCACGAAGAAGGAAGCGACCGTACTGATCCGCTGAATTCCTCCGAAGATGATCAATCCTGTCAGAACGGCAAGAATGATACCTGTTGTCAGGTTGTTGATGTGAAAGCTTGTACCCATGACATCGGCGATCGTATTCGACTGTACACTGTTCCCGATTCCGAGAGCGGCGAATGCTCCAAATAAAGCGAATGCCACGGCCAGCCACTTCCACTTACTGCCAAGGCCTTTTTCTACATAATACATAGGACCGCCTGAGTATTCCCCGTTCTTATTTTTAACCCGGTACTTCATGGCAAGAAGGGCTTCGCCGTACTTCGTTGCCATACCGAGAAGGCCAACGACCCACATCCAGAAGATCGCCCCGGGTCCACCGATGGTCAGGGCCGTAGCCACACCCGCGATATTCCCGTTTCCGATTGTTGCCGATAAAGCCGTCATCAGCGTTTTAAAGTTACTGATGTCCCCTTCTGACTGATCAGAGGATGCAGAAGGCTTCTCTTTCGTGAAAGCCAATTTAAAAGCATACATCAGTTTGCGGAATTGAAGTCCTTTCAGCATAAAGGTCAGGAAAAGACCTGTCCCGAATAATAGCACTAAACTTGGTGTCCCCCATAAGAATGAATTAATCTTGTCTAGCACATCTAACATAGAATCCTCCTTGTCAAATCATGTTGTAAACGTTTTCTTTGTGAGTTTCCATCTACTATTTATATAGTATTCCGAACAATCTGTCCATAACAAATGTCGAATTTTCAGAGATTGAGCCTTTTTTAGTATAGTAACTTTGTAGAGGGACGGACCTCGATTTTCGATGGGTTATGAAAGATTTCTGCATGCAGCCGAAACGTGGAAACCGCATCACAAAAGGGACGGGCCTCCATTCAGCAGTACGTGAATATCACGTTTTGCTTGAAATTAGAGGTCCGTCCCTCAACATTATAGTAGTGTAACGATTAGTATGATGAGGAGCGGTCCGATGAGGATGAAGTACCCCAGTGGTCTGGCGAAGTTCATGGTCCAGCCTACTCCGAAGCGTTTTTCGACGAAGATGGAGGGATCTTCTGGGTTGAAGTAGAAGAGTCCGCCTTTCCAGTACTGATCGTCGTCAGCATTGATCACTTCACCGGATCCTTCCTCGATGATTTCTATGTCCAGGTCTGAATCCTTCTTCCCCACTTTGACTGCAAGTATGATGGTCCCGACCAGGACGAGTGCAGAGAAAGCGAGTGGCATAGTGATGATCAGCAGATCGCTGACGCTGTTTTCATATAAGGTCGTGAACTGCAGGAACGTAAACAGCATGGAAACCATGATGGAGATGAAGAACAATAACCAGCTCGTGTATTTACGAAGGCGCAGCTGACGGACCCTTGATGCCTTTACATTACCTGCGCTGAGCTTGATGCCGGAATTCCTTGTCAGCTCATTGATCCCTAGGAACATCCCATTCATAATCAGTAACACAAGAGGAAGGGTCAGAGCGGAAAGGTACGTTTTATCGGTGAAAGCATCAGGCTTTCCATCGGGTCCCCAGTGAGTAGGGATCTGGTCCGGAAGACTGGTGTAATTTATTAAAGTAAACACCACCAAACCAACTGAGATGACCATGGGAATCACATAGACCACCCACGGAAGCATTTCATCCATTGTCCTCAGATTCAATTCTGAAACCCGTACCTGTTTTCGGTCCTTGAACCAATGCTTTTGTTTTTTTAACGTCATGACTTTCACATGAAAATAGAAATAAAGAGCCATTGAAATAAATAGGATGACAAAAGGCATGAACAACCCTACAATAATAAGTTGATTTTCTGTAAGGGTGATGGATGATGACCAAATGAAATAGATGGCCACCACGATGACAGAGATGAGGAACGTAAGGATTGCATAGAGTTTTTTGTATTGCTTGAGCTGGGCGTTCTTTACTTCATCCACAGGTATCGTTACACCAAACACCACCGTCCGTTTTACAATGAATGGTATGGCCATTTGTAGTGCTGCGAGAAAGCCTGCGATGACGAAAATAAGTGTCATTTCCAATTGTTACTCCCCCTTAACGTTTAGTATGATGGACGTGACTAATTCAGTGATCTCCTTTTCGTTCATGCCAGCGACAAGGGATTCCACTAGCACCGGACGCAGTTCTTCTGAAATCTGGTTTAATCTTTGGGTCGGAATCTTCTCAGAAGGCGAGCAGATGACGGCGCCAGACTTCGGCACAATCCGGATGATCCCTTTGCTTTCCAATTCATGATAGCTTTTATTCACTGTATGCATGTTCACACCAAGGTCACCGGCAAGGCTCCTGACAGAGGGAAGGATGTCTCCAGGTGTCAGTTCTCCCCTGACAATCCCTTCCATGATCCCATTCCGTACCTGGGCATATATAGGTGTATCCGATTGAGGTTCAATTTGGATAAACAAAGTTTCACCTCCTCATTTTGTTATATATATAGTATAACAGTTTTGTTCTACTATATGTATAACAATTTAAGTTATTTTCCAAAAAAAGTTAGAGTGTTGGCCGGATTGCCGATATAATTTGAGGTATATGAATAAAAGTGGGGGGATTCTGGGTCTTTGGAAAGGTAGAATAGTAGCTTACAAGGAGTCTAGTGGTGAAAATCACTCTACAGGCAGTACGTATGATCAAAATGAAGTGAGGGTGGAACGTGATGAAATTGGAGCTTTACATTGAGGAATTGACAACGGTAGAACAGCAATTAGAAGAGCTTTCCGACCTGATAAGGACGGTGGTGGATGACGGGGCATCGATTGGTTTTTTATCCCCCTTATCTCCGGCTGACGCAACAGACTTCTGGAGGGGAACCCTCAATCCCCACGTGATACTATTTGTGGCTTGGATAGAGGGGGCCATGGCGGGAACCGTACAACTTCAACTCTGCACAAAACAAAACGGAACAAACAGAGCCGAAATCGCCAAAATGATGGTCCACCCCAACTTCCGCCAAAAAGGCATCGCCAAAAAACTCATGCAGGCAGCAGAGAACAGAGCGAAAAAAGAGGGACGGACCTTGCTCATACTCGATACAGTTGAAGGTGCGCCATCCAACCATCTCTATACATCCATGGGATACATTCAAGGAGGGCGCATCCCGGACTACGCCTATTCACCCTTTGGGGAATTAGAGGCGACCATCCTCTACTATAAACAGATATAGAATGATGAGGGACGGACCTTAAAACGCGACAGATATTTTTTAAATTTAATCCCTTTTAAGGTCCGTCCCTCTGAATAGGAAAATAGTATGAGGAACCATTTTTTGTGTGGTTCGTAGATGTAGTATGGTAAGAAATTTGAGGAGGAAGACATGGAGAATAGAAGGTCGTTTTGGGTTTTGTTGATGAGTGTGGTTGCCAGTTTGTTGCTGGTGACGGCATGCAGTGACTCGAGTGCCGGCAGTGAGGAAACGAAGGCGCATCAAAAAGAAGAAGTTCCGTATGAAAAGGAAGTAAAGAAGAAGAACGAAGAAATCGGGGAGCAGGAACCTCTTAAACTCACATCCTACAGCGAGGAGCTCGGTGTCACCATCAATGAACCGACGTATAAAGAATTCGCAGCGAATGGGAAGGTGAGCATAGACGGGGAAATCGAGAAGTATCAAGACCTGAAATCTGATTTTGCCTGGATAAAGGTCAGGGCGAGCGAAGAAGCTCCTGCAGGAAGACAGCTCGAATACTATACACCGATTAAAGATGGAAAGTTTAAACAGGACATTCACTTTTTCAATGGCGAAGGGGAATACAGTGTTTCTGTGCAGCTTCCTAGCAAGGACAGTGAGGATTACTACTACGATACCGCTTCCTTTAAAGTTCATAATGTGAATCCCGAGACCAAGAGGGATGTGACCCTCACACCATTTGGACAGGATGCGGAAATGACTTTGGACACTAAATCAAGCTTTGTTAAGGGGAATGAAATCTTCTCTCTAAAAGGTGAGGCTGGAAACCTTTCAGATGAAGATACCATCATGCTAAGACTAAAGAAGGATTCAGAAAACTGGAAGCATGTCATCCCGGTAATAAACGGGGAATTTAATTATGATGTCCCACTGTTTTATGGAAAAGGGGTACATGAGCTTGAAGTGCTCGTTCCTGATGGAGACCGTGACAACTACTACCAGACTGCGACAACACTCCTCATCGATAATGAATCTGATCGTGTCATGAGTCCGATCGACTATTCAGAGACTTATCGTGAGCGTGGTGTGACCCTTGAATCACCACAATTTGGGGGCGAGGAGTCTGACGGGCAATATACAGTCAAAGGAAGCATCGATCCGAAGGTGGAATTCGGACCTGAAACCACCCATATTTATATCACCACGAAAAAGGGTGAGGATGAAGCGCTTGATGTGATTCCCGTTGAGGATTTCACGTTTGATGATTCCTTTTACCTTCGCTTTGGACCGGGTAAATATGAGGTGACCCTCAGCGTACCTGAAATCAAGGAAGAAAACAGCGACTACTTCAGGTTCTTTGGTTTTGCAAAGTTTGAGGTAGAATCCACAGGGGAAGATAAAAGAGATCTCCTGCCTTCACGTGGGGTACAGTCCGACTCCCCTGAAATCAAGAAGCAGGCGGAAACTGTCACAGACGGAAAAACGAATGACAGGGATAAGGCGAAAGCCATCTACGATTATGTCGCAAAGAATGTTTCTTATGATGTTGAAAAGTATGAAAATGATGACTTCAACTGGGATGATAGTGCACTGAAGACACTGGAATCCAAGACAGGTGTATGCCAGGATTATGCGTATCTGGCAATTGCCATGCTCCGATCAAGTGATATCGAAGCGAGATTCGTGGAAGGCAGGGCAGGAGGGATTTTTCCTGGAAGGCATGCGTGGGTGGAAGCGAAGCTGGATGGGGAGTGGGTGACCCTCGATCCGACATGGGGTTCGGGTTACTTGAAGGATGGCAAGTTCGTCCCTGCTTTTAATGAAGATTATTTTGATCCTGATATGAATGAATTCAAGAAGACGCATACACGTACAGGTGTATCATATTAATAGCGGACCAGCCGGGGTGCTGGTCTTTTTTTTATAGGTAATTATTACTTATATTGAGAATGAAACCCATAAATAGTACACTTGGGAAGAAAGAATTTATATTCAGGAGAGTAATGAATGTTTTTTATACAAAATAAGAAAACCGTCCTCATACTTTTTATCACAATGATCTTTTTAGAAATACTTGATTTTTCATGGAAAGCAAATGAACACTCAAATGGGGAATGGTCACTATTTCTCCACACAGGATTAGTGCTGTGTATGCTGGCTTTATTGTATTCCCTTTTTAGAGGGAATTGGAGCGCTACAAAGGAATTATCCAAGAGTAATAAAAATTTAAACAGCATATTTGAAACACTCGATGTTGCCATTTGGTCTCATGATATGAAATCGGATGTTTTATTGATCACACCGGGAATTGAGAATTTATATGGATATCCATTGAATGACTTCTACCGGGACACTCTTCTCTGGAAGAAAGTGATCCACCCTGATGATAAGCAGGTGCTGGACGAGAGGGCTGAGGATCTTGGTTCCGGTCAGGCATGCGTGAGTATTTACCGGATCATAAGACCGGATGGCCAGGTACGCTGGATACAGGATAGAGGAATCCCCACCTTGGATGAGCATGGTGAGATGATTTCTTTTACCAGTGTATTATTTGATATCACTAACCGTAAGGAAAGTGAAGATCAATATCGCAGTTTAGTAGAATTGTCACCGGATATCATTGCGGTGATCAGTAATCAGACATTCGACTATATCAATGAAGCTGGAAGCAGGCTGATTGGTGCAGATAACCCGACAGATATTATAAACAAGAGTGTTTCCCGGTTTACAAGTCTTGAAAATATTAAAAAAATAAGAGAACAGACGAAAGGCTCGACCTCAGGAGAACGATTTGAATTGACCATTACCCGGCTAAATGGCGATGAAATTGAACTGGAGATTTCCGCCATGCCAATTTTATATGGAGGAAGGATGGCCATACAATTGGTGGGCCGGGACATTACGAACCGGAAGAAAGCGGAGAAAACGATCCATGCCATGGCGTATTACGATTCGTTGACCGGACTTCCAAACCGGAATAAATTCAAGCAATATTTGAGTGGATCTTTATATGATTATCCGGAGCAATCCATGGCCATCTTGTTTCTTGATTTAGATCGATTCAAGGTCATCAATGACACAAAAGGTCATTCTACTGGAGACGGCATTTTAGAGAGGGTAGCCATCCGCTTGAAAGCTGTGATAGACGGTAAAGGGATTGTATTTAGGCAAGGAGGAGATGAATTTATCATCATCCTTTCCAATGTGGATGAATCATTGGTTGCAGCTACGACAGAAGAAATATTGCAGCGGTTTACCAATCCGATCGTCATCGAGGAACAGGAATTTTTCGTGACCCCGAGTATCGGGATCAGCATGTATCCGAGAGATGGAAAAGACCAGGAAAGTTTAATTAAGCATGCAGACACGGCCATGTATTTAGCGAAAGAACGTGGCAAGAACAATTACCAATTCTACTTTCCCGAACTGGAAAAAGCATCTTCAAGGAATATGGACATCGAAAATGGGTTGCGAAAGGTATTGGAGTTCGACCAATTAAGTCTTCATTACCAGCCGAAAGTCGAGCTGAAGACCTTTGAAATCATCGGTGTAGAGGCACTTGTCCGTTGGGAGCACCCAGTATTGGGAATGGTTTCTCCAGCTGAATTCATTCCACTGGCAGAGGAGACAGGCTTGATCATTCCGATCGGTGAGTGGGTTCTGCGGGAGGCGTGTAAGCAAAGCAAGGAGTGGGAAGAGAATGGATTGGGTATTGTTCCCGTTGCAGTGAATATATCTGTCCGGCAGATCAAAGATGATGGTTTTGTTGAAATGGTGGAAGATACGTTGCAGAATCTCGCTTTCGAGCCTGAACGACTTGAGCTTGAAATAACGGAGAGTATAATGCAGGACTTTGAAAGGTCAACGACCGTGCTTAACAGGTTAAAACAGTTGGGGGTCATCATCTCCATGGATGACTTCGGAACGGGTTACTCGTCATTGAATAATCTAAGACATTTACCGATCGATTGTATTAAAATTGATAAATCGTTCGTGGATGATATTGTGAAAAGTTCAAATCAGGTCTCGATTGTAAAAGCCATCATAGACATGAGTCAGAATATGAATTTCACGACTATCGCAGAAGGGATTGAAACGGAAGAGCAACTTCTGTTTCTAAAGCGGAATGGCTGTCAGATAGGGCAGGGATATTATTTTAGCAGGCCTCTGCCTGCAGGTGAATTGGAATGGTTCTTCATTGAGCATAAAGGAAAAGAGCATTCCAGGAAAGTGTTGAAGCATTAAGAGAATAAGAAATAATCGCATTTCATTCAAGGGGAAGAGATGCCTAAAAGTGTCAGTTTAGTGAGCAATTTGCTAAACTGACACTTTTTTATCGTCGCGGTTGCACCTAAAGGTTAGGTCAATACTTGATGGTGTCAGTTCCATCACTGTTTTCGATTTTTTAAAACCATAAGGGTTGTGATGATTGAATACATAAAGAAAAATAATACGATGACTAGTTCAACAGAAGATTCAAACATAGGATCGTCATCCCCTTTCCAAAAGTTCACTAAAGTAATACCCAATTGATGGAAAAACGAACCATAAATTGAACATATACTTTTTTTTAGAAACCGCGCTGGTAGGTGCCATTTGAGGGACGGACCTAGTGGATACCCCAGTCAATCAGGGGGAGATCGAGGATGGGAATATTCCAGATTACTATATCGCTTTTATGAATCCCAGAGATTGGGTAGAAAAAACAGAGAATGTAAAGCTTGGGATGTATAACAAGTGGACATCCATACCTTCATAAGGAAAGGGGATCAATCCATCATAGATGAAGTATCCAAAAAAGCTGCCGATACCTATCTCTTTTTCAATGATCATATCGGTGAGAATCCATCGAAGGAATTGGATCTGATGGGGAATAATGGTGACATGGAATATTCCAATATTGTTGAAATTTCAGGTGACCCGAATGGCAATGAACATCCATTGGTCCATGAAATCGCACATCAATGGTTCTATCAGGGAGTGGCGAATGATCCTTATCGGGATGCCTGGCTGGATGAAAGTCTGACAGAGTTACTATCCGCCTATTATCTCGCATATGCATATAAGGACGAGGGAAAAGCGTTTGCCTTTTCAAATCAAGTGTTGAGCAGTGAGAAGCCGGAACCATTCTTAAATACTCCCCTGAATGAATTTGAGGACAATTACATCTCAACTGTTTATGGAAAAGGGCCGAATCTGTTAAACGAATTTTTTAACGATAATGGAGGAAGGACGGAAGCTCTAAACTTCCTGTCAGCCTACTACAAAGAATACCAATACAAACATGTGGACTCCCGCACCTTTGCCGAATTCTTCGAACAATATTTCGACGGCAGCCAGGAAGAATTCCTGGACAGTTGGCTTAAATAAGAGAGGGCCGGACCTCCAAACGCATATTTTCTATTCAATTAAGCAATCAGTTGGAGGTCCGTCCCTCTTTATCACTGCCATTGTGATGGATTCTCTTAAAGAAAGTTCTGTCGTGCCGTTGCATTCAGACACGTGTTCTGCAGAATAAGGAGAGGGAAAAATGACCGCTGCAATATTATTTATGAAAAGTCTTATTATCGGCATGGCAATTGCTGCTCCCGTTGGACCTGTCGGGATCCTCTGCATTCAACGTACATTGACTTATGGAAGAAGGACAGGTTTCATTTCAGGGCTAGGGGCAGCCACGGCAGATGCTCTTTACGGGCTGATCGCCGTCATGGGACTTACGATTGTTTCGGGCTTCCTGCTGAGTCATCAGTTCTGGATTCAATTATGGGGAGGATTATTCCTGTTCCTGCTTGGATGGAGGACGTTCAGCACACCACCGTCTGCAAAGGTGACAGACAGACCGCACACCACTTCCCGGTTGAAGGGGTTTTTATCTGTTTTCTTGTTAACGCTCACCAATCCTATGACGGTACTGGCTTTTATTGCGATCTTTGGAATGTTTCGAGTGGCAGGTTCTGAAGATATAGGGACTGCTCTGACGGTGGTGTTTGGCGTGTTTTTCGGTTCAGCCATTTGGTGGGGATTTCTGGCCTTGATTGGAGGCTGGATAAGCAGCAGAATGGGAAAGTCTTCGTTAAGTATGATCAATCGTTTAGCGGGTATCATCCTAACCATCTTCAGTGTACTATTCCTTATTGACTTGTTATAAGAGTAGCGACAATTAAAAGAGGGACGGACCTCCCACATGGATACTTACTTTACATAAGATATCCATGAGGAGGTCCGTCCCTTTAAACTGTCCCTTTAATTAAAACTCCCCATTCTCATTTCCCCACTCATGCATCTGTTGAAGGATTGGCATAAGGGTCATGCCGAGGTCTGTCATGGAGTATTCGACTTTCGGGGGGATGGTGTCGTATTGGGTCCGGTTGATGAAGCCGTCTTCTTCGAGCTCTTTCAGCTGCTGGCTCAGCACTTTGTGGGCAACACCGGGCAGAAGACGGCGCAATTCATTGTACCGGTGGGTCCCTTCCGTCCCGAGATGCCAGAGGATGACCGTTTTCCATTTTCCTCCGATTTTCCTTAGCGTGTATTCAATTGAACATTTCAATTTCCCCTGTTGATCCACAGGTGTATCCATCGTGCACCAGTCCTTTCTTACCTAAAGGTTAGTTTCTCACAAAAAAGTGCATTCTTACATTTATCCGCTTATCTTCGTATAATGAAGGCGTGTTAGATGAAACTAATCAAATCTAAGGAGGAGTTATTAAGATGTTACCATATCCAAGATCATTTTCTCATATAGGACTATCCGTCCCAAGCCTTGAAGAAGCGATAAAATTTTACCAAGAGGTGTTTGGGTGGTACGTCATCATGGAACCATCCGATGTCGAAAATGATGACACGGCGATCGGCCAGATGTGTCGAGACGTATTCGGAAACGATTGGGACAAGTTCAGGATTGCCCACATGGCAACAGGAGATAAAATCGGGATCGAGCTATTCGAATTCCCGCACAATGAAAAACCTGAGAACAACTTTGAATATTGGAAAACAGGATTATTCCATTTCTGCATCCAGGATCCAGATGTGGAAGGCATGGTCGAAAAGATCAAGCAGCACGGTGGGAAACAACGTATGCCGGTCCGCGAGTATTACCCTGGTGAAAAACCGTACCGCATGGTGTATGTGGAGGATCCATTCGGGAATATTTTCGAAATCTATTCCCACAGCTATGAGTTAACGTATTCTGACGGCGCATATTAAGTCCAACCAAAAGGCATGTTCCATGAGGGACGTGCCTTTTTATAGTGAAAAAAAGGGATTTTTTCGACAAATGAAGAATCCATTAAATATACGTCAATGCAATAAAGAGAGGAATACCGTTATGAAGATCGTTGAGTTACATAAAGAAACAAGTTTATTTGATGAAGCAGTGAAAGCGTTTTGGGAGCAGTGGGGGAGCGAAGACAATTTCAGGTTTTATGAGGATTGTATGTACCATTCATGCCGAACGGAAGAGGATCTTCCCAGGTTTTATACCGCCCTGCAGAGAGATAAGATCATAGGCACATACGCTTTACTCAGGAATGACCTTAACAGTCGTCAGGACTTGTATCCTTGGTTGGCATGCCTGTATGTCGACCCGGATCACCGAGGGGACGGACTTGGTTCCGAGCTTCTTGATCATGCTTTAAAAGAAGTCGGTAAAAAAGGATACGATCGGCTATATCTCACAACAGACCTTGAAGGCTATTATGAAAAATACGGATGGACTCATTCAACCGATGCTGTTGGGTTAAGCGGGGAGTCCATAAAGGTTTATGTGAATGAAAGTAAATAAAAAGCAGCAAGGGGTCCTTCCCTTGCTGCTTTCTTTTTGAGGTCCGTCCCTCAGATTTTTTTCTGTACCCGATCAATGGTGTATCCTGCGATGACAGCGAGGAGGGCAGGGATGGTCCAGGAAAGCCCGTTTTCGCTGAGGGGGAGGATGCTTAGGGATTTCTGTATTTCACCCATTGGGATCGGGAGGGTGGAAAGCATTTCGTAAAAGGCAAAGATCGTCGTAACACTGACTCCGTATACATACATCCTTCTGCTTTCACCGAAAAAATGCTGGAAGAGGGATAGAGCTACAAGAACGATGGCAACGGGATAAATGAGAACAAGCAGGGGAGCCGCAACCGTTAAGATCATGTTCAGTCCCAGGTTTGTGACAGCCATACCGATCAGGATGAAGATCATGACATACGACTTATACGAATATTTAGGATACACTTCTCGGAAAAATCGCCCACAGGCATTGATAAGACCGATACAAGTCGTCAAACAGGCAATCATCACAATCAATCCAAATAACACATTGCCGCTGTATCCGAATAGCTGCTGAGAGGCAAGTACCAGTATGTCAGCTCCGTTCTCCATTGGTCGTTCATGTGGGATGACCCGGCCGATCCATCCAAGTGATAAGTAAACCAATACCAATCCCACGGCGGCAATCAACCCTGAACTTATGGTCCCGCGAATCAGCTCTGATCTTGAGGATGCACCTTTATCCTTCAATCCGTTGATGATAACGATCCCAAACGCCAGGGCAGCCACTGCATCCATGGTGAAATATCCATCCAGAAACCCTTTTAGAAACGGGGCGGATTGGAATTTCTCTGTGGGCATGGCATCGGTGTACTCAAATATGACAAAAGCCCGTACACATAATACCGTCAAGACAACGAGCAGCACGGGAGTTAAATACTGTCCGACGAGATCAATGACTTTTTTGGGATTGATGCTAAGTATGTAGGTCAAACCAAAGAAAGCGATAGAAAATAAGAAAAGCGGAAGTCGCCCCTCTACATCGATCATTTGTAAAAAGCCCAATTCATAAGCCACATTGGAAGCCCTCGGGATTCCGTAAAGAGCTCCGATTGACATGTAAATCACGATGACGAACACAAGTCCGAAAACAGGGTGGACCCGTTCACCGATGGATAACAATCCGTCTTTGGAAAGGGAAACCGAAATAATCGTTAAAAAAGGCAGAAACACTGCCGTTAAAATAAATCCGGAAATCGCTGCAATAAAATATCCTCCAGCCTCCATCCCGAGATAAGGCGGAAAGATTAAATTCCCTGCACCAAAAAATAACGAAAAAAGCATAAATCCCGAGATGAGGATATCTTTTTTCCTCATAACCATTCCTCCAATACTCACTACTGCCTATCACATGAAAAAACCCGCCCCTTATGAGGGACGAGTCCAGGCTCGCACTATAAACCATATTTCGTATGTGATCACATTAAAGTCATACTTTTCTTCTTATTTCAAATTTCATTAATACTCACAATCTAGCACAGGCGATTTGCCTCGTCAATGAATTTTCCTAATATAATATTAATTTCTCTACGCATGTTCTCTCTTTTAAGGTTATGCAATGCGTCATACCGGAATATGCATAAAGAAAACATACGGGAGTTGGTCTCATGAAGCATATTGCAGCTGCGATCTATCTTTCTTTCGGAATGCTCTTTTTGTTTCTTCAAGGGTTTGCCGGGTTTACAAGACCAGATAACATGAACTTTCTGATCTTCCTATTCTTTATGGCCGGTTTATTGTATCTGTACCGGGAAATCCAGGACCGCTTTTCGAAAAAGTAGGCATGAAAAAGGCACGCATGAGAATGCGCGCCTTTTTTCTATTATAATCCGAGTGAGATGTATTTTACTTCAAGAAATTCTTCAATCCCCTGGTGACCGCCTTCACGGCCGAGTCCGCTTTGCTTGAACCCTCCGAATGGAGCTTGTGGAGTGGACGGCATGCCATCATTCAGTCCGACGATTCCATATTCCAGCTGTTCACTGATACGGATTCCCTTCGTGATATTCTCTGTGAAGACATAAGCTGCAAGACCATAGATGGAGTCATTGGCCCGTTCGATGGCTTCTTCTTCGGTTTTGAATGTGGTGATCGGTGCGACGGGACCGAATGTTTCATCTTTCATGCAGAGCATATCATCATTTACGTTCGTCAGGACAGTCGGTTCAAAATATAGACCTTCTATTCCTTTTCCACCGTAGGCAACGGAAGCACCTTTGTCTACAGCATCTTCCACATGCTTCCGGACTTTCTCGATGGCATCCTCATCGATCAATGGACCGATGTCCACACCTTCTTCAAGTCCGTTCCCTACTTTCAGTCCCTTCACTTTTTCAACCAGTTTTTCTGAAAATGACTGTGCGATAGACTCATGGACATAAATACGGTTGGAGCAGACGCATGTTTGACCGGCATTCCTGAATTTAGAGGCGATGACTCCATCGACGGCTTTTTCTAAATCAGAGTCAGCCATGACGATGACAGGAGCGTGACCTCCCAGTTCCAGGGATATTTTCTTGACGGTATCGGCGGACCCTTTCATGAGGACCTTTCCGACTTCCGTTGAACCGGTGAAGGTGAGTTTCCGGACACGAGTGTCTTCCATCCATGCTTCCCCAATGGATTTCGAATCACCTGTCACCACATTGATGACGCCTTTTGGAATGCCCGCTTCTTCTGCAAGTGCGGCCATTTTTAACGCAGTTAAAGGTGTCTGGTTTGCCGGTTTGATCACGACCGTACAGCCTGTGGCAAGTGCCGGCGCCACTTTACGGGTGATCATCGCAGCAGGGAAATTCCACGGAGTGATAACGGCAACAACCCCAACCGGCTGCTTATGAACGAATAATCGTTTATTACGCTGAGTGGCAGGGATCTGTTCCCCATAAACCCGCTTGCCTTCTTCAGCATACCAGGAGATGAATCCATTGGCGTATTGGATCTCTCCAAGTGCTTCTTTTAGCGGCTTTCCTTGCTCGATCGTCATGGTGCGGGCAAGATCTTCTTTGTTTTCATCGATCAGGTCATGCCATTTGCGAATCAGTTCGCTCCGTTCATATGCCGAATACTGTGACCATTCCCTGAAGGCATCATAAGCTGCGTCTACCGCTTTCGTTGCCTCATTTTTCCCTCCATTCGGGATGGTGGCGATGACTTCCGATGTGGCAGGATTGGTTACATCCTTTTTCGCAAGATCCGAACCGGTTTGTTCTCCGTTGATGATCAAATTGTAGTGTTGCATAGTGTTCCTCCTTTTGAAAGTTAGATTCCCATATGCTTATTACTATGTAGTTTGTCTTAAATTTACAATAGTGAATGGGAAGAATCCAGTAATACACCCTGTGTAAATGCCGATGGGCCATTCACTGTTTAAATACCCTGAGTAAGAGGGAACATAAACCGTATGAAAAAAAATAGGGAGGCGCTAGGATGAAAGCCATCATCATCAACCAATATGGAGATAAAGAAGTATTGCAGGAAACAGAAATCGATAAGCCCGTGATAGGGGACAACCAGATACTGCTGGAAACTTATGCAACATCCATTAACCCCATCGATTGGAAGGTGCGGGCAGGGTATTTAAAAGATATGCTCGACTTTGAATTTCCGATCATCCTGGGATGGGATGCAGCGGGAGTGATCTCTGAGAAAGGTAAAAATGTGAAAGGGTTTGATATAGGGGACCGCGTATTTGCAAGACCGGCGACGACAAGGGAAGGTACTTATGCAGAATATGTGGCCGTGGATGAAGAGCTGCTCGCTAAAATGCCTGAAAACATGAGTTTTGAAGAAGCGGCCGCCATCCCGCTTGCCGGATTGACAGCCTGGCAGTGCTTAGTCGACTTTGGTGAAATCGAAGAAGGAGATAAGGTGCTGATCCATGCAGGCTCAGGCGGGGTCGGGAATTTTGCGATTCAGATTGCCAAAAGCTTTGGAGCACATGTCGCTACTACCGCAAGCGGAAAAAATGAAGAGTTCGTCAAGTCACTTGGCGCAGATCAGTTCATTAATTATAAGGAAGAAGATTTCAGTGAAGTACTAAGGGATTATGACCTGGTCCTCGATTCCATGGGAGGGGAAATCCAGTCTAACAGCTATAAGGTACTTAAGGAAAATGGAAAGCTCGTATCGATTGCACAGCCCCCTAATGAAGAGGAAGCTAGAAAGTACAGTGTGAAAGCCGAATTCCTATGGCTCGACCCTAAAGGAGAACAACTGTCCAAACTTGCCGATCTATACGAATCCGGTCAGCTCAAACCAGTGATTGGAGAAACCTTCGAACTAAGTGAACAAGGATTGAAAGACGCCCACGCCTTAAGCGAAACCCACCATGCAAAAGGGAAAATCGTCATCAAAGTGAAATAAAATAGAGGGACGGACCTTTCGATGAAAGGTCCGTCCCTCTATTTAGTTCACGAATCCCCTCCACCCGTCGTCACCGAAACTGCCGCAACGGTTGCGATCATTGTCGCCTGCTGTGCCTGGATGAGTGTTTCAATGGCTGTGGATAAACTGACTTGCATCACAGCGTTGTTTTCGACCTTATCACTGATGATCATGTTCACGGCCATCATCAGGTTGATGTCTTTATGCCACTTGAAAGCCTTGCTCGAGTTCAGTTCTTCCCACACATCCTTCACCTGGTTCACAAGGGAAACATCTTCTTCCACGAATGAGAGCAGTGCGATTTGGGGATAGAACATGGCTTTTGGCTTGATCCCCACTTGTTTAAAAATGTCATACAAAACTGTGCAGCGTTGAACCAGCTCCTCCTGAGACCATTCAGAGTGAAGGGAAAGAATATGGCTCATGCTTTGAAGATCATTTCCTTTCCTGAATCCTGCTGAGTTCAACTGATGGTAGAAGCCCTCAATCCGATCAATCAGAGCATCATGATCCCCTGCCCGTAGGGAAATAAGCAGGGCAAACGGGTAATCGCTATGCCCGGTCAGAAAAAAGTGCTGATCCCTCATTTTTT
The DNA here is from genome assembly GCF_033963925.1 of Rossellomorea sp. YZS02. NCBI lineage: Bacteria > Bacillati > Bacillota > Bacilli > Caryophanales > Bacillaceae > Rossellomorea > Rossellomorea sp. YZS02. The sequence continues at coordinate 22,732 of NZ_JAXBLY010000002.1, read as the reverse complement.
TATACACTTCCATCCCGTGAACGGCGAAGTCCAGTTTCCTTCCTTCATGAGAAAGCATCGTCATAGCCGCAGTATAGGAGAACGGTCCCCTTGAAAATCCGGCAGCAATCAAGGAATCATAAATGGAGAGAAATTCATGGAAACGAGATTGATAGTCATCAAAACGCGTATCGAGCATTGCCGCAAAAGTGAAGCGGATTTCCTGCTTTAATGTTGAAAAGGCACCTACCTCATTCTTAATATAGTCACTGATTTCAATAAATCGTTCGATGTGGAAGGCACGTTTATTCGTCACATACAACGAAGACACCATCATCAGAGATCGAGAATCGGATACCTTCCACCTTAAGCGTCTCTTTAATTGCGAATAGATATCCTGATATTCCTCAAGTTTGTTCATTACTTCTTCCATAAGTGTCCACATCCCTTGTTTAATCGTTAGTAGGAAATACGTATGAATAATATAAAAGGTTTCATTAGAGTTATGTAAAGGATACTTGACGTAAAGTTACCTTTACATTATGATATGGAAATATAAGGAGGTAGCACTTTTTGAAAAATAAACTGGTAGAATACCGAAAGTCGTTTGGATACTCACAGGAAAGATTGGCTGCAAGACTAGGAGTATCGAGACAAACCATCATTTCAATCGAAAAGGGGAAGTATGACCCTTCTTTGAATCTGGCTTTTCAGTTGGCAGGAGTATTTGATGTGTCTATTGAAGAGATTTTCGTTTATGAAGAGAAGGGAGGAAAGGAGTTGTGACGAAGGGTTATCTGATTATTGGCTGTATTATGGCACTACAGACTGCTTTCTTGTTTTTTATCGGTATCACTGCAGGGAAATTTCCTTATTATGCTCTTAATCCACTGGCTTTGACTGTAATGAGTTTTTGTATGTACTATCTTTATCCACAGTTTAAAGAAAAGGATGAGCGTATGAAGATGATCAGGGAAAAGGGGATCTTTTACTCGTACTTTGCCATTTTAATATTTTTCATCATCATCATGTCATCACTGGGACTTGGCCTGATTGAGCTAACAGCAATGAACCTAATGTACATCATAACCTGCCTCACCATCATGACCGTATTCATCTCCATGGTCATCATGGCAAAAATCTACTAAAGAAGAGGGACGGACCTTTGGAACAAAGGTCCGTCCCTCTTCTTCAATCCTTTTCTACCATGTATTTCAGTTTGGTCAACTTGTTCGTCCAGAACTGCTCGTAGTACGCTAACCAGTCTTTCAATTCCGCCAGGGGTTCGGGCTGCAGGCGATAGATCTTTTCCCTGCCGATTTTTTCCCCGCGAACCAGCTCAGCTTCAGATAGGATGGCGAGGTGCTTGGCAATGGCAGTCCTGCTCATGGGGAAGTGGGAAGTCAAAGCAGAAATGGGCATTTCCTTTTCTGAAAGGAGGCGCAGCACTTCCCGGCGGGTCGGGTCTGCAATGGCCTGAAATACATCATGTTTAGCCGCAGACACTTATTCCTCCACCACTTTCCGAAGTCGCTGGTCCACAATTCCGATCCATCCGTTTGCCATGCGTTCGCGGATAACAGAGCTTTTCTCATTCGGTTTCGAAACCACTGCATCATCATCTTTCCAACCACCATGGATCACCGTGAATTCAGTTTGATTCCCGACTTCTTTTAATCGGAATTCTACAAACCATCCATCCGTATCCCATGAGAAGGAAAGCTTGTGAGGTGGATTGATTTCCAATACCTTACATGGGGAAGGGCCGAAAGGGGACTGGATATGAAATTCGTGCCCGACTACAGGCTGGAAGTCATTGGGCATAAACCATGAAGAAATCCCTTCCGACGTGGAGACCGCATCCCAGACCTTTTGAATGGGTGCCTTGAATAGGACTGTCTGCTGAATATCCTGAAGTTGATTAGGTTGATTTGATTGCATATAAGTACCTGCTTTCTGTCTTTTGATATAACACCAATTGGTTTCGTATTAAATGATATAACACCTTATGGTTTCGTGTCAATGGAAAGAGGAGAATGATGAACCTATGTAGAAGTAGAGTCTTGATGAACGTTAGTATGTGCATATAAGCTATTATTGAACACTCTTTCCGGCAAAAGCCGGTCACAACATCGCACAGAATGACAGGAGTACATATAATCCCAGATGGTACATTAAGGTAGCGAGGAGAAGATGAGCAATGGAAATGCTTCATAGGATGAATGACTGTATTCAGTATATAGAGGACAATCTTGAGGGAGAAATCGAGATGGAAGAACTGGCACGTCTGACACTCCATTCGAAATTTCATTTCCAAAGACTGTTTTCTTTAGTCACGGGCTGCACAGTGGCTGAATATATCCGCAGAAGGAGACTGACTCTTGCGGCTCAGGAATTGAACAGCCCGAACACAAAGGTCATTGATGTTGCTTTCAGGTATGGATATGAAACACCGGAATCCTTTTCGAAAGCCTTCCGGAAAGCGCATGGTGTATCACCATCCCAGGTGAGGGAATCAGGAACTCCCTTAAAAGCCTTTCCACGGATCTCCTTCCAAATTCAGCTAAAAGGGGAAGTTGAAATGAATTATAAAATTGTTGAAAAAGATGCGTTCCAGGTAATTGGGAAAGGAAAAAGAGTATCTGCAAACAACGGCAAAAATCTGCAGGATATCCCTGCTTTTTGGGATGAAGTGAACACCTCGGGATTGGACAGAACGATTTGTGAAACGGCTGGTAATGATGAAATGCTGGGGATTTGCATGGAGTTTGATCATCCCAATGAAGAGTTCACGTATTTTATCGGAGCGGGTAAACAGAGTGACCAGGATCATTCCCTGGAAGTAAAAGAAATCCCCGCAGCCACATGGGCGGTATTTGAGTCCGTGGGTCCCATGCCAGGAGCGATTCAAGGTGTATGGAAGCGCATTTTCTCGGAATGGTTCCCGTCTACAGGCTATGAGCATGGGGACGCACCTGAATTTGAATTGTATCCTCCAGGTAATCCTAACGCTGAGGATTATCGTTGTGAGGTTTGGGTACCGATAATGAAAAAATAAGAGCTAAAAGGGGCCTCCAGTTCAGACTGGAGGCTTTATTATGGTTTAACATAATAAATTGAAAAAGATTTTAATATCAGGCAGGAAAAGAAACATAAAAACATTGTACTTTAGAAATCATCATGTTACTATTAAGTCACATATAACATGTGACCATTCATTCACATGTTGATTTAAAGAAAGGATCATTGATATGAAAGACGAACTTTCCACCTTGTTCAAAGCTCTCGGTCATCCCATTCGCAGGGAGATCCTTGACCTTTTGAAGAAGGGAGCAAGAACGACTGGTGAACTAAATGAACATTTTCCCGAGGTGACAAGATACGCGATCATGAAGCATTTGACGATCCTCGAGGAAGGAAATCTGGTGGTGGTGAAGCGTGAAGGGAAATTCCGGCGAAACTATCTGAACGCGGTCCCGCTGCAGGAAATGCACAACAGGTGGGTCGGGAAGTACATGGAGTCTAACGCCAATTCACTATTGAAACTACGGTCATTGGCAGAAAATAAAGGAGGAGAATCAATGGAACAAAGCAATGTATTTCGTATTGAACAGGAAGTCATGATTAATGCTCCGCGTGAACAGGTATTCAAGGCATTAACAAGTCAGGCAGGGGACTGGTGGGAGTTCAAATTGGCCCCAGAGGGAGTCGATTCACAATTCACATTTGATCCTGTACCGGGTGGGCAATTCATCGAGAAATGGGGCAGGGACGAAGGAGCTCTATGGGGTACCGTGTATTACGTGAATGCTCCGGAAGAAATTAGATTGCACGGCCATCTTGGCATGCAGGGCGCAGTTAACAGCGCATATACGTATCGGTTGATAGAAAAAGGAGAAGCTACGTTACTTCAGTTATCCCATGCAGCTTCAGGAGTCCTGGAAGACGACTGGGAGGAAAAGCATTCCGAAGGGTGGGCCTATCTACTCGGAACGTTGTTGAAAAATTATGTTGAAAGGAAATAGGGCAATGGTGGATGTTATGACAGACATTACGATACGCTGTCCGATTCAGAAGGTTGCAGAGTATGCTGCGGATCCGGATCATGCACCGGAATGGTATGTGAATATTGATTCCGCAGAATGGAGAACGGAAAAGCCATTATCCGTACATTCTCAAATTGCATTCAAAGCCAGATTCTTGGGAAAGGATCTCTCTTATGTATATGAGATCAAGGAGTTTGTCCCGGGACAGAAGCTTGTCATGAAGACCGCCAATGGACCGTTCCCTATGGAAACCACCTATGAATGGGAGTCGATTGATGGACAAACGACCAAAATGACCCTAAGGAATCAGGGAAACCCCATTGGATTTTCAAGAGTCATGATGCCCTTGATGTCTGTCATGATGAAAAAAGCGAACAAAAAGGATTTAATGAAAATCAAAGAAATTTTGGAAAACTCTTAAATAACAAGGGATCTGCTCCTTATCAGGGGCAGATCCTTCTATTTTGACTATCTCCCTATCATTTAATCACCACGTAGGGCCTCATCATCTCGTAATCTTCATGCTCCAATATATGACAGTGCCATACATACAATCCGGTATAGGGACCAAATGGAACAATGATCCTTGTCATCTCCCAAGGATTTGCACACACCGTGTCCTTCCAACCCTGCTCGTTCGGTTTCGGTTTGATGCGGGTGCCTGTGGGGACAACCCTTCCTTCTCTTTGATAGATTTCTTTATCAAATGGCTGACGGTCCAGTACCTGAAATCGTACTAGATGCAAGTGGATGGGGTGAGACCCTTCCGTTATGTTGATGAAGTTCCACACTTCAATGCTCCCTATCCGTGGCATTTCCGTAATCGGATCGTCCCATAATTGATGATTTAATAGATGTACCTCCCGCCCATATTGATCATGCACCATATTTAACGGAAGGTTCCTCATCTGGAACGCATGTCTTTTCTTCAGTCTTGGAACATGCCGTAATGCAGAGGGGATCCTGCTCGTATCCTGACTTTGCAGCGGTTTTATTACGCGGAATTGCATGAGCACTCCCGTCGTGTCAGGATCTGGTGCCGAACCAGTTGGAAAGGGGGCAGGTCCACTGTTGCGGATAGTGATGTATTCCCGGGTCTCGGAAGAAAAGTCAAGAATGACATCCGCCCGTTCTGCAGGAGCAAGCAAGATCTCCCGAACGGTGACAGGTGCAGAAAGAAGGCCCTGATCAGATCCGATTTGAATGAAAGGCTTTCCGTTCGAAAGGGAAAGCTGATACGTCCGCGAATTTGAAGCGTTGATCAATCGAAAGCGATAGCGTCGCGGCTCGACTTCAAGGAATGGCCAGACCTTCCCGTTCACGAGAATCTTATCCCCGAAGAAATTGGAAAGGGTGGAGGGACGGACACCGGGCGTGGGAGGATCAGGCTCGGAAGGATAATAGAGAGATCCGTCGCTATGAAAGGACCGATCCATGATCACCAGTGGTATATCGTATGGACCCGAAGGCAGTGACAATGCCTCCTCTTCTTCATCGTGGATGATATAAGCTCCGGCGAGTCCGGCATATATATTCAACCGTGTGATCCCAATAGCGTGGTCATGGTACCAAAGGGTAGTGGCCTGCTGCTGGTTGGGATATGTGTAGATTTCTTCTGCAAAGAATGGCCCTGTTTCTTGAAACCCTCTAGTAAACCAGGCATCCGGGTAACCATCGCTCGTATCCGGTGTAGCCCCTCCGTGAAGATGAACGACCGTACGGACCTCGGGCTTGTTTTTTCCTGCACCATGAACGGTAGTATCAATCGGAAGGAAGTGCTTGTTTGGAAGATCGTTTTTCCATAATACCCGTACTGTTTGATTGCGTTTCACTTTAAAAGTAGGTCCCGGGAATTGCCCGTTGTATCCCCATATAGTAGTTGGTGGGAGATCCCGGTGGAGTTTCTGATTGCCCTCCTTCATGATCACTTCGTAATAATCGGAACCCTTCTGAGTTGAAATGGGTTCGATCGTTTCCATAATGGGAAGGGGGTCGACGAATTTCTCAAGCATCACAAATCCTCCTCTAAAAGGCGCTATTATTCCATATGTATGGAATGGGAAGTGGAAATATCTCTATCCAAAAAAAGAAGAAGCACCTGCTGACATGTGATCAGGTGCTTGTTTTCTTAACGAGCATCTTTATATCGATAGCGATATTGAATAGTCGCCGTGCGGTCATCCATATCAATGGTAAACCGATTCCACAGGCTGGTGTCCTGAGTCGTTTCCGATTTCGGAAGGAAGGGGATGAGGGTCCTGTAATCTCCTGATCATCTTCCACTTTGAATGTAGAAAATCTCTCCTGCAGTACGTCTAGTAAAGTCAAACTGGTCACCTCTGCTTTTTTCATGGTATGTATTTACGGATGAAGGTCCTGTATGTTTCATTTCCCGTGAAGTGAGGAGTATTTTCCTAGACCATGAGTGCACATCCTGCTTGTTCCTATACCCAACTGGTTCAAATTGCATTCCTTTAATTGGTAAAAAGGTTCGGATTTTTTTCTTTGCGTCATTTTTTTGTTACACTAATTTAGTTGCGAAATTGTTTATCACTGGAGGATATAATGTCAAATCGAAATAAAGGCATATTACTATTACTACTATCAGCGTTCGGCTTCTCCTTGATGGCGGCTTTCGTCAAGCTGTCCGGGGATGTGCCGACGATACAGAAAACCTTCTTCCGGAATATCGTCTCTGCATTCATTGCACTTGGTTTTGTCCGGTATCATAAGGAAAGGCTATTTGGAAAAAGAGAAAATCAAAAGCTGCTATTGCTGCGTTCCTCATTAGGTGCTGTTGGAATTGTGCTGTTCTTCTATGCGATCGATCATCTCGTGTTATCGGATGCCGATATGCTGAACAAGCTGAGTCCATTTTTGACCATCATCTTCTCCGCTCTATTCTTGAAGGAACGGACGCGCGTCTTTCAGGTGGTGGCGATCATCATTGCGTTCATCGGGACATTGTTCATCATCAAACCGGCTTTTTCTTTTGATGTCATCCCGTATCTGGCAGGAGTGTTCTCCGCTATTTTTGCCGCAGGTGCCTACACGGTCCTCCGGGTGCTCGGGAGCAGGGAAAAGTTTTATACAGTCGTCTTTTACTTCTCCTTCTTTACGACCGTCGTGTTGCTGCCGTTTGTGATCGGGTTTTATGAACCGGTGAGCGTGAAACAGTGGGTTTATCTGTTATCAGCAGGTGTCTTTGCTACAGTAGGTCAGTTCGGGATCACGATTGCGTACAAGTTTGCGCCTGCAAGGGAGATTTCAATTTTCTTCTATTCCACGGTTGTTTATTCCGCCCTTATCAGCATCTTCCTGTTTGGGCAAATACCTGATGTATACAGCATCATTGGGTACATTGTGATTTTCGGTGCGTCACTGTACATGTTCTTGAAAAATAATGAAGCCGGCAAAAAACAGGCAGCATGAATGAAACCTATCCATCACGTGGTGGATAGGTTTTTTTATGTTCTAAAAAGGCTGTTTTCGCAAAGATTTTTACTATTGAATACAAACTAAAATTTACGATGCACTGTCATTTAAGTTGTAGTGCAGGAGGGTGAAGGGAACTGCTCTCTCCGCTTTCCACGGACATTCGGCCGAGCCTCCTCAGCAAAAACCGCTTCCGGGGTCTCGGCACGCCCGTTTTCCGTAGGAGTCTACGCAGTTCCCTTCACCCTCTAAAGTAGTAAGTAGTTGACAGAGCAAAATGGTTTATGACCATCAGTTTAAAAAGAGTAAAGGACTATTAAATAACATCAGTCACAGCAAAGAATGAAAAAGCAGTGGCATAGGCAATCTCCACATTTCCTTTATGATAGTCAAACTTTGCGTCAGTTGATTGGAGCGGAAGGTGCTCGACTCCTGCGGGAAACGCTGGACAGCACGAAATGCGGAGGCGGCTCGTTCAGCCCCGACAAGCATAAGATGAATGGGCTAAGAAGGCGTTCTTTTGCCTTCTTGGACCATTTAGCTTATGACCTCGAGGGGCTAGCCGCCGTAGCTGGACAGGTGAGACCCCGCAGGCGCAGCCGAGGAGGCTCACCGCCAGCCCCGCGGAAAGCGAGCACCTGTAGCGGAAATCAACAGCCACTCGCTACATCCAAAAGCAACAATGTTTAAGAAAACAGCCTTAAAAAATGAAACATTTCCCATTTACTGATCGTATATATACTAACCGTAATAAAGACAGGAGCGAAGAAAATGAAGGTTGCTTTACTCATTATTGGAGTTGGTTTGATTGTCGTTTTGATCATCATTGTGGCAGGCATTAGACAGAGGGCGGGAAAAAATGATCCCGACTATCTGATCAACCATTTAAAACATCATAAGAATTGGAGCTTAATGGTGATTCGGAATGGGGAAACGCTCGCATCCGTCAGGGAAGATGAGATGTTCCCGTTAGCAAGTGCGATGAAGACCATCGTGGCCATTGAATATGCGAAGCAATGCGAGGAGAAAAAAGTAGATCCTTCCCGCAACATTTCTCTGGAAGAGCTTGATCGATACTACATTCCGGATACGGATGGCGGAGCCCATGAAGGCTGGATAGAGTATTCGAAACAAAATGGACTTCTTCTTGGAAATAGTACGACCCTTGAAAATGTGGTAAAAGGAATGATTGCTTTCAGTTCTAATGCAAACACAGACTATTTAATCGATCTCTTGGGATTGGAAACAATCAACGAGTCACTGGATGAACTGAATATTGAAAAACATGAGGCTCTCTACCCGATTTCAGGGGCCATGCTGATTCCAACGTACTTGAAGATGAAAGATCCTTCCTATACTGATGACTATATCGAGACAAAGGTTAAGGAAATGTCAATAGAGGAATACATACGAATCGCTCAAATTATTTCACAACAGTTAAAAGAGGGGGAAAAAGGTCTGTACCTTGAGAATGAGCATTCAAGTAAAGGGCTGGACAAAATTTGGTCCGACAGACTGACCCGGAGTACTACTTTTGAATACGCAACACTTATGGGGAAACTCAATTCCAAGACCTATTTTCAACGTGAAACACAAGAACGATTGGATGCGGTCATGGAAGGGATCATGGAGAATCCCAACAATCAAGACTGGCTAAAGCATGCCGGGCAAAAAGGGGGATCGACGGAGTTTCTTGTCACGAATGCTGCGTACGCGACAGATAAAGATGGGAATTCAACTGAGGTTGCCATCTTTACAAACGAGCTGGAAAGAGGGGAGTTAGAAAAGATTTCAGGGAGTTTGAATTCATTCATGCTGAAGATTCTAAGGGAAGAAGATTTCAGAAATAAGTTGAAAGAGTTATAATGTAAGTAAATGGAATAGATGTAAATTGGAGGTGTGAACATGGTTCTCCGAAACTCGAAATGGTCACTATGGGCACTTGCCCTGTTAACACTCGTCCTCTTCAGCAATGTCATGCTTTATCAACCAATCGTGCAGCAATTCCTGGTCAAAGAACTTGATCGAGGTGCCGTAATTGGATCTTTAGTCGATCTGGTCATCATTTCACCGGCACTTGCTTATGCCGCTTTTAAAGTGTCAAAAAAGCAGGCCGCCGGATTAATCGTAGTTGCATTGGTGATGGCAAGAGTCCTCATCCCAGAAGAATTCTTCGCTCCCTATACGATTCTTCTGTACTCCGGTATTAGCTTTGAAGCATTGTTCTTTCTGGCGGAACTGGGCCTGATCTTCCTTCTTCTCAAGAGAATCCCGGTCATCCGGGCCGAAATGAGGTCATCCCAAACAGGTCCAATCTTTTCATTCCTTCCTGCAGTGGAAAGAAAGGTAAGCAGACTTCCTCTCATTCGAATCGTGGCATCTGAGATTCTGATGGTGTACTACGCCTTCTTCAGCTGGCGGAAAAAAGTCCCTAATCATGACGGGGTGGTCACAATGCATCATAAAACCAGTGCAATCGCCATGAATATCATGCTCATCCATGCCGTAGCCATCGAAACAATCGGTCTTCACTGGTGGCTTCACACTAAATTTCCGATCCTGTCATTCATTCTGCTCGTTTTAAACGTGTATAGCATTGTCCTCGTACTGGCGGAAATCCAGGTTACACGATTGCATCCTGTAGAAGTGAAAAATGGCTCGATGCACATGGCTCAGGGACTGAGGCAGCGACTGATTCTGCCCCTGTCAAACATCGAGCGGGTAGAATGGGGAGAGAAGAAACCAAATAAAGGCACCATGGTCTTTATGCAGAAAGACTTTGAAGACATACATCCTCAAGTGATCCTGTTCTTGAAGGAGACTGTCGAAGCGACGTTGTTCATGGGTAGAAAAGAAGAGGTGTCTAAAGTGGCTTTGAGAGTCGATGATCCCGAGAGATTGAAGGGACTATTGAAGCAAAATGAAGAAAGTGCCTGACGGTTTCCAGGCACTTTCTTTCTTATCCCATACGATAAACCCAGTCACATTTCCCGATCATCGTCTCGTCATGTGTGACCATAATGGTAGCGATATTTCTCTCTTTCGTTTCTTTTACCAATAAGTCCACCACTGATTTTCCGCGTTCTCTGTCGAGGCTTGCGGTAGGTTCATCGGCAAGGATCAGCTTTGGTTCATTCATGAGGGCCCGTGCGATGGCGACCCGCTGCTGTTCCCCGCCTGAGAGCTGCTCCGGGTAATGGGAGAGCCGTTCTTCAAGTCCTAAATGAGTCAATAATTCCAATGCCCGTTCCTGAAGGCGATCTTTTTGTTTGCTGAGCTTTCCGACAAGAAATAATTGTTCTTCAACCGTTAAGAATGGAACAAGATTGGACTGCTGAAAGATGAAGCCGATTTCTTTCAGGCGGAGGGACGTTTGTTCTTTTCCGTTCATGTCGTGGACGTTACGCCCATTGATGATCACTTCACCACTTGAAGGACTGGTCAAGGCCCCGACGATGGAGAGTAGGGTGCTCTTACCAGAACCGGACGGCCCGAGTATCGCACCAAATTCCCCGCTGCCGACCCTCATGGAAAGATGATCGAGCACTGTAAGTTGTTCATGTCCCTGCCTGTATGTCTTTGTAACCCCGTTTAGTTCTAAAATGGATGTCATTTTATTTCACCCCTCCGATTGCTTCTAATGGATCGACCTTCATAATGCTTCTAAACGACAGAAGTGAACCAATCCATGCCATGACCAAGATCAAACCGCTGTTTAACAGGATCATCCCGGAAGATAATTCAAACGGGACATCTCCTGGAATCAGTTGTGTCAATCCATACGTAAGGGTATTTCCGGTCAGGATCCCGAAGATAGAAAGAATGGAAATCTGGATAAAAAGGGCGCGCAGGAGCATGCCTGCTTTGGCTCCGATCGCTTTCAGTACTCCGTATTGATGAAGCTTCTGCAGCGTCATGACATAAAAGAACGTTGCCAGGACAATTGCCGAAATGATAAGGAGAAAGATTACCATCATCTTTAATGACCCCTGTTCAGCAGAATAACCGGGTACATTGGAAAGGATGTCCTCCTTGGATGCCGCGTCCAGTTTGGAAGGGATGTCGACCCCTTTAAAGTCTGTGAAGAGGACTGCCTGGTACGTAAGGTCATCTTTCAAAAAATCTTTCCATGTTTCCATCGATGTGAACATGGCCGGAGTATGACCATAGCTGAATCGTTTTTCAGTGAATCCCCGAATGACCCATTTTTTATCTTGAAAGGTGAGAGAATCTCCGGTTTTATATCCTTCACCCTGTAAGCTTGGGTCTGCCAATATCTCATAAGGAGCTAGTTCTACATTTTCTTCTCCCGCAGGCATGAACGGACTCTCCTTGTCTAATGAAAAGAGGCTGATATTCACGGCTTCCCCGTCATGCATCATTTCCACCATTTTCAACCCTAATGGAGAACCTCCTTGTACAGCGTCGACTTCGTCAGGGATCATCATTGATCGTTCAAGCTGATGTTGATCGCTTTCTTCTACGATGTACGTATTGGCCGTCATGTTTTTTATGGCAGAGGCGTTATCTTCGGACAAACCATTGGCCAGTCCGGATATCGATAACACCAGGCTGGTAATCAATGTGATAATGCCTGTAATCAATAAGAACTTCATTTTGGCATAGCGAATTTCTTTCCATGCAAGAAACAAAAAAATCACCTTCCCTTTCATTACTTCCCCTTCATCATAAAAGGGAAGTATGAACGGAAGATGAACATAGGGTTAAGGCAGAGTCACCGTAAAGGCAGTCCCTTCGTCTGGAATGCTCTCTACATGAATGTTTCCTTGATGGAGCAAAATGATTTTCTTGACGATGGAGAGACCGAGTCCGCTGCTGTTTCGTTCATGACTGCGTGACTCGTCCACTTTGTAAAAACGATCAAAGACCTTCCCGATATGTTCCGGAGGGATGCCGATACCGGTATCCTCGATCCTAAACGTGATGCCTCTTTGGTCTTTATGAAGGAAAAGACGGATTTCACCTTCAGGGGGAGTATATTTAATGCTGTTGGATAAAAGGTTTTCGAAGGCCTGGTAAAGCAGGTCTTCGTTTCCTGAACAGATTACCTCATCCGCCTCCAGTGAGAGGGCAAGGTCCTTTTCTTCCCACAGCCACCTTGTCTGGCTAATGAGAGTTTGCAGCATCCCGGTCAAGTTAACAGATTCATGCTTGATGACTCCCTGGTCTTTATCAAGAGAGGCAAGGGTCAAAAGCTGTTTGCTTACCTTTGACAACCGGGTGCTTTCAGATTCGATCACCTTTGTGTAGGCATCCAGTTCTTCCGTCGAAAGGGTAGGGGAGCGCAGCAGATTCGCATACCCTTTCATGGATGAAAGGGGTGTCTGAATTTCATGGGACACATTCGAAACAAATTCCTGACGCATTTGTTCAACCTGCATGAGCTGTCGACTCATAGACATAAATGATTTGGCAAGAGTCCCGATCTCATCCTGCCGATTTTCCTTCAGCTGTATCGAATAATTCCCACCGGCGATCTTCTTCGTAGCAGAGGTGAGCTCCCTGATCGGTTTCACCAGATACCTTGTACTGAAGAAGACAATCAGCATGCTGAGGGCAATCGTCAGGAAGAGCAGGACAGCCAGGAGGATGTGGATCTCGTTGAACTGCTGCTTGATGTCCGGTCTCATGAACAAGGCATGCGATTTCCCGTCGATTTCAATCGGGACACCGATCGAGTTGGACAATTCATTTGAGAAAAAGCCGGTCACAAACGTGGTGGAGGGATATTCAGCCATGCCGTGGTATGTATGGCCATTCAGTACATCCTTTATCACGCCCTGCGACAGTGTCTGATTCCGAAAATCGGCTCCGTAAAATGTTCCGTCTCCCTTTCCGTCCGTTATGTAAAATTGATAACTGAGTTTTGCCGTCTTTTCAAAAAACGTGGAATCATCCATGGAGGCAGCTTCAAATAAGTCCACTACGTCATGGGCGATTTCAGTGTTTTTCTTATCATTGGAAGGCTTTAAGATCTTCTGGTAATAAAGGTTGGAGCCAATAAAGGCAATCAAGCTGCTTACCATCATGATAAAGAGCGTCACCAACACGATCCGGATATAGAGGCTCTTCATTTAGATACCTCCAATTTATAGCCGACTCCCCGCACGGTCATGATGGCAAAGGAGTGGGAAGAATCCTGGAACCGTCCACGTAGTCTTTTGATATGGACGTCGATGGTCCGGTCATCCCCTTCAAAGTCCATTCCCCATACATGCTGGATGAGCTCATCCCGTGTAAAGGTGCGATTCGGGAAGCTGGCTAGATAATACAAGAGTTCAAATTCCTTGAGGGGGAGGATCACGGTTCTGTTACCGGTTTTCACCTCATAAGATCGCTTATCAAGCGTCATGTCTCCGATGCGGACAGTTTGGGAACCGGCCCGGTCGTAACGTCTCAAGATGGCCTGGACCCGGAAGAGGAGCTCTTCCTTTTCGAATGGTTTCACCATATAATCATCGGTCCCTGCCTGGAATCCTTTGGCCTTATCCGTGATACTGCCCCTGGCCGTCAACATAATGATCGGGATATCATAGTCGGACCTTATTTCCTCTGCCAGCTGAAATCCGTCTTTATTCGGCATCATCAGGTCGACAATGGCCAGATCGACGGCTTGATGGAGGAGAGTAGCAGAAGCCGCTTCCCCGTCTGCTGCCTCTGTCACCATGTATCCATTTTGCTCCAAATACACCCGGACGAGCTTTCGCAGATGTGGATCATCATCAACCACAAGAATTGATATCATAAGGGCACCTCATTTCTATAAACGATTTTTATGATTTCACTTTAGCACAAGTGACCGAAAGGAAACCAATTTATGACGAATACTCCTCTCCTTGGATATAATAAGAGTAAAATATGCTCTTACCCATATCTTTTTTCCATACTTATCCGTTATAGCCATGAGAGGATGCAAAGGAGTGAAGACAATGCAAATGAGGTCGGTGTACAACCGGGTAGATGAGGCGATAGAGGAAATGGTACCAAAACTGGTACGATACTGCTATTTTCTGACGAAGGATAAATGGAACGGGGAAGATCTTGCCCAGGAATCTGTATATAAAGCACTCATCCGATACCCTGACTATCAAGATTGGAGTCCTGCGCTACTAAAGAAAATGGCGTACCATCTTTGGATCGATAAAGGGCGGAAAGAGAGCAGGGAATTGATCGGTTCAGTTCCGGAATATGCTTTAGAATACTTTTCAAAAGAGTGGGTCAGCCCCGATACAATTGACATGCTGTCCGATCAACTGACTCCGAAACAGCTGATTTCCTTCGTATTAAAGGAAGCCTTTCAGTACAAGATTTCTGAAGTGGCCGATTTACTGAACCTGACGGAAACCGCTGTAAAAGCGTTGCTGAACCGTTCCAGATCCAAATTGAAAAAGATCTCTGGTGACGATGAATGGAGCGAAAGTGAATCATACGGGGAGGATGCTCTTCAAAAAGAGCTGAACGCCATTTTGTATCGCTGCTTGAAAGCCCAGGATCCAAGTCTCCTGCTTGCCTACATTCCGACGCTGATTGCAACTGGTACTGTCCACATGATGGCACAGGCATCTCCTTCGTCTTCAACTGTCCTCTCAATGGCAGCATAACGAATGAGGGAGGAAACATTCATGAATGCAATACCTTATGTGATTGAACAATCCGGTAAAGGAGAACGCTCCTACGATATTTACTCACGGTTATTAAAGGACCGGATCATCATGGTGAGTGATGAAGTGAATGATCATATGGCCAATAGTATTGTGGCTCAACTGTTATTTCTTGCGGCGGATGATCCAGAAAAGGATATCTCTTTATATATCAACAGTCCCGGGGGCTCGACTTCAGCAGGATTCGCCATTTTTGATACGATGGAGTATATCAGCCCTGATGTGCGGACGATCTGCACGGGAATGGCGGCATCATTCGGTGCGATGCTTCTTCTGGCAGGTACTAAAGGGAAGCGATTTGCCCTTCCGAACAGTGAAATCATGATTCATCAGCCTTTGGGGGGCGCACGTGGTCAGGCGACAGATCTTGAAATCTCTGCAAAGCGCATCCTGAAATTAAGGGAGCATATCAATGAAATCATCGCTGAGAAAACGGGGCAAACCGTAGAAAAGGTGGCCTTTGATACAGATCGTGATTATTTCATGAGTGCCTATGAAGCTAAGGAATATGGGATTATTGATGAAATTATCCTAAAGAAGAAATAAGGATGGGAGGAACGGTCGATGAGGCCGTTCTTTTTAGTTCTCTCGATGCTGAACGAAGGAAGGGGATACGTACCTGTTTCATCGATGATTAGGCACTAAAACCAAGAAAAATATGGTAAAATATACGTTGGGTTTATCGTAACGATCGTATATAACAACAAAGGGTAGGAGGGGAAAGTCAGATGACATTGATAGTAGTGTTAGGGCTTATCGGTCTGTTCTTTTTCATGAGAAGATCTCGTGAAAAACCGTACTCCTTTAAATGGATTGTATCCTTAAGTAAGCATGAACGGTTTCGAAATCCCTGGTTAATGGGAGTTTTATTATTTGGGTTGAATCTATTTTTATTTAGTGCAACAGCGTTAATATTGTACGGTATGACCTTTATGATGATTCCATTCATTCACCTTGTGGTCATGGCGGCAGCAACGGCTTCGAGTGTCCTCGCTTGGCAATCGATTGTATATTCTAGGGATTGGGGAAAAGGTGAGCGACTGAAAGTGGGGATGGTGGGAAGCAGTTTTTATT
Organism: Rossellomorea sp. YZS02; assembly: GCF_033963925.1. Classification (NCBI taxonomy): domain Bacteria; kingdom Bacillati; phylum Bacillota; class Bacilli; order Caryophanales; family Bacillaceae; genus Rossellomorea; species Rossellomorea sp. YZS02. The sequence goes on along the minus strand of NZ_JAXBLY010000002.1, from coordinate 6,516 downwards.
TGTTCCTGTTCTTGTTTATTCTTTATAAATGGGTGACGTATGTCCCCAGATATCCAGGAGAGGACGAGTTCATGAGCGCCATCGGTTATTTTATGGCGGAATTGGTAACGGGGATGGCGTTCGTCATATGCTTTGTAATGATTGTTTTTCTTCCGGTTGATAAGCGTGTATAAGAGAATGGTGTTTTCTTTCTTTTTCAGATCCATTCTATTATCCTTGTAGAATAGAATCTGATGAAAAAGAGGTTTTAGTCATGAAAACAATACATAGCGACGTGATTCAATTTCGAGGCTCTCATTATGACTTTGGCTATATGCAGGGTGAGCGGATAAAGGATTCCATTACGGTTAGAAATCGTGAGAATCAGTGGAAGGTGCGAAAGCCGCGCTTTTCGATCAACGTCAAAGAAACGGAAACTGCGATCAAACGATTTGCTTCAGGGATTTGGGATGAACTACATGGGCTGCAGGAATCCCTCGAATGGCCGATGGAACGGGTTCTGAAGGAATTTGGTGGCTACCGGGTAGATTATGTGAAGTCCGGATGTTCCATTGTCACAGGAAAGGATTATTTAATCAGAAATTATGATTACCACCCTAAAACCTACGAGGGACGCTATACATTTTATCAACCGAGTGATAAAGGATACGCGATCATCGGTCCAAGTCAGCGCGTGACCGGCAGGATGGACGGCATGAACGAAAATGGCCTTGCGTTGGGGTATAACTTCATGCACCGGAAGAATCCCGGTGATGGTTTCATCTGCTGCATGATCGGACGATTGATTCTTGAATCCTGTAAAGATGTTATCGAAGCCGTTGACATGTTGAAGGAAATCCCTCATCGGCACTCATTCAGCTATGTCGTCTATGACAGGAGTGGGGAAACGTTTATCGTCGAGACCTCACCGCGTGGTGTGGAGGTAAGGCAGTCCAATGCATGCACGAATCATTTTGAAGTGATGACCGAAGAGAACCGTAATCACCTGGTCGATTCTAAGCGGAGATTGGGAGTCATCAAGGAAACGGGTGATAAAGACGCTTATAGTGCCTTCCGATTAATGAATGACACGGATAAGGGGGTATTCTCGGATCTTTACGGCAGCTGGGCAGGGACAATTCATACATCGGCTTACTTCCCGAAAGAAATGAAAGCATGGTTCGCCCTTGGAGGGGATAGGGAGCCGGTTGAGTTTGATTTTGCAGAGTGGCTGAATGGGAAGGATACCGGGAAGGATAAAATCACGGGTGCAGTGGATACAGACATTCCCTTTGTTCACATGGATGAGGGAGCGGATTGGTTCAAACAATAGACTGAAATGAAAAAATGACCCGCGGTGATGTGAACCGGGGTCATTTTCATATTAGACAAACTTCACGATATCTTCAAATGGACGACGGGATTTCGGCGCTGGATCCTTGACCCTGTAACCGAAAGCCACCATGACGGAAATACTGAAGCTACCGTCTTCAAGCAGGCCTTCCTCTTCCAAGAGCTTATTCATTTTCTCAATATCGAATCCTTCGATTGGACAGGAATCTACCCCGATCTGGGCAGCGGCGGTCATCATATTTCCAAGGGCAATATACGTCTGCTTTCCGGCCCAGTCGTATAGAGGTCGATCTCCTTCAAGCAGATCGAAATCAACTTTCTGGAACTGTTCAATCCGCTCTAAGTACTTTGCCAAATGATCTTCAGGCATCTTCTTTTTATTTTTAAAATGGTCCTGCAAGTAGTCTGAGTCGTACTTGGTATCTTGTTTGGTTCTTGCCAGGATTATAACGAAATGACTTGCCTCAGGCAGTTTTCCATATGCTCCCCAAGCGGTATTTTTAATCTTCTCTCTAAGTTCAGGATTTTGAATGACCAGGAACCTCCACGGTTCGAACCCGAATGAACTCGGAGACAGTCGACCCGTTTCCATAATGAACCTGAAATCGTCTTCGGACACCTTTTGATTCGGGTCGAATTCTTTAGTTGCATGTCTGAAATGGTAAGCATCTAAAATGTCTTGTTTGATTTGATCTTTATTTGACATATACTATTCACTCCTTATCCATTATTTCCAACATGTTTAACTTACCACAAGTCTGGATTGTTAATCATGTGTTGTGATTGGAAGAACTCTTCTTTGGGGGATGGTGAAACAATTGATTGATCCTATCCGTATATATAATAAAGAAGTAAAAGGAGATGAGTGAAGTGGTTCAACGGGAGGAGTACCTTTGCAAAGGAGAAGCCCGTATAGAGTAAGCATGTTGATTATCCATGGGGGGAAGAGATATTGAATACTGTTGAAATAAGAAAAATTTCGGAATTTGATATAAACGGAGACATTCAAGATCGCTTGCAACGGTTACTATGTGAGTGCTTCGGAGGGGAATATCCTGTGGACAGGATCTATTTCAAACAGAAGCCCCACTTAAGATTTCTTGCATACATAGAGGATCGTTTGATTGGACATATCGCATGTGATTATCGAGTAATGAATCTGAATGGAGAGCGTATAAATGTGTTGAGTCTTATTGATGTATGTGTTTCATCCAATATGCGTTCCCGGGGGATCGGATCTCAATTATTAAAAAAAATCGATGAATTCTGTCATGATCGGAACATTGACTATATTGTGTTATTCGCTGATGACCCTGATTTATATGAACGAAACGGGTTCCAAAGGGTACAGAATCGATGCAAGTGGTTAAAGATCAAGGATAAGGATCAAACGACTTACGGAATTGGACATGAATTCATCAATGAACTAATGGTTAAAGCGGTTGGTGGGAAAGGTTGGAAAGAGGGAGAACTTGATTTATTAGGATATCTTGGTTGATGCGTGAGTTCCATATGTCTGATTCAAAAAGGAGTATCTGTCTGGCAGATGCTTCTTTTTTTTCTTAATGGACGTCCATATAAAAAATCTACAAAAATATGAAACTTTGTTTGACATTTTAGGGGTGAAGGGAATAAGATGAACATATAATTTGCACAAGGGAAACTTTTTAATATATAGACAATATAATTTACCGGAGGAATGAAACATGTCCGAAGTCAAAACGATGCCTCTTTCTGAATGTAAGCCAGGGGACCGCGTTCTTATAACATCATTATCATTAGAAGGAACAATGAGGAGAAGACTGTTGGATTTAGGGTTTGTGAAGGGATCTGAAGTGGCCGTCGTCCAAAGAAGTCCACTCGGGGACCCTATGGCCTTTCGGGTCAGTGACACGACGATCGCACTGCGAAAAGAAGAAAGTTCACGGATATATGTAGAGAAATTGGGAGGTGCGTAACAATGGATTCATACAGAATCGCTCTTGCGGGAAATCCGAATACAGGAAAAAGTACGTTATTCAATCTGTTGACCGGCTTACGTCAGCACACTGGAAACTGGCCTGGGAAAACCGTCATTCACGCTGAAGGTGAGTTCAAGCACAACGGATCGGATTTTACCATTGTTGATCTGCCAGGAACGTACTCTCTTTATTCCAATTCGGCGGACGAAGAGGTCGCCCGCGATTATATTATTTTCGATAAACCGGATGTGACACTTGTGGTCCTCGATGCAACGTCCTTGGAAAGAAATATGAACCTCGCACTACAAGTGATGGAAATGACAGACCGGGTGATCGTGGCCCTTAACTTAATGGACGAAGCAAAGAAAAAAGGAATTGAAGTAAATAGTGTGGCGCTCAGTGAAAAACTCGGTGTACCTGTCGTGAAGATATCGGCAAGAAATAAGACGGGCATCAAAGAGTTATTGGATACCGTCCATGAAATGGCTCAAGGAAATGTACCGACCACTCCGTATCGCATGACCTATTCAGAGGATATCGAAGCAAAAATTGAAGAACTCTCACCCAAAGTACGGCAAATGATTGGGGATGAGTTTCCGATTCGATGGATTTCCTTGCGTTTATTAGATGGTGATGAAAGTATACTAAACTCGTTGAATGGTTACTTCCGGAGGGAACGTAAGGGAGGAGGAATGACGAATGTCTCAATCAATGCAACCACATGAAGGAGATCAGGGCCTCGCGTATTTATTCAATCATGCCAAGGGGATGTCGAGTGACAACCTTCGGGATGAAATCGTCGAAAACATTTATTCGACAAGCAGAGGGATCTGCCAGGAAGTCGTGAAGTACAAAAATAAAGATCGAATTCATTCAGAAAAGCTAGATAAAGTGCTGACTTCTCCGATTTGGGGATTTCCGATCATGCTTGCCATGCTTGGTGCGGTCTTCTATCTGACCATCGCCGGGGCAAACGTCCCATCAGGTATGCTTGCAGAAGGATTTGCCTGGATGGAGGGACAGCTGACCCTGTTCTTTAATGCCATGAATGCACCTGCATGGCTCCATGGTGTGCTGGTACTCGGTTTCTTCAGGGGTACAGGGTGGGTCATCAGCGTCATGCTTCCGCCTATGGCGATTTTCTTTCCGGCGTTTGCACTGCTTGAGAACTACGGATATTTACCACGGGTTGCCTTTAACATGGATCGCCTCTTTAAGAAGGCAGGGGGACATGGAAAGCAATCCTTGACGATGGCAATGGGCTTCGGATGTAACGCTGCTGCCATCATGTCGACCAGGATCATTGAATCCCCTAGAGAACGTATGCTTGCCATCCTGACGAATAACTTTGTTCCTTGTAATGGACGCTGGCCGACACTGATCCTGCTCGCTTCTTTATTCATGGCAGCAGGATATGCAGGGGGAATGGCTTCCCTTGTGACGGCAGGAATGGTCATGACCATGGTGTTGATCGGGATTACCGTGACCATTGCTGTATCGTGGGTGTTATCCAAAACAGCCCTTAAAGGGGTTCCGACTCATTACACACTTGAGTTGCCGCCATACCGTCGCCCAAAAATCTGGAATACCGTGTTACGTTCCAGTCTTGATAAATCATGGTATGTGTTAAAAAGAGCTGTGATCGTGGCAGCGCCAGCTTCAATCATCACGTGGATCATTGCCAATATCAATATCGGTGACACGAGCATTCTTATGCATTTCGTCAATTTCCTTGATCCATTCGGGCAGGCTCTCGGCATGGATGGGTTCATCATGGCAGCCTTCATCATCGGACTTCCTGCCAACGAAATTGTCGTGCCGATTCTGATCATGGCCTATCTTTCCCAGGGAGCGATGCTTGAGCTTGATGATCTGACAGAATTAAAAGCGGTTTTCGTCAGTCATGGATGGACTTGGTTAACGGCACTCAATATGATGCTCTTTTCACTGCTCCATTTCCCTTGCGGCACGACCCTTGTGAATATTTATAAAGAAACGAAAAGCAAGAAATGGACGTTCATGTCCTTTGCGATCCCCACAGCGATTGCCATCGGTGTTACATTCCTTGTAGCCACCATTGTCAGGGCACTGGGCTGGGTGTAAGAAAGAAGAAAGCAAATCCTTTTATAGGTAAGTAGTTCAGTTTTTGTGGAGAAACATCGCAAATGGCATATGAATTAGCATACCTTATAGCACAGTAAATAGCAGAACCGTTTGTATTGATATATAGGCGTTTTACAAGAAAATAACAACAAAATAACATAATAAATAGCACCCATAATAACAACGTGACAATGGCTATTGTCATTGTGCGAATTAGGGTGCTATTTTACTTGTGAATTGGTATGTTATTATCAAACTGTTGCGAGAAAAAATATAGGATTTATTACATTATGTGGTAAAATAAATTTAAAGAGTATGAAAATTCAGTTCTTCAACTAACGGGCAGGTTAATGGAATAACAAGCGGCGGTATTTTAAAAGGAACCTTCCATAAAACAGAAGGTTCCTTTAATAAAGTAATATTAACCATTTTTGTTTGCCTGCATAGGAGTCTGAAAAAGCTCTTTTATCTCTGCCATAGATAAAAAGGTCAAATTTGCTCCTATTCCATCTGGGTCTTCAATTTTCATTAAATTGATATACTTTGCAAGTGAAATTTTCTTGTTGTCTTCGGCAGTATTTTCGTTTTTAACTGATATTTCAATTCTGTATCTTTTTGAAGGGTCTGGTCTATCGATTACGACTGGTTCCACCTTTCCTTCTTCATCCACGAAAACTGTTGTAATAGTGACATTCTCTTTTTGAGGCTCAACTTCATATGTTTGTATTTTGCCTAAAGGTTGATTTTCTGAATATGGTTGAATAGAAATTGCTAACTCGGTCTTTGGAGGAAGATTGGTCTTATTTCGTATTAATATGTTTGCACTCTTTATATAAACTTTAGCATCCAATTTATATTTTGAATTAGGGACCTCAACTGATTCTTCAAAAAGGATAACTCTACATCCTCCCAATAACAAACTGAAAACACTTAACAAAATAAGTGAATAAAACTTCATATTCCACCCCTTATAATAATTTTTAATATTCAGTTATATATTAACATACAATAACCTTTTTATTTCCTTTTAATTACATTTGTCTGGGAGCATCTTCAATTAAACCAGCTAATAGTTTGTCAACATTTTTCAATGAAAAGTTCAAAATGAACATGTTACACT